>NZ_JADEXP010000018.1 GCF_015207065.1 Leptolyngbya cf. ectocarpi LEGE 11479 | reverse complement strand
GGAACAACAGCAAACCGGACCACCCAACAAAGACACATCTATCGCGCTTGAGCCAGTCATCGACAACGTCGAAGACGCCCCGATTGGCTCCAGCACGGCCCATTGCTATGGTCATCTCAAATCCTCTAGTGTGATTTTCTAAAATTAGTAAAGATTCAGTAGTCCACTTACGAGGCGAGCGCGGGCACAAAAAATTGATTATGTAATCCGCGGTGCGGAATGATGCCTAAATGATTCGCTCGACTTTGTGAGTAGAAATGTTACTTATCTTTACTATTTCTCTCATTATAGGCGGATTTTTCTGAAAGGCTAGTGTCATTTTGCAAGCAGTATTTTCTCTTAAGATTTGGCTGTCCCTTGCCTTGCCTCAATTACCTCAATTATTGATGCCTGACTTGGGGGCATTTTTGACATACTAGAGACCGGACTTCTCAGATAAGTAATTTTTTCCTATGTATATAGTTGAGCTTTCGTTGAAGCATACGGCCCTACCGATGTCGGTCCAAAAAAAGACGATAGAGGCTGCGGATGAGACTTACGCTACGGTTTTGAATGCGCTCAAGACAGGGCAGCCTGTGATTCTTGAGCTGAGTTGCGACAAGCAGGAAGGCAAAAAGCTGGCGGTCTTGGTCAGCGAGCTGGCTGCAGTACAGGTTTATGAGAAATCTGGTGGAGCTTCATCCTCGGGTAAATCAGCAGGATTTTTTGCCATGGCCAATGATTAGGAAGCAGGATTTTATAAGATCCAAAAGTTCCAAACATTACTTCTGCAGGGGCGTTTCATGGAACGCCTGTACGGCCTAATTAAAGTCTCAGTCCTTAGTGCTTGCTGGGAAATAACCGTTTGAGTAAATCGGGGCATGGGCAGCTGGCAGTGGAGATTGTTTGACTGCCAGCTTAAAAGATGGACTGATGAGGGGGACTGCTGAGGGATTTGAAAATGAGTCGAGCGATCGCAATTGACGATTTGCACTTTAGCTGGGACTCAGGGGCATCGGTGCTGGCAGGCTGTTCATTACAGGTGCCAGCAGGGGAATTTTGTATGCTGCTGGGCACCAACGGCAGTGGTAAGTCCACACTTTTGAGGCTGTTGGCAGGACTCTTAGACGCGCCCCAGGGCACCATACAGCTGCCGAAACCGGTGGGGTTTGTCTTTCAAAACCCTGACCACCAGCTGGTGATGCCCACCGTCGGTGCAGATGTTGCCTTTGGTCTCGTGGATGAAAATATGTCCTATGCCGCTGTGCGTCAGCGGGTGGATGAGGCATTAGCCATGGTCAACCTGCTACATCTAAAGCGGCGACCGATCTATGCACTGAGCGGGGGACAAAAGCAGCGAGTTGCGATCGCAGGCGCCTTAGCCCAACATTGCCGAGTGCTGCTGTTTGATGAACCCACGGCGCTGCTTGATCCAGACAGTCAGCTGGAGCTGGTCTCCCAGGTGCGCGATCTAGTCAAAGATCAGGGCATTACGGCGCTGTGGGTGACCCACCGATTGGTGGAGTTAGATTATTGCGATCGCGCCATTTTGCTAGAGCAAGGCCGTGTAGCTGCCCAAGGAGCACCCGATCAAGTTAAGCAAGCATTAAAAAATTTACACCTGACCTAGCAAACTCAAACCCAGATTTAGGTAAGAAAAATCCTCAATCCACTAGGTTCCGGGGATAGTGAACGTTAAGCTAGAAGAATGATAGGCTTACACGTTACCTAGGCACCCAGAGATGACCGGTTCCACCTCGCAGGCAATTTTATTAGTCGATGGGTACAACATCATCGGTGCCTGGCCAGATTTAATAGAATTGCGAGATGTTCAGGGACTAGAGTTTGCCCGTAATGGCCTAGCTGAGACGTTGGCCAACTACAGTGCCTATAAAGGCTTTGAGACATTACTCGTCTTTGACGCCTATGGCCAACCCCAGACCCATCGCAGTGAATCATTAACTCAACATCTCTCAGTGCACTACACCAGCTTTGGTCAAACTGCCGATAGCTACATAGAAAGAACCTGTGCCAAGTTTCGCAATGATAGTCGCAAATTTCAAAAACGATTGATTGTGGCCACCTCTGACCGGGCTCAGCAGCTAACGGTGATTGGATACGGCGCTGAGTGGATGTCGGCCAACCAATTAGCCTCTGATGTTAACCTGTCAGTCCAAAACGTTAAACATCGCCAGAAACCCCAAAGGCACTCCAAACAGCGATTTTTATCCAAGTCACTAAATTCCGAAACTCAGGCCAAGCTAGCTAAACTACGAACCCATTTGATGCAGTAGAGGGAAATTAGCGGCAGGCTTTGCCCACAGAATGGCTGCCGCTTTGGGGCAAGCCCTCTTACACCCTAGGGCAACGAGGTTAGGCTCGCTCGATTTTTGAGATTTTCCAAGAAAGATGAAAAAATCCCTTGCACAACTGACATAGAATTGCCTATATTTATAAAGCTGAACAATCCTCAGTAGCTCAGTGGTAGAGCGGTCGACTGTTAATCGATTGGTCGTAGGTTCGAATCCTACCTGGGGAGTTAAAACCTGACAGAACTAATCAAGTTAGCTTCGGTAATATTTATTCTTTAGCGGCTGGATACCAGGCTGCTAGGCCGTTCCTCTGTGCGCTTTTGACGCATTGACAGGGGTAATCATGACGTAAATTAAACCTTAAGGTATCATCGTGTAAATTATTGTAGCGATACTATATAGTTGGGGTAACATTTGTCTCCCACTTTAAACTTTGATGAGAGGCAGTCAGGAAACCCTAGTTAGTTTCCTTATTCCATATAGTAAAACCTCTGTTTTTAAGATGCCTCGTATACTTGTCATTGATGATGATCCAGCCATTTCAGAACTGGTGGCAGTTAACCTGGAAATGGCTGGATATGATGTTAGTCAGGCTGAAGATGGTGTTAAGGGGCAGGCACTGGCTGTGCAGCTCTTGCCAGACTTGATCATGCTTGATCTGATGCTGCCTAAGGTAGACGGCCTTACTGTTTGCCAGCGTGTTCGCCGTGATGAGCGAACAGCCGATATTCCGGTATTAATGCTAACCGCCTTGGGGCAAACCCAGGACAAAGTGGACGGCTTTAATGCAGGTGCCGACGATTACCTCACCAAGCCATTTGAGCTAGAGGAGATGTTGGCGCGAGTGAGGGCATTATTGCGACGTACTGACCGCATTCCTCAGGCGGCAAAGCATAGTGAGATTCTGAATTACGGTCCGTTGACCTTAGTGCCCGAGCGCTTTGAAGCCATTTGGTTTGAGCGTACTGTCAAGCTAACTCACTTGGAATTTGAACTGTTGCACTGTTTACTACAGCGTCATGGTCAGACAGTGGCACCGAGTGAAATTTTGAAGGAAGTTTGGGGATATGACCCGAACGACGATATTGAGACTATCCGCGTGCACATTCGCCATTTGCGAACTAAGTTAGAGCCGGATCCGCGTCATCCTAAGTTTATTAAGACTGTCTATGGGGCAGGCTACTGTCTAGAGCTACCTCAGGATGATCAACTCTTTGCTAATCGCGCGGCCAGTTAGGGCGTGGGCATTTTGAGTGAGCATGGGAGAAGGCGATTTGTTTAGGTTTCATCAGTGGTCATACATATGGAAGTGTGGCATTGCATCATCATTATTAGCTAACAAAAAAGGGGGCCAAGGTTGGCCCCCTTTTTTGTTAGCTATAAAATCGCCAGGTATTAATACCTACAGCAGCTATTTGGCAATAGGCTCAACCGGGAAGTACTCAGCAGGAGCCAATGCATTACCACGAATTAAGCTGCCAATGGTTTTGGCAGTAATCTTCATCTGGGTAATGGGATTAGCGGGAACGACGGTTTTGTACAGATAGCTATCAAACGTGAGCTTCTGAACATCCATGTCGGCACACATTTCCACAAAGGCCTCACGGGTGGCATCGGAGCGGTAGAATACGCGCTGCAAAATATCCAACACGAGGTAGGTGACGCCGTACTGCTTGTCCCAGCGCTTGATATAGGTCTTAAGTTCGGCTTCAGTTAAGGCACGCTCACCACTATTGGATAGTTCAACAATAGTTTCTGCACACATGCGACCAGATTTAGCAGCAAAGTAGATCCCTTCACCGGAAGACTTGGTTACGGTGCCAGCGGCATCGCCAACTAGAGCAACCCGACCAACAACCCGACGCGGCCTGGGATGCTCAGGAATAGGATGGGCTTCTACCTTAATGATTTTGCCGCCTTCAAGACGCTTGGCAGCACGCTCACGGATACCCTTTTGCAGCTGCTTGATCTTGGCCTGGTTGACACGCATGGTGCCAGTGCCCACGGCAACGTGATCGTACTTGGGAAATACCCAAGCGTAAAAGTCGGGGGATACGTCGTCGCCGACGTACATTTCTGCTAGCTCTTCGTAGTAGCCCATCTTGTCTTCGGGTAGACGAATACGCTCTTGAAATGCGATCGCATAGTTATAGTCACCCGCATCAATTGCCCGAGCCACGCGAGAGTTGGCACCGTCAGCGCCAATCACCATGTCTACCTGAAGAGTCCTAGCATCACCCTGGAGCGTGCCATTGGAATGGTCGGCATAGTGCAGCGTGTAGGGATCCTTATCATTACCAGGAATCTCTAGCTTATGGACCGTACCGTTGATTACCTTGGTGCCAAGCTTCTCAGCCCGCTCACGCAGAAAGCCATCCAATACCTCACGGCGGCACATGCCAATGTACTCGTCATCCTTGAGAGTGCTACCGATATTGACCTCAATATTTGAAGGGGAGATCATTTTCATCTTGCGCACGCGGCGATCAATGATCTCGGGAGGCAAGTCAAATTCATCAACCATGCAAAGGGGAATCGCTCCACCACAGGGCTTAGCGTTGTCTAACTTGCGTTCAAATAGATAGGTTTCAATACCTGCTTTTACTAGCGTCTCAGCAGCAGAAGAACCTGCTGGACCGCCTCCAACAACCGCAACCCGAAGTGCCAAGGTTTTTCTCCAAATCGATTAAAAGCTTATGGTTCGTATGCTATCACGACGATTTGAGCTGTTTTGCGACACTCTCGCAGATGTAACAAAAATGAAACAGACAACAAAAAATAACGTTATACCTAGGGGCTTTGGCAACGACTCAAGAGGGTTATAAACAAAGCGAGTAAGTAGAGAATCCGTGAATAATCAACGAGTTAATTTTCTTAACGCTTCTGAAGAGAACACATTGTTAGTCGATTTTGACCACTAGTATTTCCTTAAGATTATGTTAAATTGTTTCATTTACCTGTATCCGTTCGGTTGGCAATAGCAAACGTGATATACCAGTATTGTTCGTAGTAACGTAACCGTGAATATTGTATTCCAACTTCATACTGGTTACGTGATTTTACGTACTTCGAAGAACTTTCGGAGAGACCAATGTTTCACATGCATGGAACCGACCTTAGGCAAGTACCTCGCAGTAACTCTGGCCCCGGTCGCCCCGCCCAAATGGCAGAGTTGTGGGCACGGAAATATTTGAGCAATCTTGCCGCCTGTGACCAGTCCTTGAAAGCTGGGGCAGTAGCAACAACCCGTGCCAGCCTCGTAGACCAGCTACTGTCAGACTTGAGATCGGCCAGTGTGAAAGCATGGAACTTAACCGAGTCGCTTCTAGCCCATGAGGTTAAACGCCACTGTATCCAAGCAAGCTTAGTGGACCCATGGCAGGTATCCAAAGATGTCTACGACATTTATGGCAAAGCCCTGGAAGCTTATGCCCACAAACTTTCACCTTGCCGATTATCTGTCAATATCTCGGCTGATCTGGGGAAAATACGGCAGCGGTATACCAGCGCTGACCCCAGGCTAATTGGGTTTGTTAGTATGCAGTTCCACTATTCTGGGCAGATGCTTTTAAAGAGTATCCCTAAGTCACAGCGAGCGCTGCTTTCCGCCTACTTCAAGGTTGTCGATGATCACCTGTACATGCCACTGCAGAGGGCCTACGATGCAGCAGCGGCCTACGACTATAGTGATGCGCGCTTAGGTGTCGTTCAAACATTGCTGCCCCACATAACAACGATTGCTAATAACGTCGTCAATCGGGTCAATCAGCTGTACCCTTCCTATCACTGTTATACGGACTGCCTGAATAGTAGACCGGTTCGCATATCCAGTATCCGCGATACTGAAATGTTCCAGGTCTACCTGTGGACCTGCGTTTTAGAGGGGCGTTTTAACGCCATTCAAGAGGAGCTTTTTCCGCTGTGCGTCATGCTTTATCCCACGCTGAAGGTGAATTGGGAGTTGGTTAGACAGATGTTGCACTTGTTGGCTCGAGAGTTTCGCCACCATACAACATTCGAACAGGAGCAATATTACGCACCGTATCAGGACGCCCTTTGGCAAATGTTTTCCCCCGATCTTTTCCCTGAGGTGATTGAAGTCGCTTAGGTGCTTCTGAGTGCTCTATTCTTTTTTGCCACACTAGCCTGCAGGGCTTGAATCTCTGTGGGCTGGTCTGCTGCTATCTAATTTTCAACACATTACGCCAATTGGCTGAGTAAATGCCGTTCCTTGTTTAGGGGCATTTACTTATATTTATAGATATCCATGAAAAATCCGAGCTTTTGTTAAGATAAGTAAACTAAGTAGTTTTAAGTAGTTTATAGTGCCTTGACTATGAAGCCGTTTGCCAATGGCTGAGGTTTTCCATGGGCAACACAGCTGTGTGATTTTCTCAGGGGCTATGAGAGGGGAAATGTTCGCTAACTGCCTACATTTGCTAGCCAATATTTAGAGTGTTTCCTAAGAAAAGTGTTAGATGCATCAAACTAATCAAGTGCAGGCGATAGCTGGAAATTGTACGAGTCCAGCCCAGCTAGCTCAGCTTTGGGCTAAACGATATATTAATTCCGTTGAAACTTATGACGATGCTCTGGACAATTCAAGTTTAGAGACAGAGACCCGCGCTACGCTTGTTGAGCATCTGACATCAGAGCTACGGTCTGCCAGCGCAAAGGCGTGGAATTTAACGGAAGCGTTACTGGCTCAAGAAGTCAAAAGACATCGCGTTAATGCCAAGTTGATTGACCCATGGAGCATAGCGGGCGATGTTCACAGGGTTTACTCTAGAGCACTAGCCGCGTATGCCAGGCATATTCCTCCCCAGCAACTATCGGTCAAAATTTCGGCTGGCTTAGGGGTGATTCGAAAGCGCTATACCTCTAGCGATCCACGGTTGATTGGTTTTGTGAGTATGCAGTTTCATCATTGCGGTCAGATCCTGATAGAGGCTGCCCCCGAAGATGAGCGCAATGCCTTAGCCTCCTACTTTAAGGTGATTGACGATCACCTTTACATGCCACTACAGAGGGCCTACAATGCTGCCGCCATGTATACCTATGGGGATGAGCGATTAAAGGTGATTCAAACACTTTTGCCCCACAGTACTGAGATCGCAACCAATGTCGTCGATCGGGTTAATCAGCTCTATCCCAACTATCAGTGTTATACCGAGCGTCTAGACAGTGCAGCGGTGCGCGTTTCTAGCGTGCGTGATACGGAGATGTTTCAGATTTATCTTTGGACCTGTGTATTGGAACAAAGTCTGGACTCTATTCAACAAGAACTTTTCCCGCTGTGTGTCATGCTCTATCCCACCCTTAAGGTGAATTGGGAGCTGGTCAGACAGATGCTGAATCTGTTGGGGCAAGAGTTTAAATGGCATGTGACCCATGGGCAGGAGCAATACTATGCTCCCTACCATGAGGCGCTATGGGAGATGTTCTCGCCGAGTGTTTTTCCTACGGTGATTGAGAGCAGATCTTAAACTTACAGGCCAATTGCACTGGTGCTAAGTGTATGGGGGATAACCGGTTCAGCACCAAATTACAACTCACGCTTTACCCATGTCTTTACGGAGCTGAGCTTGGAGGTTCTTTAAGATTAAGGCTCCAGCCAAAGTGCTCAGTATCAACCATAGCCAGAATGTATGGGCATGGTCGTTGTCTAAGGCCCAGCCCCCTAAGGGTGGCCCGATTAGATAGCCGATGGCCCAACACATAGAATTTACGGATAGATACACACCTCGCAAGTGAGAGGGTGCGATGCCAACGACCAGGGCCGAGGCGATAGGGGTATAGGCCACGGTGCCCAAAGCCATGGCCGTCAGACCGATCAGGACAAATATAAGGGGGGTGATCAGCTGCTGTCCTACGAGCCAGGTGCTAAAAAACATAACGGCCCAAAAAATTAAGGCAATCATTAGGGCGTAGGGCTGGTTAAATCGCTTGAGCCAGCGAGCTATGGGGAGTTGACATAGCGCGGTCAGAACAATGGCCCAAGTAAAAATTCCGCCCACGGCGGCATGGTTGTCAAGGCTGGTAAAACGGTTGAGATAGAGGGGAAGGGTGCTCTGAGACTGGGAGAGATAGAGGGGAAAGAGACAGTTAACTAGGACATAAATTTGGAGGGTGCGATCGCATACCGCCACTCGCCACCCCTGCCAAAAGCCCCCGGAGACGCGACGAGTGCTGAGGGTCTCAGTGATAGCCATAGCCACAATGGCGTAGAACACCATAAACGTGATGCCATCTAGGGCAAAGAGCACCCGATAGGCTTGAAATGCCGCAATCACGGCTCCGCCTAACACCACCCCCAGACTCAGACCTAGACTATCGGCCAAACGGACAATGGCAAACGCTTCGTTGCGATTGTGCTCGGTGGTGATATCGGCCACGACCGCTTCAGTGGCAGGCCAGTATAGACCGACTCCTAGCCCCATGAGTAGGTTGGCAACCACAAAGCCCCAAAAATCGTGGGTGATGACAAAACAGCCATCGGCCACTGCAGAAATGGCAGCGGATAGTAGCAGCGTGCGGCGTCTGCCCCAGCGAGGGGAATCAGCCATGGAACCGCCGGCAAATCTCCCCACCATGCCCGAGAGGGACTGACTGCCCAGCCCTAACCCAATCGCCGTCGCCGATAGGCCCACATCATCGGCAAAAAATAACGGTGCATAAAACAGAGTAAAGCCAATGCCCAGCTGGGAAAGCAAACGGCCAGCCGCCAAAATCCACAGACGAATATCAAGTGTGGGAAAAAATGTCACGATAGGTAATGCCTTTGTACTGATTGTCCCAGACTGGCTTGAATAGCCCTTATCTCTATGGAATGAGATCAATATAGGCGGGCCGGACGTTGTTAATCCCCCTAACCCTATTTAGTTTCCTAGCATCATGACCTGCATTGGGTAGAATTCAGTGGGCCTGTCCAGACAGGTGAATTTTGTAATTAGTTTGTAATTAGTTGAGTACTTGCAACGGTGATAACAGCAACAGTTCCAGCGGATCGGCAACAGCGGGCCAGGGAGCTGCGATCGCAGCTACAAAAAGCCAGCTATGCCTACTATGTATTGGACGCGCCCGATCTGCCCGACGAAGTCTACGACCGGCTTTATCGCGAACTGCAAGCGTTAGAAACTGAGTACCCACAGCTGGTTACCCTCGATAGCCCCACCCAGCGTGTGGGAGAAAAGCCTGCCAGTCAGTTCACTGCCCTGGAGCACAACATTCCACTCTACAGCCTGGAAAATGCCTTTGATATCGACGAATATCGCCAGTGGGAGACCCGCTGGCAGCGGCAAACCCCCGATGTTAACCAAGCGGCTGTAGTAGCAGAACTAAAAATCGACGGCAACGCTCTCGCCCTTACCTATGAAAACGGGCTGCTCACCCGAGGGATTACCCGAGGCGACGGCATTAGCGGCGAAGACATCACCCAAAATGTCCGCACTATTCGCTCCATTCCCCTGCGGCTACAAATCGACAATCCCCCGCCCCGTGTGGAAATTCGTGGAGAAGCCTTTATTCCCAATGATGTGTTTGAGCACATTAACACTGACCGCCTGGCTAAGGATGAAGCCCCCTTTGCCAATCCCCGTAATGCAGCTGCGGGCACCCTGCGACAGCTGAACTCCAAGGTCGTCGCCCAGCGGCGGCTAGATTTTTTTGCTTACACGCTGCTGCTGCCGGAGGGGGAAGGCGGGCTGTCATTACCTCAGACCCAAACAGACTCTTTGGCAGCTCTGAAAACCTTAGGATTTAAGGTTAATCCTAATCGTCAGCTTTGTCCCACCGCTGCGGATGTTGCTCAGTTTTACAAGTATTGGGACCAGGCTCGTACCGAGCTGCCCTACTTAACAGATGGTGTCGTCGTTAAACTCAATGACCTGGCACTCCAGGAACGACTTGGGTTTACCCAAAAATTTCCCCGCTGGGCCATTGCCCTCAAGTACCCAGCGGAAGAAGTCCCCACCCTCTTGCAGGATATGACGGTACAAATCGGTCGTACCGGAGCCGTTACCCCCGTAGCTGAGCTAGCACCGGTACAGCTAGCCGGGACTACGGTTGCCCGCGCCACATTGCACAACGCCGACCGCATTTCTGAACTCAACCTGCACAAAGGCGACACCGTCATCGTCCGCAAGGCTGGTGAAATTATTCCAGAGGTGGTGCGGGTGCTCCCCGAGCTGCGACCAGCGGGTGCCGAGCGCTGTCAGCTACCCAACCATTGCCCTGAATGCGGTGAAACATTGGTAAGACCTGCCGATGAAGCGGTTACCCGCTGTATCAATCCCACCTGTCCGGCCATTGTGCGGGGTGACCTGATCCACTGGACCAGTCGTCAAGCCTTAGACATTGCAGGTCTGGGTGAAAAATGGGTCCACCAGCTCCTAGACAAAAAATTAGTTAGCTCCGTGGCCGATTTATATGAACTAACCGTAGAGGATCTACTGCCCTTGGAACGAATGGGTCAACAGCTAGCTCAGAAACTAGTGGATGCGATTCAAGCATCTAAGTCACAGCCCTGGTCGCGGGTTTTGTTTGGGTTGGGAATTCGTCATGTGGGTGTGGTCAATGCTCAGCTGCTAACCCAGGAATTTTACACAGCAGACCGTTTAGCGGCAGCGGACCCCAAGGAGATTGAAGCAGTATATGGCATTGGTCCAGAAATTGCCTATTCGGTCCATGAATGGTTTCAGGGAACTACCAATCAGCGACTGATAGAGCAGTTGAGAACAGTGGGGGTGCAGCTGGAGGGACCACCGCCCGCGAGCGAGCCCATGCATCTACCCATGGCTGGCAAAACCTTTGTGCTCACAGGCACACTGCCCACCCTGAGTCGTCGAGAGGCCAAAGCCAAAATCGAAGCCAGCGGCGGTAAAGTGACCGGGTCAGTCAGTTCAAAAACAAGCTAT
Organism: Leptolyngbya cf. ectocarpi LEGE 11479; assembly: GCF_015207065.1. Classification (GTDB taxonomy): domain Bacteria; phylum Cyanobacteriota; class Cyanobacteriia; order Phormidesmidales; family Phormidesmidaceae; genus Leptothoe; species Leptothoe ectocarpi. The sequence continues at coordinate 26,044 of NZ_JADEXP010000018.1, read as the reverse complement.
GTTGTGGTCGGTGTAGATGCCGGATCAAAGCTGGCAAAGGCTGAAAAACTAGGTATTCAACGTTTGAGTGAGGATGAGTTGATAGCGTTGTTGCAAAAAACAGTATCCCCCTAAATTTATTCTTTAGGTCTTTCCGGCTGCAAAACTAGGTTACCTATGAAACGAGAGTGCGTATCGGCTGCGATTAAATCCGTTCAGCGTTTAACCCTGGGGCTAGGGGCCGTCTTGGCAACGGCTGTGCCGGGCGAGGCGGCAGAACGAATCACGTTTGCCTTTGGTCCCCTTGAACGCTCCATTGAGTTGGCAGATTTAGAACAGCTGGTGGAAGACGGGGTGCTCAGTGAGGAGCTGGCTTACTATGCGCAGTTTTTGCCCGACGACTACGACATTGAGGAAGTCAGGCAAGCTCTGACCTGGCGTGTAGAGCAAGATATCGACACCATTGATTTGAATGTGGTGCTGTTAGATCGATTTTTTTATACGAAACAGGGAGAATACCTGCTTAATATTGCCGCTGACTTTATTCGCACAGAGGCCCGACGCAGCGATTTTCGTGCCCTCCGAGGGGCTATTTTAGTGGCCGTTTCGGATGAGCAAGAGGGCCTAACGCTTTTAAATGCTGTGCGGAGGTTTCCTTCTCCGGAAATGCGGATTGAGCTGGACCGGGGACTAGGGTTATTGCGGGAGATCAATCGAGCCATTTACGAAACGGAAGCCTCAATTGATTTATTGGAAAATCTGGGCACCCCCACCGCAGAAATACCTGCTAGCCAACAGGCAAGTCTGCGCGTCTTGGCTAACCAAGCTCGGCAAGGGGGACGCTACGGGGTGGAGCGACAGACCCTGTCTGGGAATGCTCCCATCCCAGCTGATGTTTATTTGCCAACGCTGCGGGGACAGCGCCAACGAAACCGCCCGACGGTAATTATTTCCCACGGGCTAGGGAATGACCGCACATCCTATGCCTATTTGGGACGACATTTGGCTTCCCACGGTTTTGTGGTGATTAATGTCGAACACCCTGGCAGCAATGCTGAACAGATTAATGCCCTGCTGGTGGGGCGTTCGGCTGATGTGGTATCCAATGAAGAATTTATTGACCGACCTCAGCAAATTTCCGCACTGCTTAACTATCTAGAGCAAGGGGCCACCCCATACAGTAATTTAATTAATTTTGCCCAGGTGGGGCTATTGGGCCAATCCTTTGGGGGCTATACGGCATTGGCCTTAGCGGGGGGCAATATTGACTTTGAGGTACTGCGAGATAGCTGTCCGCCGAGTTCTCTGTCACTGAATGCGTCGTTGCTGCTACAGTGTCAGGCGAGTCAGCTGGCAGAGCCGAGTGAAGCCACTCTGTCCTTGCGAGATGAACGGGTGCGGGCTGCGATCGCAATCAACCCCATCACCAGCGTCCTCTTTGGTGAAGAGAGTCTGGGACAAGTCACCACCCCTACGATGATGGTGTCCAGCGGCGCTGATACCGTAACCCCCGCCCTCCAAGAGCAGCTTGTGCCTTTTACCTGGTTGACGCAACCCGATCGTTATCTGTTGCTCATGCGTCAGGGCACCCATTTTTCCACCATTGCCATCACCGAAACCGGTAGTGAAGCCATTGATCTCCCTACCGAAATCATTGGTCCCGATCCTGCCCTGGCTCAGGATTACCTCAAGGCGTCTAGCCTGGCCTTTTTGACCGAGCATCTCACCGGAAACACCACCTATCAACCGTTACTGACAGCTGAGGGGATTACCCAGCTCAACCAAGAGCCCATTAAACTCACCCTGATTCGAGACCTAACCGGACCATTTCTAGCCGATGGGTTAGGGAGACCGCCACGCTCAGCGGCAGACACAGTTGAGACCCCTACCGCACCTGCTGACCCAGAGCCCACTGTTCCAGAGATAATTTTAGAAGAAGCACCACAGCCCGAATTTTCTACGCCTGCACCTCAATCGCCCTGATAGGATTTAGTAGCCCCAACAGTACTCAACCGTATTTCTAGTATTTCTGCAGCCCATGCCCGACGGCTTTCTCAACCTTCACAAACCAGCCGGGTGGACCTCCCATGACTGTGTGGCCAAACTGCGTCGCTTACTCAAAACCAAAAAGATTGGTCATGCCGGTACCCTCGACCCGGCGGCAACCGGTGTCTTACCCATGGCCGTTGGTCGGGCTACGCGGCTGCTGCAGTATTTACCCAGCGAGAAAGCCTACCGTGCCGTTGTGCAGCTGGGAACAACCACCGAGACAGATGACCTAGAGGGTACTGTCCTGACTCAGACACCAGCAAACCATCTGACTCAGGCCGCTGTGATGGAGGCTCTATCTCAGTTTCAAGGGGAAATTGAGCAGATCCCTCCTATGTACAGCGCGGTCCATATCAATGGTCAGCGACTTTACGATCTGGCACGCCGAGGCACTACCGAAACCGTGGATGTCCCCAGGCGTCATGTGGTTGTTCACCACATTGATGTAGTCCATTGGCAAGCAGGGAAAACACCTCAAGTCACATTAGATATCACTTGTGGAGCCGGTACCTATATTCGTTCCATAGCCCGAGATCTCGGACAAGTTCTCGGAGTAGGGGGCACCTTAGCCTCACTACTAAGAACACAAAGCAGCGGGTTTACCTTAGAAACCAGTATCTCTCTTGAAATCTTAATTGAGCAGCCGGAACAGACTCAACTGATTGCCCCGGCGGTGGCCATGGCGCATTTGCCACAGATTTTACTGTCCCCTGAAGCGGCCCGACGTTGGTGTTTCGGACAAAAATTGCCCAGCGACCCCACCCTGGCACTGGAGCAGCCATTGCGAGTTGTTACTGCAACCTGTCCATTTCTGGGCATTGGTGTTTTTAGAATCAAAGATGAGACACCGCACTTAGTTCCTAAAATGGTGTTTGCTCACCCTTCCTAACGTAGTTTTTGCACCATTGCTATCCCCAAATCCCCGTAATTACCCGTAGCCCTTTGGTAGAACGGACAAACAATCAGGAAACCAAATCCATATCACAGGTGTCTTTTGATTATGCATCCCTGTGATTTTTACTAACTAATTTTTGTTGTTCACTGGGCAAGACATCCATGGCTCACTGGGGTTCCTCCTCTACGCTGAAACACTTTCAGATGGGTGAAACAATTTTCTCTGAGGGAGACCTCGGAGATTGGGCTTATATCATTGAGTCAGGACGGGTAGAAGTAGCCGTTAGTATTGATGGTCAGCCATTTCCGTTGGGAATCTTGACCAGTGGTGATGTGCTAGGAGAAATGGCTGCCATGGATACAGCACCGCGCTCAGCCTCAGCTAAAGCCTTAGAAGAGACTGTCTGTGTGACTATCTCTAGCCGACAAATTTCAGAGCGGGTGCAAGATGCGGATCCGGTTGTCAAACTTTTATTGAATACGCTGCTCCACCGCATGCGCAGTACGCCCCAGGTCACCTCATCGCCACCATTACTGATTCCCCCTGAGCGCTCCCCCCAGTTACCGGACGAAGATGACCAGGTGCTTGATAAAATGCGGCTAGAATCAGAGCTACGGGACGCCCTTAGCAATCAGCAACTACGCCCCCACTATCAGCCCCTAGTCCATATTAAAACCTGTCAAATTCTTGGGTTTGAGGCATTGATCCGGTGGTTTAGCCCCACTCGCGGCCATGTATCCCCTGGGGAATTTACCAGTATTGCCGAAGAAACATCGTTAATTATCCCGATCGGGCAGCACACGATTCAACAGGCCTGTCGTGATTTAGTCCAGTTTCAGACCCTGTGTCCAGATCGACAGCTGTTTATGAGCATCAATGTTGCCCCTCGACAGCTAGCGGAAGATCGGTTTTTAACTGACTTACAGACGGTGCTCCATCGGTATAATCTACAGCCAGCACAAATTAAGCTGGAGGTTACTGAGCGGGTGTTTATGGAAGATCCCATTGCCCTAGAAATGTTGCAAAGCTGTCGGCAGGCCGGATTTCAAGTAGCACTGGATGATTTTGGTACAGGGTTTTCCAGTCTCAACTATCTAACTCGGTTCGAGGTCGATGGCTTCAAAATTGATCGGGCTTTTGTCCAAGAGATTTTGACCAATCGCCGCACTCAAATTTTATTGGAGAGCATGTTAACCATGGCCCATGGCTTAGGCATGCAAACCGTGGTAGAGGGTATCGAAACACCAGAACAGCTGCAGGTCTTGCAACAATCAGGCTGCGATATTGGTCAGGGCTATCTATTTGGTAAACCCTTGCCGTTTAGAGAGATACAGCAGTTACTGGCTCAAGCACTGGTTCAAAACCCAACCACACTGTAGCGACCGGCCTGTTCCACCAGCAGCGTTGCGGGGTGTTCAGTATCTTTATTTGTCAGAGCTAGTAAAGACTGTTGCTGACCGATATCACTGTAGAGCAGGTCTCCAGCAGTGGAGAAAATCATGGTCTTTCCCGGTGTGAGGTTGAACTCTGGGGGAATGCCGCGACCTATGGTAAAAAGATGCTCGGGTGAGGCATCTCCACTTAGATCAGAAGTCGTGTGTTGCAAATAGGGATAGAGCTGGCTCGTTTGCTCAGGGGCCAGCCCCAAATGGTGTCCCATGGTTGCTGCCATCAGGGCATCGGGCCCAGGGGCGGCGGTTGCTTCCGAGCCAGCTGAGACACCATTGACGGGGGGCGCTGGCTGCCAGGGCAGTGTGGTTAACCATTGCAGACTATTGGATGTGGCGACAAGGGCAGGGCCACTTATATCAGGACCGATCGCCAGCAAGGATAGGGATGCGTTCGTGGCTTTGACACCGTGAACGGTAACCCCAGCCACTGGCTGACTATCTCTAAAGAGCTGCATTTGACGCCGTAGACCTTGAGACTCAGCCCAAAAGTTAGCTCCAGTCATAGACGCTGGAGGCCGTCCCCAGCCCGAGCTATCTTGAAGGAGCTGCACCTCGATCTGATACCAAGTTTGTCCAGTTACGGGAGTGGGTAGGGTTTGCGATCGCAACCAGCTTTTATCCGGTGTCGTCGTCACACTAGCTTGCCCCACTAGACCCACATAGCGGCCTACGCCAGTCGTTGTTGGGAGTGAATCAGCAGCTGTGGACACCTGGTCGCCAGCAGCACTCGCCGGACTAGAATCAGCACTTGTCACAGCCGCTATCACCGGACTACGACCCACGGCCCGCAGACGTTCCAAGGCTTGCTTAGAACGCGTCTTTTGCTTTAACCAGTCCTCACCCGCTTCTGCAGATTGGCGAGCGCTCACCAGTAGTGCGCCCCAAATCTGTGTGGTCACATCCTGGGGATGCACCTTTAAATGCACGGTGACCCCTCGCCATAGGGCATCAAAGTCCCGTTCCAAACGTTTTAGAGTGGACTCATAAATGGCGGGTGTGGCTTCTAAGGCGCTGAGGGCCTGATCCCACTGACCGTCGATCAGGTATGTGAGAATGTGCTGCTCCTGACTAGACCAGGTTTGGGCGGTTTGAGCCTTGGTTTTTTCAGCATGCAACCGAATCAGATCGAGCTGTCTTTGGGCCTCAGGGGACCAGTCTTTAGCCAGCGCTTTTTTAGCTGACTGCATCATTTGCAGACTGTGGGACCACACGGCGCCCTGGGCTAGCTGCAGCGCTTTGTCATAGAGAGACGTGCTGAGATTTGAGGTGTAAACAGACCGATATAGGGAGACTTCTTTGAGCTGGGGCGGGTCGTTGGGCACCAGCTGATACAGCAAAAAACTAGGCCGCAGTCCAACGGTTTGATCAACCACTAGCTGAGAGTCTTTGGTTTCGCTGGTTTCGCCGGTTTTGTTATGGCGCCACTGGGGCGGTTGCCCCACCGAGCTAGACCAGTTGAGCAATCGATGCAGCCGCTGGGAATGGGGCTGATAGCTGAGAATCTGACCGTAGGCCATGGTGGTGTTGCCATAGCGCCGCTGGCCTGTTAACAAGATCCAGGGGTTTGCTGCACCGGGCATTAGCTTGACAGATGACAGGGGGGCATCGCTATCTACACTGGCCACCTGGGACGCCGTGCCCACCAGCGGTGTGGTGATAAACGAGTCTTTCATGGGCGCAATGGCCACCTGCTCGACTCGCTGCAGCAGATCACCCCGCACTCGATAGACCCACAGCTCCTGGATGGCACGACCATCGCTACTCAAAATCGGGTAGAACCAGGCTTTGGGTTGATCGATCTGGGGCCAGGGCAGCGGCTGACCGGCAACGAGATTTTGAGATCGCAGCTCTGCACGAATATCAGCAGCGGTTTGCGGTGCGGCCTCAAAGCTATTGACCAAACTAGGAAACGCCCGTTTTAGCCAGTTAGGACTATAGGGGTCAACAATCAGTCGGGCACCGGAAACGATCACCGCTATCAACAACGCGGCCCCACTGCCCAAAGCTAGCCAGCTGAGCAATGACCAGGGTACGCGCCCTGAAGGGGGGCTTACTAAAAGCTTGACGTGGGTTGTGGCTGGCCTAGATTTGCTCAAACCCATGGACTCTCAATGCGATCGCAATTTCCTAGGAGGATAGCACCTGGGCGTATTTTTGCCCGAGGTACTCCCAGGTAAATTCAGCTTCAATCATCTGACGGGCATTTTCGGACAATTGCTGGCGTAGCGTCGCATCTTCAAATAATCGACCAATGGCCTTTACATAGTCCTCCGGCTGGTTGGCCCGCAAGGCACGCAGCGGCACGCCTGCAGTGTCTACCTGCATGCCCTCAAGACCGCGATCGCTAGCCACCACCGGCACGCCCACTGCCATGGACTCCAGAGTTTTTGTTTTGATGCCCAACCCCGCCCGCAGGGGCACCACGCTCACCGTTGACTGCTGCAAACAGTCTGTAATCGACGGTACCCGACCGGTCACATTGACACCGGGGATGCTATCAAGTTCTTTCACCGTCGGGACAGGCCGCGTGCCCACTAAGTTCAGTGTCGCCTCGGGATAGCGCTGTTTCACCAGGGGAAAGATCTCCTGAGCTAGATAGCGGGCCGCATCGATATTGTGGGATGAATCCATGGCCCCAATAAAAATCAGCGACTGCCCTCCCGGATCGTGGGAGCGATAGGGCGATGTTTCCAGGTCCACCCCCGTAGTCACAATATCGATCTGGGCATCGGGCACCAGCTTCTGGAGATGGGCTCGATCGTCCAGTGTGGTAGCGACCAAATGGGTGAATTTAGCGCAGTAGCGTTTTTCGTAACGAGCCAGCAGCGGCAAGTACAGCCGATCGCGAAGGGGGTTTTCAGACGCCCCGGCCTCCAAATGGTCTAGTACCCAACCATAGACAGAGCTATGGATATCGGCCACAGTTTTAACCCGCTGACGAAACTTAGGATGCACGTACATCTCATTGACACCGTGCTCACAGATCACCGCATCGTATTGGCCAGTGTCCACCTGCTGCATGACCCAGGTATAAACCTCAGGAGAGAAGCGAAAAGTAACGCTGGGGGGCGTACCGGTAATCACAAACTGGGCTAGTCGCAGCGCCTGCTTGAGTGGATTTCGATCCTGATGAGGATCGGTTTGGTCAGGTAGGGGGAAGGTTTTAATCTCCTTGACCCATTGCTTTAATGTCTGGATATTGGCTTCAGTGGCATTAGGTGTCTCATGGGCTACCAATGTGATGTGGTGGAGCGGCCCAATCTGTCTGAGTAAGTTAAAGGTGCGCACCTCGGCAGCCCCATGGCTGGGCGGATAGGGAAACGTATTCAGGGAAAGAACAAGCAGATGCATGGTGAATGGGTAAGGGAAGATCAGGGATGTCGCTGTTAATCGCGCTCTAACCAGTCAATTTCTGCCGCATTTTCTGGCAGTTTTGACTCCCGCTGTCCCAGGGTGCGGGCACGAAAGCAATACAGCCCAATGGGGGTCATGGCCAAATCCAGTAGGTCGGCGTTCCCCCTAAGCAGCTGAATCAGTCCAGCGGGTAGCTCCTTTACCAACCAGCGAGCCAGGGAATAGCGCACCTCGTAGGGCAGTAAGGGACGGGTGAGCTTGACGCCATGGAGCTGATTTAGATAGCGGTTAGAGCGTCCATAGCGATACCACTGTTTGTGGAGTTCTTTTAGGGTGGTGCGATGGTGATGCTGGACCACGGCGGTTTCGGCATAGTGCAGCTGCCAGCCGCCTTGCTGCAGCCGCCAGCAAATATCTGCATCACCACCCGTGGTCATATGGGGGCGGAATAAGCCAATTTTTTCAAACACACAGGCGCGAACGGCAATGTTAGCAGTTTGACCATAGGGATAAAACGGATGGTTGAGGGTGTCCTGCTGGGACATGATATTTTTGCGCTCAGCGTAGCATTCGAGCCAGGTGGTGCCAGGTAGGGCGGTAATTTCTCCGACACACAGTCCCACGGCACTGTCTTGAAATCCCTGGACTAAGTGTTCAAGCCAGGTGGCAGCGGGATAACAGTCGGCATCGGTAAAGGCTACAATTTCACCTGTGGCGGTGCGGATACCGGTGTTGCGGGCAGCGTAGGCGCTTTGGATATCGGTTTCGCTCAGGTGTTTAAGGGTGAGGCCCAGGGTCTGGGCCTGGGTGACAGCTGCTTGGAGAATTTCGGGGGTGCGATCGCAGCTGCCATTATCCACCAGCAAATAGTCCACCCGATTAGACGGATAGGTTTGATTGAGCAAGCACTCGATCAAGCCAGGTAAATCAGTTTCGCCATTGTAGATCGGCACAATGACCGAAACCGTTGGGAAAAACGTGGTGGCTTGGGTAGGTATGTCGTCAGCAACCATAGAAGTTTGGGGCATTATCAGCTCACAGCGACATCTACAGGTAGTTTTGCCACTAACCCGTGGAGAATCAACATATAACGGCTCTTTGGTGAGGGTACCAAGGTTCGCCCAGCTGCATTAATTTTGACAGTTCATAACAAAGTCAACATGTTTAGTGCCAGGGATCTTTATGTAATCCTTACTGAACTTAAGTCGACCCATGGGTCAGTAAACTAGCCAACATACATCTAACTTCTTCCTATACCGAACCGTTAGCGTCGTGCCTCAAATTAGTGTTTGCATTCCCACCTATAACCGGGCTCACATTTTGCCCTATGCGGTCAATAGCGTCCTAAATCAGACCCACCGTGATTTTGAGCTGATCATCTGTGACGATGCGTCTCCTGATAACACGGCTGAAGTAGTCGCCCAGTGGGACGATCCACGGATTCACTACATCCGGCATCCGCAAAATATCCAGCGTAGTCGGAACATGCGCTCAGGCTACGAAGCCGCCCAAGGTAAATACTTCATCAAATTTGACGACGACGATGCCCTCACCCCCACCTTTTTAGAACGAACAGTAGGCGTCATGGAAGCACAGCCGGAGGTGGACTTTGTCTGCACGGATCACTGGGTGATCAATGCCCGCAATGAACGCGACGAAGCGGCCACCGCCGCCAACTCAGCCAAGTGGGGCAAAGACCGCTTACCAGCATCGGTAATCCACGATTTGCTCAAAGAAACCTTTGTCAGGCAAAGCTTACAGGTCGGGTCAACGCTCTTTCGCACAGGCTGTTTGAGCGATGTGGACTTTATGCGATTTGAGGCCGACGGGTGCGAAGATTTTGACCTGCTGGTGCGGTTAGCCATCGCTGGCAAAACCGGCTACTTTATCCCCGAACGCCTGATGGAATATCGGTTTCACGGAGGACAGACCAGTCTCAAACAGGATATTCACTTTCTCTCTGCCAAGATTTTTTGTTTGGAGAGCTATCGCTTTTCTGAGCGACCCGAGCTAGAGACCATCCGTCATGCCAAGCTCGCAGGTCTAAAGCAGGTCCTAGCCATGCGACTGATCGAAAAAGGAGACGCCCAGCGCGGCCGCCAGCTGATTCAAGAACTGGCCGCCAGGGGGCCTCTATCGTCTAAAGCCAAGCTAGGTCAAGTTTTGTCCTATCTCCCCTTAGGACTCAGGCAGTTAGCTTTTCAAGGATTTCGCCAACTGCGGGCTGAAGATTATAGTGAGCGAGTGCGTAATGCAGCTGGATAAAAAGCCTTGTTTAGTCAGAAAGCTAGGGTCCTGGGCAGGACTATGCTCAGGGCTGATTGTTAGCCTGACCCAGTGTGCGCCTCAGTCAGAGCTTCCTGTTCTCATTACAGACTTAAACAGTCCTCCACCAAAATTGGAAATTTCTCCGCCCGCGTTTGCACAGCAAAGCTGGCCTGAGGGCCGTACGCCCGTGGCCCATGTGAACCTAGTGACCATTCCCCCTAACTATCCGGTAGACATAGCTGTAAGCGCCGATCTAAAAACAGTGGATGACTTCGCTGCGGATCTAGATGCTTTGGCTGTTCTCAACGGTGGCTTTTTTGACCCCAACAATGCTCAAACCACGTCATTTATTACGGTAAACGGCTCCCTATTGGCCGATCCGCGCCATAACCGACGGCTAGTAGATAATCCTGATCTGGCTATCTATATGGAGCAAATTCTCAATCGGTCTGAGTTCCGCCGCTATGACTGTAGCGATCTCAGTGGCGATCTCATCCGCTATGACATCACAGCCCACAATGCCCCCTTACCTAGCGGGTGTGAACTGCATAGCGCCCTGGGAGCTGGTCCCCAGCTTTTACCCCAAGACACCTCACAAGCAGAAGGCTTCACCGACTATACCAATGGCACCCTCAGCCGTGACGCCATTGGCACTCAGCAGCGCAACGCCCGCAGCGCTATCGGCATTAAACCAGACGGCAGCTTAGTCTGGGTGATGGTAACCCAAATAGAGTCTGCCGGAGGTATGACCTTAGCTGAGCTAGCTGAATTTATGGCCACTCTGGATGTTCAAAAAGCCCTGAACTTAGATGGTGGCAGCTCGTCATCATTGTATTTTGACCAACCAGCTGACTCAGACCGCATTAGTGATCCGCACTTTACCGAGCAGCGCCCTGTCAAATCGGTCATGTACTTGCAATTACCGCAGCTTTAAGAACTGCACGACCCTTCTCACCAAAGCGAATCGGTAATTCAACTACGCTAACGCTGTCTATTCAAATATCTACTGGCCTTTTCGTTAGACATCCGCATGGTGCAGATAGCCTAGTTGAATGAGTAACCAACAAAGCACACCATAAACGGCTCCTGCTGGAATTAAGATTCTGTAGCCCGGATCGACGACGACTTGCATGGATGGCGGCGTTAAAATCAACCCCGCGATGCCAGCAGCTGCGATCGAAGTTAAGACAAACGTAAATGAGCTAATCACTCGCTGAACCCCTCGGGGAGCAGAGTTTTTCGATTGTTTAGCACGTTTTAGCAGTGAGCGACTGTTGCTGAGTACTGAGCAGGCCCAAGGCCACAGCCGCATCCCAGCCATAAACGCAATGGGGAACATGAGAAAACCAACAAGGCCGTTAAATTGTGAGTATGGAGCAACGATAGCTGTCAGGTGAGTGCCGCCAAAGCTACCGCAAAAAAGAAGTATGGCTGATGTGAAAAAGTTGACTGTCGGTTTGGAGGGTGGGGACGATGACATGGGAGGGTGAATTGTTCTGTCTGTTACGTTTACAGATAGAACTCAGTCATGTACGGAAATCCATCATGAACTTATGGATAAGTGTTCTTTAGAGATGGGTTTCTTTCTATAAAAACCTCAAAACAAGCGTGTACTAATGGCATAGGGCATAGGCAACACAATCAATACTAAAAGCGCCATTGCGACTAATCCCAAAGTGTCACGCACACCATCTAACTCACTCAAATCGTCCAGGGCTGGCTCATCCTGGCTGGGCATAAATACTAGTAACAAGGCCCATAGCAAATATTCCGACTGGATAAAAACCATGGCTGCGACTAAAATTCGGGCAATGTTGCCAATGGCAGCTCCACCCCAGCGGCCATACATGGCGTGGACAATGTGGCCGCCGTCCAACTGACCAACAGGCATTAAGTTTAGGGCTGTGAGGACAAGTCCTAAACATCCTGCGATCGCAACCGCATGTAAATAAATTGCCTGATCCATCTGCAAACTATTGCCAAAAGCCAGCTTGCTCAGCAGGGCCAGCAGGACAGACCCACGCGGATCTAGCGACTGAAAGTTCAACAGGCTCGACTCTGCCGTTAGGTCTACAACCTGGGAATGGGCCAAGCCCCACCAAACAATGGGGAGACTGACAATAAATCCCGCTAGCGGCCCTGCCAAGCCCAGATCAAACAAAGCCCGACGATGGGGAGCCGGTGCTTTAATCCGCACAAATGCACCGATGGTCCCCAGGAAATAAGGCACCGGAATAAAAAAGGGCGGCGAGGCTGGAATCCGGTGGTATCTGGCAGCGGCATAGTGCGCCAGCTCTCGCACGGCCAAGATCATCATGACCGCCAAACTGTAGCCCAAACCTTTAACCAAAATCACCGGCTGCGATCGCAGTTCCGGCAAAGACAGCTCCCCCACCAGCAGCAATCCGGCCAGAGTCGTTGTCCCCAAGGTCAAAATAAATAATCCTAAGGAAAGCAGCCAACCGCCGCCCTTAGCGGTAGCGGCAGGTGCCCGATTCGGACTTAGGGTAAATATCGGCTGGCCATTGCGTTCTTCCTGCAGCACCACTAAAAACTGATCGCCAAATTGCGATCGCACATTTTGCTGGACCGTACTGTGGGCCACAGCAGGGGTGGCCTTAAGGCGACCCCGACAAATCATCTGCTGCTGCCGACGTTCAATCTTCTGTAAAAAATAAACAGACCACGGAAAACAGGTACGTAAACGATCCTCGTCTTCCTTTGCCATCAGCATGGGTGGGGGCGATGCTGGCATGGGTCGTGCTATGGCTGTTGCGGCGGCAGCGGCGGCTGATTTTTTTGATACTGTCTGCACCGGAGGCCGTCTGCCCAGCAGGACCACCCAGGTATACACCAGGGGACAAATAATAAATAGCCCCAGGATCGCAACATGAGGCGGCGCATATTTGCCATACCTTAGAACCCATAGCGTCAGGGCTAAAATCGGCGTCATGATAATCAGCCACAGCAGCCACACAGGCGAGCGGGTCATGGTGGCTACCCCCCGGCGAATGACCCAGTAGGTCAAGATTCCCAGTAAAATTGACAACAGTACAAATGTCATAACCCTGCCATGGCTAGAACCCTGACTTAACATTCTAGACAGGTCCATCGGTCTAAGGGGACAGGCTTTTTTGGAGATATCGGTGTCTAGTTCACACGTAACCAGCAGTCCCAAGCCCGGCGAACCCAATCGCTCGCATACAAAATTACCCCAGCCTGTATTCACCACCCAAACCGTCTATTCGTTTTCACCCAATCGTGAAACCCTGGGGGGTACAGCTTACTTGATACTTCATACGCCCGCATCAGACACTCTGACCAGGAACAATATACTAGTCGACTGTCCTGCCTGGACCGAAGCTAATCTAGATTTTATTGCTCAGCAGGGCGGTGTGAAATGGCTGGTCATTACCCACCGTGGGGGCAGTAGCCGGGTACGAGATTGGCAATCACGGTTTGAATGCGAGGTGGTTCTGCAAGAACAAGAAGCCTACTTACTCCCTCAAGTTGAAACCCAGCCGTTTCATCGCGATCGCGTTTTGACCCCCTCCCATCGCCTGGTGTGGACCCCTGGACACTCACCGGGCTCGCTGTGTCTCTACAGCTCAGACCAGGGCGGTATTTTGTTTACAGGGCGTCATCTTTTGCCTACTCGTCCCCAAAAACTTGAGGGTGGGGCGGCCCCGCTCAAGGTGTCTAAAACCTTCCACTGGCCCCGCCAGCTCCAAAGCATCCAACGATTACTGAATGAATTCAGCGCCGAAACCCTGAGCTACCTCTGTCCAGGTGCCAATATTGGTTTTCTTCGAGGCCAGCGCTCCATCGAGCAGGCTTACGACAAACTAGCCAGCCTAGATTTTAAAGTACTCGCTAAAACCCAGGCGCTGCTATAAAATCTCAGCCACTGGCAGCTCCGCCGGATGGATTAACCAGGTGCGATGGCACGGTTGAATCAGCGTTTGGACCAAGGGCGATAGTTGACTAATCTCTGTCAGACCGTCAGGGGTTTTGAGTTTAATCCCCTGCTGGTAGAGGGCATAGCCTCGGTTACGAATGTGGCGCAGCCCGACATAGATATCCGTATCGGCCACTAAACCGTAGGCCTGACACTGGGCAGCGGACAAAATCTCCATCTGCCTCAGATAGGGATAGTGGCTAATGTCTGTGGCCTTGAGGAGCTGACGATTGACAAATCGTTGGCACAGATCGGCCAGGATCGGATCGCTATGGGTTTGCCATTGCTGCAGATGATAGTGCAGTACATAGTCATCCTGGGCCAGATACCGATCGAGGGGCAGCTCGTCCACGGCATGGGTTAACCAGGCAGCCATGGTGGCATCTGCCTTTAAGCTACCGGCACTCAACAGTTTCTTTGCTTGATTAATTGCCTTTTCCAAAACCCAAGTAGCCACCAAGTTTTTGGGATGGTTATAGATCTGGGCGTACATAAAATAACGCACGACTAGATAGTGTTCGATGGCCCCTAATCCCTTTTTGGCAACAATCAGCTGCTGACTGGCCGGGTCATAATCCAACGCCAGGATAATGCGATCGAGATCTAGCTGACCATAGGAGGCTCCGGTAAAGTAGCTGTCTCGCATGAGATAGTCGATGCGATCGCAATCCAACTGACTCGACACCAGCTGCCATACACAAGGCACCGGATGTTGATGCTGATAGATTTGGTGAATTTCAGGTCGTAGGTCCGCTGAAAACCCATCCAAAAGACCCCGCACTTCGGCAGATAGCTCCAGAATCTGAGCTGTCCAGTGCTCATGATGGCTACCAAACACCTCCTCAGCCGTATGACTAAAGGGACCATGGCCAATATCATGCAGCAATGCCGCACACAGAACTGCGGCCCGGTAGTCACCTAATTCTGGATAAATCGCCGCCAAACGGTCAAACGCCCGGCGAGCGATCGCCATCACCCCCAGGGAATGCGTAAATCGCGAACTTTCTGCCCCATGAAAGGTAAGACTCGCAGGTCCTAGCTGACGAATTCGACGTAACCGCTGAAAAACCGACGTATCGATCAGCTCAACTAAGAGCGCCTCAACCGGATCGGCCCTATCTAACGTGATAGCGCCATGGAGCGGATCGTGATACGTGCGGGTTTTAAGCACCACGGTTTATGTCATAGCTGGCATCAGCGACTGCTGCAGTAGTTCCACCGCCGCCTGATACTGAGGGTCCTCACTAGTCGCCAGCTGATCACGGGTGAGGGGCTCAGTCGGCACAACTCGATCGGGAGTAATGCCAAGCTTATTGATATCGTGATGGTTGGGGGTCTCATATTTAGCCACCGTCACCGCTAATCCCGACCCATGGGTCAGATCAAACAAGGACTGAATCAACCCCTTCCCAAAAGTGGTCTCTCCCACTAACTGGGCTCGCTGATTATCCTGCAGTGCCCCCGCTAAAATTTCACTGGCGCTAGCCGTGCCACCATTGACTAGCAGCACCAGCGGCTTTTGCGTTAAGGCTCGATCACCCGCCTCAAAGCTTTCCAATATACCTTGGCGATTCACGGTATACACAATGGTGCTCTGCTCCAGCCAAAGCCTAGCGATTTCAATGCCTGCCTGCAAAAGTCCACCTGGATTATTCCGTAAATCCAGAACATAACCAGCCGCCTCCTGCCGCTCTAAGTCCATTAGGGCTGAGCGAATATCCTCCACCGCATTGCCGTTAAACTGCCCCAACCGTAGATAGCCGATTTGGCTTGTACCCTCAGACCGCAATTCGGAAAATACAGGGTTTAGGTTAATGCGCTCACGGGTCAGATTTACCTCAAAAGCATCCACTGCCAAACGTTCAATTTTTAGCGTGACAATGGTGCCCGCCGGACCCCGCATCCGGGCCGCCGCTTCATCCAATGAAAACGACTGGGTGGGCACACCATTAATCGCCACAATCTCATCTCTAGGGGACAATCCAGCCCGCTCCGCTGGCGAACCCACAATGGGAGCAATCACTCGTAAATGCTGATTATCATCGTCTTTGGCAATTTGCAATCCCACCCCTAGCAGTTCTCCAGAGGTATTGGTCTGCAAGCTTTGATACTGCTCTGGGGGCAAAAACCGCGTGTAGGGATCATCCAGCTTTTGCAGCATACTCTGGGCTTCTTTGTAGGCATCTTCCCAAGTATTTAGGGAACGTTTCAATGCTTTTTCACGGGTGAACCACCAGTTTTGATGGTTGAACGTTTCATCCAAATAAGCCCGGTTAACAATCCGCCAGACTTCCATTACTAACTTTTGCTGTTCGGTAAACGCAAAAGCCGGTGATGGCACCATCCCCAAACCCAGAACCGTCGCGATGCATATCGCACAGATACCCTTTAAAAGAACTATGGGTAGCAGCCCAGTTTTTCTCATTCTTTGCAATCGCTCAAATAACACCGTCGCTCAACCGCCCAGGAAAACCTTCGTCAAGCTCACTCGGAGGTTCGCAACCGTCCTTTTTAGACAGCATAGCGGCTTCCTCAGAATACTGTGATCCTCCCCACACCTGTGACTGGAATTTATGGAACGTCTTAGCGGAGCAACGGAAAGTAAAGTTATGTAAACAAACTTAGACGATTTGTCGAGTAGGCAACAGAGCAGTTTATAGGTACCCAAACGACCAACGAAACGTGATGATCGATTGCCCTAAAAGCTATTGCGCCATCAATACCGTAGCCAATTGGGCAGGGTTAAGTTGTAAACCGCTCCATTTCTCCAAGGTGGTTGTGTTACATTTTTTAGTAACGGCATAGATCTTTTTTATATCCGCGCTTCATGTTTACTAAGCAAGTCACCGACTCTAAGGCCTACCAGTGGTTTAATGAGCGTCTTGAGATTCAGGCACTCGCCGACGATATCTCCAGTAAGTATGTTCCTCCCCACGTCAATATTTTTTATTGTCTGGGTGGCATCACTCTAGTCTGCTTCATTATCCAGTTTGCTACTGGATTTGCAATGACCTTTTACTACAAGCCAACTGTAGTAGAAGCTTTCAGCTCAGTTCAGTACTTGATGACTGATGTGAGCTTTGGTTGGCTCATTCGTTCCATCCATCGCTGGTCTGCCAGCATGATGGTGCTAATGATGATTCTGCATGTTTTTCGGGTTTATCTCACCGGTGGTTTCAAGAACCCCCGCGAGCTAACTTGGGTAACAGGCGTCATTATGGCCACTATCACAGTTTCCTTTGGTGTGACAGGGTATTCCTTACCTTGGGACCAAGTTGGTTATTGGGCTGTGAAAATCGTATCGGGTGTACCCAGTGCTATCCCCGTCGTTGGCGGCTTAATGGTTGAGTTTATTCGCGGTGGCGAAAGTGTTGGCCAGTCTACACTGACTCGTTTCTATAGTCTGCACACGTTTGTGCTGCCTTGGTTAATGGCTGTGTTTATGCTGACTCACTTCCTGATGATTCGGAAGCAAGGTATTTCTGGTCCTTTGTAGAAAGAACTATTGCTTAACCCTGCCCAGATTTGGATTGTAAAGCCTGGGTGGGACTGAATATTTTGGTTGATTGCCAGATGTAGCGTCCCGCTAGGTTCAGGGTTAAGCTGTTAGTACCAGGTCACATAGTCTGTTTAGAGGTAAATTAGGAGACGATTTGAGCTATGGCAACGATTAAGAAGCCTGATCTCAGCGATCCTCAACTAAGAGAGAAGCTGAAGAAGGGCATGGGTCACAATTATTACGGTGAACCTGCATGGCCCAACGATTTGCTGTACATCTTTCCCGTAGTTATTCTGGGTAGCATTGCTTGCTGTGTAGCACTTGCGGTTTTGGATCCTGCACTTGTAGGAGAACCTGCAAATCCCTTTGCTACTCCCCTGGAAATTCTACCTGAGTGGTATTTGTACCCCGCATTTCAGATTTTGCGGATTGTGCCTAACAAGCTTTTAGGTATCGCTTTGCAAACGGCTATTCCTCTAGGTCTGATGTTAGTTCCCTTCATCGAGAGTGTGAACAAGTTTCAGAATCCTTTCCGTCGTCCAGTAGCGACAGCCGTATTTTTGTTCGGTACTGTGGCTACTCTATGGCTAGGCATTGGTGCAGCTCTTCCCATCGATAAGTCCTTAACTTTAGGTCTTTTCTAGGCATTGATTGCTCGGTCCAAGATCAGGAAATGATGGCTTCTTGAAGATTCGTCCTATGTGTTGGAATCTTCAAGAAGCTTTTTAATGTGCCAAGATACGGCTAAGACATCTCTTTCCTCGGGCCTATCTATCGATTTTTCAGTTAAATTCGGGCAAACTATTGGTGCGAACGTGCCGGTTAGTCGGACATGTTAAAGCAAGATCAGTTAATAGTTCAAAGTAAGCTAGAAGACTTAACTCAAGTTCAGCAGTGGTTTGATCGTTTTTGTGCTGCGTCACAGCTGCCGTGGCTTGAGGCTGTTTTTGATCAGGTTAATTTGGCCTTAGCAGAGGGGTTTACTAACGCTGTTAGACATGCCCACGCTCATTTACCAACGGATACTCCCATCGAGATAGATTTGCTGCTTTGGCAGGAACGATTGGAAGTGCAGGTATGGGATAGGGGAGAACCTTTTGACCCCGATAAGCTCACGGAACCCAAACCAGGCACTCTGAAAGAAGGAGGCTACGGTTGGTTTTTAATGCGTCGGTTAGCCGATAACGTTAACTACGAACGAAACGATTTGGGGCGAAACTGTCTGCGAATTGTTAAATGTTCAACGACATCCTAGACCATTTCACAACCTGTGGGAGCCTTTCAGCATCCCCATCAAAATTCAAGTTTAGTTTATCTACACGGTGGATGATGGGAATCCTAGAAACCACGATACTGGGGCTTTGCAGATGCCATTAGCTCGCCAACCACGGGCACAAGATACCTTTGTTTTTATTGAAGTATTTGGCTGTGAGGGGGGAATTCAGTCTTACATCAAGGACGTCTTGATGGCCTATGGGACGTTAAAGGAAGTGGAAACGGCACATATTTTTTTGCTGCGCGACCGTCTGGAGGATATCCCATCTGAGTTTTTATCGCTCTTTAGGTTTCACTGTTTTCAGTCGGGGCACCCCATGTTGGACCGCGTTCGGCTCACGGTGTCTTTGGGCCTACACCTGCTGCTAAAACGACCTCGTCGTCTATTTTGTGGACATATTAATCTGGCGGCGATGGTCGCTCAGCTAACGCGTTGGCTCCGGGTGCCCTACATCGTCCTAACCTATGGTAAAGAGGTTTGGTTTCCCCTCAAACCAGCGGAAGGAAAGGCACTACGCGCGGCTGAACAAATTTGGACTATCAGTCGCTACAGCCGTGATTTGGCCTGGAAGGCGAATCGGTTAGATGCTAACCGTCTGAAAATTCTGCCCTGTACTGTGGATGAGCAAGGGTTTACGCCTGCGATCTCAAACCCTACCCTACAGCAGCGCTACGCTCTCTCCGGAGCGCGCGTCCTCATGACGGTAGCCCGACTGTGGAAAGGTGATCCCTATAAAGGGGTGGATGTGACTATCCGCGCCTTACCTGCGATCGCAAAGGTCTTTCCCAGCGTCAAATATCTTGTTATTGGTCGTGGTGACGATCAGCCACGGCTAGCCCAGCTAGCCAACGATTTAGGTGTAGCTGAACGGGTCATATTTGCGGGATTTGTAGCCAATGAAAACCTGGTTGATCATTATCGTCTTGCCGATGTCTACGTCATGCCCTCCCAGGAAGGATTTGGCATTGTCTATCTAGAAGCAATGGCCTGTGGTATCCCAGTGATTTCCGGGGATGATGACGGCTCAGCCGATCCGCTCCAGGATGGCCGTTTAGGCTGGCGTGTACCCCATCGAGACCCAGCAGCAGTAGCAGCAGCCTGTGTAGAAGCTCTGTCTGGAGACGATCGCCGTTGTGAGGGCGCCTGGCTACGGGAACAAACCCTGGCTCAGTTTAGTAAAGTCGCCTTAAGCCTTCAGCTTCAACAGCTTTTAGACGCCATGGCCACAGTCAGAACCGATAGTCTGCAGTCGCCAAAAAGCAACATTCAAACGCACCAACAAACACACTAAGTGTAAGCAGTGAGATCAAAGCTATAGAATATAGATCCACTGGCCATAGGAGGCGGCAGCATGGCTCCCAACGGGTTTAGACAGTTACAGCTCAACTTTTCTGGCATCGGGTGTTGGTTAACCCTGGCCCTGGGATTTGTGCTCATGACCACTGTTGGCATTGGCTGGTTGCTCAAGTCAATAGCAGTCCTGATTGCTCTGCTATTTTTGGGGCCTATTTTATTGATAGTCGGTGCCCAGTTCTGGCTTAAACGTAACTTGGTGGAAGGCCCCTGCCCATCCTGTACACAGCCGTTAACTGGATTTAAGCCCATCCCATTAACCTGCCCCAACTGCGGTGTGGCCCTACAAGCCAATAATGGTGCCTTCGTCAGAGTTACCGCCGAAGGCACCATTGATGTTGATGTCGTTAATGTTGAGACCGTCAGTGACGATACAGAGACTGAAGCTACGATTGTTGACGTAGATGTCTTACCACCAGCTGATTAGTGGCTTTAACCCGCTACTTCTGAACGTTCAGAGTAAACGGAGCGCTGACACCATCTACATCCCCGACATAGAGGTGGTAAGTGCCTGCTTTGTACAGCCCACGAGACTGAATTGCACCTCCATCAAAATCGTGGGCTAAAATGCACTCCCGTGAGTTGTTGTCAGGACTCACCATCAGCAATGTATAGTCATTGCTCCCAGACACAGTGATAGAGACTGAAGCAGTCGGCTGAGTGATATTGAAGGAATAGTCGGGCTGGGCAGGCAAGAAACCACAGTCCGCAGATGATTGGGGACCACCACTTGTGCCGCTAACTTCCGATGCTGCTTGACCATAAACAGCAGTGGTAGGTGCGGCGACAGCGGCTGCAATGAGCAGAGCGGCGGCGATATATTTTGTGGCAATATTTTTCATCGATAGCACCTCGGCAACTTATGGGGTAGCCTTACGAGAACACTAGGTCTTTATCTGACTAACATCCCTGAAGAATGTATATCTCAATACTAGAGACAGCATACAGTTAACGCTATTGCATGTGTGCCAGTTTGCTAATTATTTATAAAGTGGAATTGTTGTATGGCTTGCATTATCTAAATTATACGGTTTAGGCAAAAGTGCCAATTGGGGATCTGGCTGAGCCAGATCAGGATACTCCCGCTGGATTACTAAAAATACCAAGATTGCGCCATGGCTCAGCAAATCATGAATGCTCAGAATTCAATCGTGCCTGCTCCTAGAATCCGGTCAGTGACATTGGCCTGTAGGCGCTTGGTAGCTTGGAGTCTGGAGGTGGGGCTAGTGGCCATGAGTGCGGCGGTGCCTTGGGGCTTGGGGCAGTATGTGCTGAGCACTCAGACAGTCACGCTTACACCGATGGAGAAAACGGCTGAGGAAGTGACTAGGGCTATACCAACAGCTCGACTGAACACTCCACTGAACACCCCAGTACCGGTCAATCCTTTAGTCCAGCAGGCTCAACAGGAGTGGGCTAGAATCACCCAACTTCCCCCCCATCGGTTACACCGTACCGTACCGCGTCTGACCAATATTCTGTGGACTGCTGCTCTGATTGCCCCGATTGCTGTGGCTGGAGGGCAGTTTATTCAATTGAACTATACGGGGTGCACATGGCCTAAGCGATGGTTAGGCCTGCGGGTGTTTTCCATGGCGGGTGAGTCCCTCCAGCTACATCAGGCTTTGAGTCGTGAACTCATGCGCTGGGGACTGCCTGTGGTGATCGTTGGAGGCCTGACTCTGGCAACAGAATTTTCATTGGGGGTGTGGGCACCTGCTGCGGTTGGTCTGTTGGCTATGGTTGAAGGCGTTAGTGCGATCGCACCTGACAAACGCGCCTGGCACGATCGCATCGCTAACACCTATGTTACAAGTGTAGCCAAGGTGCCCATGGGCTATTTGCCCATACATAAGGGATATAAGGATGGCATAGTACCCTCGCGCAACGGCGCTCTTTGGTCCCAGGAAGACAGCACGGCTGTTCAACTCTATGGAGAAACCGACCATGACGATGAGTGGTGGCTGACAGAGGCAGAAGGCAATCTCACCTCCATGGTGTTGGTTCCACGCGCTAGCCTGATCCACCAGCCACGCGGTCCCTTGGTGCTCAGGTCACCTGCGTCTAGTCGGTGGTCATGGTGGCTGATCACCAGTGGTATGGTACTCGCCTGCGCTGCAGGATTTGGCATTGGTCGGGTAACGCGCTCACCCGGCCCCCAAACAGGGGACGATATCTTTTTAGAGACGGCCCAGAAGCTTGCCAACCAGAGCCTCTCCGGGGATGACTATAGCGCGGCTATTCTGATGCTAGCTCAGACCGATGATCCACGTGCCGCGCACTATTTGACGGATCTGCTCAGTCAAAGCTCACAGCCAGAAGCCTTAGCTACGATTCAACAGGCACTGATCAGCCAAGGGTTGGATAGCTTACCGTTTTTGCTGGCTTTGAGTCGAGTGTTAGAAAGCGATCTCCAGCAGTCTCTAGATGATGACACACGCCATATTCGTTTGGAGCAGCGCCATGTGGTCCAAGATGCGATCGCAAAACTTCTGATCATTCACAATGGTAATTTAGACGGAACTCGTTTAGATCGGGTTAATCTAGGGCGTTACCATGATGCAGACCGTGCCTTTCAGTTGATTCAGCCTGGATTATTGGCAGCAGGAACGAGCTGGCAAGGAGCCAACCTTAACCAAGCAAATCTAGCCGGTGCTAGTTTCTTTGATGTGGGTGCTGATGGAAAACCTGACACCTATGACGACATCATTAGCAATCTGAGCCAGAGTCAGCTCATTGCTGTTAGTCTGGAACGGGCTAATTTACAGGGCGCACAGTTGGATCATGTAGACCTGAGACGGGCTAATCTGAGTGATGCCAATTTGGTCTATGGCAACCTAGAGAACGCTCAGTTGACCAATGCCCAACTCATCCATGTCAATGCAGCCCAAAGCCACTGGCAGGGAAGCAATTTAGTGGGCGCAGATCTAACCCAGGCAATTTTTAATGGAGCTGATTTAAGTCATGCCCGACTTAATCGTATTGACGCTTCCCACAGTCAGTGGATAAAAGCAATCTTGCCGCAGTCTGACTGGATAGGTGCCAACTTAATGGGAGCCGATTTTAGGCAGACCCAACTTACCCACGCGAATTTTCAAGGGGCAAATCTGGATAGTACCAACTTTACTGGGGCAGACTTGCGACAGGCTAATTTGCGGGATACCGATCTCAGACGCGCCACGTTGACTGGGGTAAACCTGACGGATGCTGACCTGTCCGGGGCTATTTTTGACGATGGGCGCACTGTCCATGATAGTTTCATTACGCCCAATGCTCAGTTAAACGCGACCAACCATCTACGGGGAGTTAACTTTAGCCGTGTGCGCAATTTGGATGGTCGCCAGTTAAACTACATTTGTGCCCAGGGTGGGGTTCACCCCACTTGTCCAAAAGAGTTGACGCCAAAAGATTAAAACTCGGTTGAGACAGTTAGTAGTGGATGGTAAATGAGCCATGCAGCGGACTCGGTTAAGTACGTTAGTGGATCAAGCAGGTCATCGCTTTAGTCAGTGGGTGTTTAATCCATGGCGACGGCTCTCGCTGGCTATTATTAGTTTGCTATTTGGTAATTTTTTTGCCACAGCCATTTCAGCAACCGCAGGGCAAAAGGCAGAAATTGATATTTTAGTATCTGCCATTTTAGTGGCGATGGTGGAGCTGATCAGCTGGCTATACCATCGTTCCCGTACCAATGAGCAGCGCACCGTGCTGCCTGAACTACTCAACTCATTTAAGCTGGGTATGGTTTACGGCCTGTTTGTTGAGGCCTTTAAACTCGGTAGTTAAGGTCATATCGTCAATGGACTGGATCAGCCGGGCGGCGTTCTGCTGAATAGCGTCCCAGTCTTGATTGTTCACATGCTCCGCCGTGAACAGTCCACTGGAGACGCCGACAGCAGTTGCCCCAGCGGCCAGTAGGCCCGCAGCATTGGCGACAGTGACGCCACCAGAAGGAATCATGGGAATATGACCAAAGGGACCCTGCAAACATTCGAGATAGGTAGCCCCCCCAAAGGCCTTGATGGGGAATATTTTGACACTGCTGGCTCCGGCATCCCAGGCGGTGAGTATCTCAGTGGGAGTCATGGCACCTGCCACTGTGGGGATATGCACCGTACGGCCATGATGGAGCAAGGCCGGTGATGTGTGAGGGCTAAAACAAAACTGTGCCCCGGTTGCGATCGCAACCCGTAAATCTTCTTCTGCCAGAATTGTCCCCACACCGACGGTGCAGTGGGGCAATGCCTGCTGAATTGCCTGCAACAGCGCTACGGGTTGATAGCTATTCCAAGTAATTTCCAGCAGATGAATTCCCCCTTCAGCTGCCGCCAAGGCCATATTTAGACCGCTTTCTACCGTTGCCGCTCGAATTACAGCAATTACCCGATGGGTGCGCAGTGCCTGGAGCCAGCGTTGCTGATATTCGGCTGGATGTCGCGAATTTGAACGATGCTGAGCTGGATGTAGAGCTGTCATAATCAATGGGGTTGGTCTATAAGGGTGCCTACGCCTATTTTGCAGGCGTCCACCACTTCTGTTGACACCTCTTAGGCTTTTAGACCAATTTGCAATACAGAAATTGGTGAATTGTTAGCACTACTTACAAAAGCAACAATCCCTGTAACAAAACAGTAAGCCACAGGCCCTATAGAAAAAAGCCGCAGGGAAACCTGCGGCTTTTTTCGAACTATTTAGGAGTAACGTCGAGAAACGCTGACTAAATGCTAAACCTAGGCAATGCTTGCCATGCTGACATTATTGTCAATCAGCAATCGCTGCAATTCGTCCGAATCGACGGTTTCCTTATCGACTAGCATGTCCGCTAGCTGATCGAGCACATTCCGATTCTCCACCAAGACCTGCTTGGCACGAGTGTAGGCTACATCTACTAGATCACGCACTTCAGAATCAATGACAGCAGCTGTCTCCTCAGAGAAATCTCGCTCTGTAGCAATATCACGACCTAGGAATGGATTGCCCTGCTGACGACCCAAGGCAACTGGACCCAGCTTTTCGCTCATGCCAAACCGGGTAACCATCTGGCGGGCAACTCGCGCTACCTGCTGCAGGTCGTTGGAAGCACCCGTGGTGACTTCCTCATCGCCAAAGATAATTTCCTCAGCCAGACGACCACCTAGGGCAACGGCCATCTGATTTTGCAGGTAAGAGCGGGAATATAGGCCCGACTCCAGGCGC
Organism: Leptolyngbya cf. ectocarpi LEGE 11479; assembly: GCF_015207065.1. Lineage (GTDB taxonomy): Bacteria > Cyanobacteriota > Cyanobacteriia > Phormidesmidales > Phormidesmidaceae > Leptothoe > Leptothoe ectocarpi. The sequence continues at coordinate 766 of NZ_JADEXP010000018.1, read as the reverse complement.
TCTTCACTGGGGGTAAACCAGGTTAGACCGCCAGCCTGACCACGGGGAATAATGCTGATTTTCTGGACGGGATCGTAGTCCGGCATTAGCGCTCCTACTAGAGCATGACCGGCTTCGTGGTAAGCCACCAGCGACTTCCGTTTTTCGCTCATCACCCGATCTTTCTTCTCTGGACCGGCCAAGACCCGATCAATCGCGTCGTTGACTTCATCCATGGAAATTTCAGTCAGGTTACGACGAGCCGCCAAAATAGCGGCCTCGTTTAACAAGTTAGACAGATCAGCACCGGTAAACCCAGGCGTACGACGAGCAATTTTCTCCAGGTCGACATCCTTACTAAAGGTTTTGCCACGGGAGTGAACCTTGAGAATTTCCAAACGACCGGAGTAGTCAGGGCGGTCGACGACCACCTGACGGTCAAAACGACCTGGACGCAGCAGGGCAGCATCTAATACATCAGGACGGTTGGTAGCCGCGATAATGATGATGCCAGTATTGCCCTCAAAACCATCCATCTCCGTCAGAAGTTGGTTTAAGGTTTGCTCACGCTCGTCATTACCACCGCCAAGACCAGCACCCCGTTGACGACCTACTGCGTCAATCTCATCAATAAAGACAATACAGGGGGCGTTATTCTTAGCTTGCTCAAACAGGTCGCGGACACGAGAGGCACCCACACCCACAAACATTTCTACAAATTCAGAACCAGAGATAGAGAAGAACGGTACGCCCGCTTCTCCAGCAACGGCCTTAGCCAGTAGCGTTT
>NZ_JADEXP010000536.1 GCF_015207065.1 Leptolyngbya cf. ectocarpi LEGE 11479 | reverse complement strand
GGTGTGGGGGCATGGATGGAGAGGCTGCGATCGCAAATTTCCCGATACAGCTCATCCTGACCAAAATGCCCAATAAAGCAGCTATCTAGAGCTTTACGATAGGCTATTAGCTCTAATAAACGCCTTTGATTGGCAGGGTCCAGTTGCTCAAAGGACAGGTCAATTACCACAATGCTGTAGTCCACGGCAAAGGTACGGGCCAGATTAACCTGGTGGAGTTCAGCTAGGCTGAGATCCTCAGGGGTCTTTTGCCATAGACGTCGCGGTAACCCCACCCAATCCAAAACATGACGAGCTTGGGCTTCCGCCTGGGAGCGAGAAAACCCCAGTTCAATCAGTTTAGTCAGAACACAGTGCATGCCTGTGGGGGCAGAGCGCAGGTCTGCACTAGGTCCCAAATAGCCAATGGTTTGCGCTTGAATTTGGCTGATTTGTCGTGGGGCTAGCTGGGGCAGGTTGAGCCACTGCCCATGGTGATCGATCCAAATCGCCCCCGCTTCAATGCGAGTCTGGCCAGCTAATGCGGTCAACAGCAGCCGATTGGCTGACGGTATGGCACTGTCTAGATGCACACATTCTCCCCCTTTGAGGACGAATGATACATCTTCTAATCCTGGAGACCAGCTGATCTGGGCTTGATCTGCACTTTGATACAGCCTCTCCACCTGGAGTTTGATGTTGTGATAGCGAATCGCAAACGGAGTTTCCATAGAGGATCTCAGGTAGGCACGGGCATAAAAGAGGGTGCTCCCAGCGCCGCTGATGGTTGACCCTGCTTGGCTTTGAGCAGGGACGACAGGTTATTCGGATAGTCAGTCAGCACCAGCAAACTCTGGGTAGCCAATACAGCTGCTCAGCCGTAGGCTAATTCGTCACCCTAAAAATTGCTAACGATACATATCAAGCGGTTTCCGATAAACGGTATGGATCGATTAGTGGTAGCACGCACTGAGATAATTCTTGTCAGTAGAGTATCGAAAAAAGTGCGGGTATACCGTAAATCTCACTAGTGCTTCGTCAATACTTTATGTTCATGGCCAGGTTTGATCCGGTCTGGAATCATGGCTTTTAGGCAGTCTGTCCCTGGTTTTGGCCCTGCGCTCCGATGATGGTTCACAATGGATAGACTTAGTGTGAACCTTTGATCTACCCTTTGACATCAGGCGATATGACCTACCCACTCCAGCGTTTGTTGACCTATGGCCGCCGCTATCGTCGCCGGATTTGGCTGGCTAGTTTGGCCTCAATTCTAAATAAGCTGTTTGATTTAGCACCCCCTGTACTGATCGGTTTGGCGGTGGATGTGGTGGTTCAACAGCAGGATTCTCTGATTGCCCAGTGGGGGGTGTCCAGCATTCGTGGTCAGTTCGTGTGGCTATCGGTGCTGACGGTGATCGTCTGGGCGCTAGAATCGGCATTTGAGTATGCCTATAACTGGATGTGGCGTAATCTGGCCCAGTCGATTCAGCACGATCTGCGCTTAGATGCCTATACCCATTTGCAGTCCCTAGAGCTGGCGTTTTTTGAAGAGCGCAGCTCCGGTGGTCTGATGTCTATTCTCAATGACGATATCAATCAGCTAGAGCGCTTTCTAGATCGGGGAGCCAATGAGGTGCTGCAGGTGGTGACCACCATCCTACTGATTGGGGGGGCCTTTTTTGTCATGGCGCCTCAGGTGGCGTGGATGGCCATGCTGCCCATGCCCTTGATTGTGTGGGGTGCGATCGCATTCCAAAAATACCTGGCCCCGCGCTATGCCGAGGTGCGCGAACGGGTGGGCCTGCTCAATGGTCGTTTATCAAATAACCTCACTGGCATTGCCACCATTAAAAGCTACACCGCTGAAACCTATGAGATTCAGCGAGTGGGCCAGGACAGCGAAGCGTACCGGCAAAGCAATCGTCGGGCCATTGCCCTCAGTTCCGCCTTTATTCCACTGATTCGTATTTTTATCTTAGCGGGGTTTACCGCCACGCTACTCTATGGCGGTCTGGAAGCGGTGGCTGGCAATCTGGCGGTGGGCACCTATAGTGTGCTGGTATTTTTGACCCAGCGGCTGCTGTGGCCCCTAACCCGCCTCGGGGAAACCCTCGACCAGTACCGGCGCGCCATGGCCTCTATCAACCGGGTGATGGATTTACTGGATACCCCCGTTGCCATTCGGCCTGGGGACTACCGCCTACCGGTGAGCAATGTGCGGGGTGAGATTGCATTTCAAGACGTTACCTTTGCCTACCGCGATCGCGCGCCCGTGGTACAGCACCTCACCCTGAAGATTCCGGCAGGCAAAACAACCGCAATTGTGGGGGCAACCGGGTCGGGTAAAAGCACCCTGGTCAAGCTGCTGCTGCGGTTTTATGAAATCAGCGAGGGTCAGATTACCCTGGATGGTCACGACCTGTGCAGCCTGCACCTAGATGATTTGCGTCGCGCCATCGGATTGGTTAGTCAGGATGTGTTTTTATTCCACGGAACTGTCGCTGAGAATATTGCCTATGGCAGCTTTAGTGCCACACCGGCTGACATTAAGCAGGCAGCCCATCTGGCTGAAGCCCATGAGTTTATTCAGCAGCTGCCCCAGGGCTATGACACCGTTGTGGGGGAGCGGGGCCAAAAGCTGTCTGGGGGGCAACGTCAGCGGTTAGCCATTGCTCGAGCCCTGTTAAAGAACCCACCGATTTTAATCTTGGATGAAGCCACCTCGGCAGTAGATAACGAAACGGAGGCCGCTATCCAGCGGTCGCTAGAGAAAATTACCTGCGATCGCACCACTAT
>NZ_JADEXP010000535.1 GCF_015207065.1 Leptolyngbya cf. ectocarpi LEGE 11479 | reverse complement strand
CATGATCAATTTATCTGGAGTAAGTCTGGGGGATGATGCGTTTCGGATATTCCTGATTGAGCAGCTGGCTAATTTTCATTTGTCATCCCAGTGCATCTGTTTTGAAATTACTGAAACAGCCGCTGTGAGAAATTTGAGCCAGGCGGCTGAGTTTATGCATCACTTAAAAAAATTAGGTTTTTCCTTTGCCCTAGATGATTTTGGTAGTGGCATGTCGTCCTTTGCCTACCTCAAAACACTGCCGGTGGATTATGTGAAGATTGACGGTAAATTTATTACCGATATGGCCCTTGATGAGGCTGCGATCGCAATTGTTGAAGCCATTCACAATGTCGCTCAAGTCATGGGTCTGCAGACCATTGCTGAATTTGTTGAAACTAAAGAGCTGTCTGGTCTGGTGCAAACAATTGATATCGATTTGATGCAGGGGTACTACATTGCAGAACCCTCTCCGCTGATATAGGCATAGCACAGGAGCTGAGGCTTTTAGCCACACAGCACCTCAGCGTGGTGCCTGACATGATCTTCCATAAATGTGGCAATAAAGTAGTAACCATGGTCGTACCCTTCCTGCATTCTCAGCGTTAGCGGTTGACCCGCCGCCTCACAGGCCGCTTTAAATACCTCAGGCTTTAGCTGCTGTTGCTCTAAAAACGGATCGGCTAAGCCCTGGTCAATCAGGATGGGGCGTCTGGGCTGGGCATGCTGTTTGATTAATTCACTAGCATCATAGGCAGCCCAGGTAGCTTGATCAGACCCTAGATAGCTGCCCAGGGCCTTTTTTCCCCAAGCGCACTGACTGGGAGCCGCAATGGGAGCAAAGGCTGAAATGGACTGATATTTCTCAGGATTCCGCAGACCGCACACCAGCGCACCGTGACCCCCCATGGAATGGCCAAAGATTCCCTGTTTATGAGAATCCACTGAAAAGTTTGCCTGGATGAGGGCGGGCAGCTCCTTAGTCACATAGCTGTACATGCGGTAGTTCTTAGCCCACGGTTCTTCGGTGGCATCCACATAGAAACCAGCGCCGCTGGCAAAGTCCCAGCCCTCTTCGTCAGGCACATTCTCCCCACGGGGGCTGGTATCTGGGGCCACCAGCATGAGGCCGTGGTGGGCGGCGTAGCGCTGGGCTCCAGCTTTGGTGATGAAATTTTGCTCGTTGCAGGTCAGGCCCGATAGGTAGTAAAGCACAGGCACCGGTTTGCTCTTAGCCTGGGGCGGCACATAGACCGCAAACGTCATGGTGCACTGACACTGCTCAGACGGATGGCTATGGATACTGACGGTGCCACCAAAGCAGCCATGCTGGCTCAGTAATGTCAGTGTTTCACCTGTTTCATTGGCCATGATTCACTCCAGTGTCTTGCTGCTCTGTGCCCAATCCGATCCTGAGAGTAAGCCCCCATGCTCGTAAATTGTGCCAAAACCCTACCACGACTACTAGCCTGGCTGTGTCTTTCCCTTCAGATTGAGCGCTCTCAGCCCTTTCTCAGGCTGTCCTTATTTCCGTTACATAGTTCTCAGGGGTTTTTCAAACCCTCCTCAGCGGAGAATTACCCCTCTCACCAACAATCCTTATGCAGGGGGATGCCCTTTCTGTGTTGTCGGGTGCCGCCGATCGTTTGATTGATTGGGGGCACGACCGTGGGCAGGGCACTTGTATGGCCACTGAAGTTCTATCATTCTAGTTATGACTATGTTTGCTCTCCGTTCTCACCGCTTAGCCTTAGCGGCTGTGGGGACTGTGACCGCTGTGACCGCAACAGCGACGGCGGCCTCTGCCGCTACGCTGCGGGTAACCGTTGAGAACCTGGCACCGATTAACGGTGGATTTTTAACACCTGCATGGGTCGGCTTCCACGATGGCACCTTTGATCTTTACGATCGGAATGAATCACTGGATGACTTTGCTGGCTTAGAGTCTCTGGTAGAAGACGGAGATACGACTGCGCTAACGACTGCCTTTGCCGCAGAAGAGCCCGGTGGTGTTCAGGCTACGTTGCTCAGCGATGGGCCGCCGCCCTTGGAGCCTGGCGAACTGACTAGCTTTACCTTGGATGTGGATCCGGCGACTAATCAGTACTTTAGCTACGCCTCCATGGTGATTCCCAGCAACGATGCCTTTATTGCCAATGGCAATCCGCTGGCCCATGAAATCTTTGATGATGCGGGTAATTTTTTGGGGGCTGACTTTGTCGTTCTGGGCAATGAAGTGCTAGATGGCGGCACCGAAGTCAATGATGAACTGCCTTTCAGTACGGCATTTTTGGGGCAGGCTGCTCCCAATACGGGCACCGATGAAAATGGCGTGGTGACAGAGCACCCCGGTTTGAATGCAGGGATTATTCTGGGCACTACAGACTCTAGTGCCCTCAATGGTCTACCGCTAAACTTTACCGGTGCTGACTTCACGGCGTCTGGTTACCAGGTGGCTCGCTTCCGGGTAGAGCTGGTGGATGATGTGGATGTCCCTGAGCCTGGGACGATTCTTGGGCTGATGGCGGTAGGTGGTTTGGTAGTTGCTAGCCGCCAGCGTAAGCAGACTGCCTAAGCGCCTCTACGATCCTACTGATCACACACACGAACACAATTGAGCCAAACCGGGAGAGCGTCAGTTCTCCTTTTTTTATCTTCTTTAGGGCGCATCCATTGCACTGACTTTTCCTATTAAGTCTGGTTCGCTAGTTGCCAACCTTCAACCAGGCCCTGTAACTTTGCCCATCCTTTCCAAAGGACTTGAATCCCGATAGGTGTTTTCCGTCGATGTTCTAAATACCCTCC
>NZ_JADEXP010000534.1 GCF_015207065.1 Leptolyngbya cf. ectocarpi LEGE 11479 | reverse complement strand
GGAATGGGGAATGGGGGCGTTGTAGGGGCGTTGCATGCAATGCCTCTACAACGGAATTTCCTCAAACGGCAATGTATTCTAGGTGGTCGATTTTTAACTCGCGACCGGAGCGAATGTCTTCCATGGGGCTATTGCAGTCAGGGCAGGCGTATTGACTACCAAAATTGGGACGGTAATCGGCACGACAGGTATGACAGTGGGCGACTAGGGGAGTATCTTGGATAACTAGCTGAGCGCCATCGAGAAAAGTACCCTGGGTTTGAACATTAAAGGCGAACTGTAAACTGGCCGGTTCGACACAGGTAAACGCTCCCACAATGAGATGAATCTTTTGGATGGTGGGACGCTTGGGTTGAGAGTCCCACCAGTCTTGAATGGTGCCAATTAAGGCTTTGGTCATATCGGTTTCGTGCATGATTAATCACTGCCAGCCGCTGCCGACGTCCATATTGGCTTCAGGGTGAATATAGTCGGGAGTACCGGTACGAGGTAATTGACCCGATTGCACCAGGTGGGCCATGGCATCACAGATAACGCGGGTGGCCATGAGGGAGGTCATATCGCTGACGTCGTAGGGCGGGGAGACTTCCACGACTTCCAGTCCACATACGGGAGCACTGCGAATGATTTTGCCTAGCAGATAGAGGGCTTCACGGGGTAACAGACCACCGGGTTCGGGCCAGCCGGTACCGGGGACAAATCCGGCATCAATACAGTCAATGTCAAAACTGATATAAACGCAGTCGGTGCCATCCAGGGCTCGTTCTAGGGCAAAGTCGGCGGCGGCATCTAGGCCCATTTCGGTAATGTCGGTGACGGTGAGAATATTGGTGGCGCGCTCACGACAAACTTTTACGCCTTGGCGTGGTACCTGCCAGCCACCGATGCCCAGCTGCACTAGGTTTTTAGCCGGGGCATTTTTCATATTGGTGGCATGGAACCAGGGGCAGGTGTGCATGCGCTCATCTAGATCAGTTTCCTGGGTATCGACATGGCGGTCAAAGTGAATGATGCCGACTTTTTTGTCACCTAGATGACGACACACACCGCGCACGGTGGGAAATCCAATGGAATGATCGCCGCCGAGAATAATGGGAAATGCACCGGAGCTAAAAATATGGGCAATGCCTTTGGAGATTTGGTCAAAGGATTTTTCGTTATTGGCAGGAATCGTGAAAACATCACCCACATCGCAGAGGGTAATCTGTTCTCGTAGATCAATCCCCATCTCAAAGTTGTAAGGGGTATACAGAGCCGAGATCCGACGAATACCTTGGGGACCGAAGCGGGTGCCGGGGCGGTAGGTGGTGCCAGAATCGTGGGGAACACCGACAATGGCCACGTCGTATTCGCCCACTTTGCGCACGTCTTCGATATAGGGAGCTTTGAGAAAGGTGTTGATGCCAGCGTAGTGGGGCAGCTCGCCACGGGAGAAGGTGGGAATGGTGCGATCGCGAATACTATCGGCCGCCTCTAAGCCATACTCTAACCCCTGAGAAACTTCCTGCTGCCAGCCTGTAAGGGGTAGTTGAGCCTCACGTTCTAGAGCCCGATTGGCTTCTGAGTCAGCTGGGTTACGAAATGTGGGTGTCTCACTCATGATGTCGATGTATAACGCTAAGAGGGCAAGGAATTATTGCTGAAATCAACAGAAAACTTAAAGCCCGAGAGAATCTCCTAGCAGACTGATCTGCTGAACGACTTCTCCCGGGCTTTTATCCCGCCGTGTACCAGAAAACTGGCGGTTTCTCTCGGTCCAGACATCTAACACCAAGACATCCCCAACTATTAAACCGGAACCCTAGAAACCTAAATTGTTTTAGTTGGGTCTAGTATTCAAGCTTGGCTCCCCTAAGAAAGTATCTTGCTTTACCAAATCGCATATTTAATTGTGACGTATTGTTTCCGACCGTGAAGAGAAATACGGACAGTACCAACCCTGATGGTACAACAACTCACTATTCCAAGAACAATCAGGTGCGTCACCGTATAATGAATCCCCATGGAGATTATTTTTGTACTGGTTGATTCGGAAGAAGCAGAGAATGTTGGAGCGGCGGCCCGCGCTATGCATACGATGGGCTATGGCACTTTGCGGCTCGTGCGGCCTAAGGCCGACCATCTAGGCGAAAAGGCGTTAGCGCTGGCCCATGGGTCTCAGCATGTGCTGCAAGATGCTCAGGTGTATGAGGGGTTGGGGGATGCGATCGCAGACTGTGACCTCGCCTGTGCCAGCACTGCTCGCCACCGCTATGAAAAGCACCACTACACCTCCGTGCGCGACCTGCCCGCCTACCTGCAGGCCAAAGGCGAATGGCTACACCGCATTGCCATCGTCTTTGGTGGCGAACGCTCGGGGCTTAAATCCGCTGATATCGCAGACTGTGACCTGCTCACCACGATTCCCCAATATCAGCTGCAGCCCTCCCTAAACCTGGCCCAGGCCGTCATGGTCTATAGCTTTGTACTCTCTGCCGAGCAGACCCAGGTGCAGATCACAGACCAGCGATTGCAGAGCGAGCCCATGCCCCCGACAGAATACGCCAGCCTGAAGCGCTTGCTACAGCAGCTGATGGTGCGGATAAACCTGCCAGAACGCTACCAGAAGTATGTGATGCAGGGTATCGCCCGTCTAAACCGTGAAGATCTCTATGTGATCCATAAGCTGCGCTCAGCCTTTGACCATCAGTTAGATCGAGTGGATCAAGTTACTGAGACAGAAACCCGGTAAATATCAGGGGTAGCAGTATCAGCAGACTGCCAATAAAAAGCAGGGTAGCCGGATCG
>NZ_JADEXP010000533.1 GCF_015207065.1 Leptolyngbya cf. ectocarpi LEGE 11479 | reverse complement strand
CTGTACATTAGCCAAAAATTCTTTCCTGATAAGTTACTCATGAAGCAATTGGATACAGTACTCGCAGAATATGAGCTGAAACTAATGTTTCTTGAAAGTGCTAATACTCTTCCATCTGCAGGAAATGGTCTGCTAATTGTCGCAAAAATTGAAAATTTCTATCATGTTCGTATTTTTGATAGGACTAGCAAAAAGGTTATCGACATGGGGAAAGATGAGTTTTCACCTGATGCATCACTTGCTCTAGCTATAGACACGGCTCTGAAAAAGAAATCAGTTGATAACCAAACTAAAACTGAACTTATACAAAAGATTACATCAAACTTAGACTATCAACATCCTCAAATTGATCATGAAGTAGAACTTGAACTCATACAAAAAATCATATCAGCTGCAAATATTAGTGTTGATGATTTTAGATTGATTTATCGCATATTTATTCAGTCTATGCAAGAAGGCAAGGCAGTTAATAAAATAATTCAACAAATTCGGCTGAACTCCCACATTCGAAATTATTTATGGGGTAATGATCAGGAATACGATTTCCTGTATCTGGAGGATGACCTAATTAAGAGTTTGGAGATTAACACAATATCTTCTGTAGTAGATATCGTAGCTGTTAATCCAACACATTTTCTTAACGAGATGCGAAAGAAAATGGATGAGCATAAGAGATATGCGCTTGTTGTTTCAAAACAGAAGTATCGAGCGCTAGTTCGGGGGATTTTAGACCTAGAGTTTCCTCATATTCCAGTGCTGAGCATCGATGAAAAAAGATTTACCCTCCAGAAGCATGATTCTGAGTAGCTATGATATCTATGGGGAAAGGAGATGGAAACTGCTGAAAAGCTAGAATTCTGTGTTGAGATATATTTGCATGAACATTCCCTGTCACGTGCGCATCAACAGTATGTTAAACAATATTTGAGAGAGCTTCTTGACGATCTAAGAATTCAAGTATCTTTGAACACAGTTTTTATATCATCAGAAAACTCTCAGGAAAGTTATATGCCTCTTGATATTAAATTAAATGATGTGAAGGTGAGAACACCTTCCAGGCATTGGTTTAGAGACTCTGAAAAAAACAATCTGGTTGCTATATTATGCGAAGCACTATTTCTTAGCCGAAAACTGTTGATCACTGAGGAGTATGCTGAATATTTGCATCATATATGGTTTCACGGCAACACAAACTCACAAAAAAACAAAATAAACAAAGACCAGCTCAAACAGGTGCTGAAACGCTGTACACAGCTCGGACTCAACATGGATGTTGCCAAGCGTGTAGCCGAACAATGGGCTGTGTACACGAACAATACTGAGGGTGAGGTTTCTGAAAGTATTGAGGTCGATAGGTATGCCCTTGAATCACTTTTAGCGACTGAGGTATTGGATCACATTACCGTCTATCTTTCTAAGCAACTCTACGAAACGGTAGTTTTATCATCAATCCAGACTGATGAGAGCTTAGATGACACGATTCTGATAATGCGAGAACGTCTGTCTTATGAGTTAGGCGTTCATTTCCCAACAGTAGAATTTCGGCTCTCTGCAGACCTACCAAATCCTTATTTTCAGGTCCAGTTGAACCAAATCAAAGGTCCACTCCGCAAGGGACTAAAATCAGGCGAGAGCTTTATGGATGCCACTCGCGAGCAGCTCAAGCCATTTGAAACTGAAGAAGATATTGGCCGAGCAGCAGTCAATCCAGACGATGGTAGTAAATCCGTGATAGTGGCAAATATCGATTATGCAAAAAGGCTTGAGAAATTAGAATTTGAAAGATGGAACACTAAGGAGTATTTAATACTCTCATTGGCTGCCGAGCTGCGCAAGCAAGCTCCAGAATACCTTTCTACAGCTCAAGTCGAGACTATTCTTGCTGATCTGAATCGTACTCACCCTAAATTAGTTTTCAAGGCACTAGAGCGCTTTCCGCTTCATCTCATTAGCGATGTCTTACAAAATTTAGTGCGGGAGAAAGTATCAATCCGAAATATGTGGATGATTTTTGAGACATTATTGGCAGCCCAAAGCGCTACTGAGTCAGGTTTTGAAAAGAAATTTCCAATTTCCCTGCTGCATGCAAGAATTTATCCTGCCGTCGGGACTGATACACAGAATATACAACGCTCTGCAAAACATCTCAGTGAAGCATGTCGAATCGCGCTCAGATCTAGCATCACATTTACATCTACTAGAGGTCGAAATACAATTTCAGCGTGGCTTCTCTCCAAAGATATCGAGCATCGAATCCAAGCTTCAAATCAAAAGCCTATGGAAGAGCGAGAGAAAGTTGCATTGTTGACAGCGATAGACAGGCAAGTTACTTCCTTTTTTCAATCCAGTGAAACAACCTTACCAGTAATTTTAACTACGATGTCTGTACGCCCACTATTGAGAGAAATCATCGCAATTGAATTTTACTATATCAATGTGCTGAGTTACAATGAACTAGACTTTGGCGTCGATATTAAACCTATTTCATGTATTAAATGAGAAAATTATTTCTGACTAATATTTCTCATGATTTATAGCGAGCTGGCACTGCAAACAATGAAATGATCTTATTTGCCCAATTTGCTCAAGGATTATAGCACTGATTTTTATAGCGGTTCCTAGTTGTTTAGAATACAATATGAGGCTTACCTACAGACTCTAGGAATCTCCCTTAGATGAAGCCTCTTTCCACTGATTTACGTCAGCGCATCATTGCTGTTTATGCCGATGGCTCGATCTCCCAACGCCAATTAGCCGAACGCTTTCAAGTCAGCTTGAGTACGGTTCA
>NZ_JADEXP010000532.1 GCF_015207065.1 Leptolyngbya cf. ectocarpi LEGE 11479 | reverse complement strand
GCCTACAACCTGGTGCTCATCGGTTTAGTTACCAGTGTGATTTCGATCTATTACTACATCCGTGTAGTCAAGATGATGGTAGTCAAAGAACCCCAGGAAATGTCCGATGTGATCAAAAACTATCCACCCCCACGGTGGGATTTACCCGGTATGCGTCCCCTACAGGTAAGTCTCGTGATCGCTGTAATAGCTACCTCCCTAGCAGGTGTACTTTCAAATCCGCTGTTTACCCTAGCTAATGATTCTGTAGTTAAGACACCCCTGCTACAAGCTGCCCAAGACACCAGCAGTACCGTAGCCGTAACCCTGCCAGCGACGTCTGACAGCTCGTTTTAACAGCTATTCAATTTTGCTCACCGAGCCTTACTCAAGGGGAGTACCTGACTTTTACAACAAAGGGGCCTAGCTGGTTATCCAAGCTAAGCCCCTTTGTTGTGTTTTAGGTGGAGTTTTAGGAAGTTACCCTCCTAAGGGATTAGTGGATTAGTGGGCTGATTCATCGGAAACATCACAGAGCTACGAATTCGATTATCGTCCAGCTTTTCCAAAATAAATTCTCCACCTAGACGATGCATCAAGGACTGGCAAATCGCTAAATTTAGACCCGGTGGTCTGTCTAAAGGTGACTCGGCTAGATGATCCTGACGATGCCCCTGATTAAGCAAGGTAATAATGGCCTCATCTACAGCCCCATCATCTGTGATGGACAGCTCAAGCCATTGTTGATCGAGGGGGCGACTCCAAATATCTACTCGCCCCCGTGCAGGTGAACGTCGGCAGGCCGTAGAAATTAGCTCATACAAGACAAATTCTATTTTCTGCATTTCGCCTTGGAGTGCCAAATTGCTATCACAGTGCACCTGGGTCCAAAGTTGCTTTTTTTGAACCTGGGTTTGAACTCGCTTCATTAAACGGTTTAGCAACCCAACCAGGGGGACTTTACGAGGATCCGAGGCCATTGCCCACCGTTCTCGACCGGTTAGCCGTAATAGCTCTTTTTCCATCCCAGCTAAGCGGCTTTCCACCGCATGGAAATAAGGCTGATCACCCATACCAGGCTGCTGCTTTAAGTTACTCAGCTGACGTCGTGACTCGCGCACCTGCCGCCGAATATCATCCATATGATGGTGTTTGTACCAATTTAGCTCCGTTAGCTGGCTCCTTTTATCATGCAAACGATGCGTCAGCAACAAATGACGCCGACACCAGGCCAGCTGCTGAACCAACACCGCCAACATATTCATCTGCTGATCAGAAAAGCGCCGGTCCCCTTCATCGGCTAGTACAATCACACCGTTGAGCGTATGTTCCGGCGATGTTCTCAGGGCAACCACTAGCAGCTGAGAATGAGGCGGACACCGTAGCCATTGACGTGTCACATCGGGTAAATCTTCAAACTCAAGCTGAATGACGCCATCGGTCTGAATTGCCCAGTTAATAACAGCATCGTTATTAACTAAAATAGGCGGGCTCTCCTTAGCCGCAAACTGTTTATTTCGAATGACAGAGGATGCTAAACGGGCTTCCTTTTGATTATTTTCCCAGACAATTAATGCCACCAGCGGTAGCCGCAGCAGCTGGCTGATATGATGCGTGGCTGCTTGCTCTAACTGGGCAACATCGAACGTACGCTGTAGGTTACGCAGCCCCCACTGTAGGGTGTCATGCATCTGAGAATGCTGCTGGGCCTGGCGTTGTAAAAACCACTGGTGCAAAACCAACCCAATTTGTCGACCGACTGACTGCAGTGAATTTTGTTGAACTTGGTTCCAACGACGGGTATTACTATCAGTCACCAACAGTATGCCTTCTGGAGCCTGGCCTGGCGAGAGATTATAGGCCATCGCCGCCTGCATCCCCATCCGTAAAAACTGGGGACGCCACGCCCGCAGTTTTAGATCATTATCTAAATTCTCGATACATACCGGAGCCGTCTGTCGCGTTAATAGCTGCCAATCGATATCATGCAGAGAACGCCAGGTATCTTGAGTGGGTTTGCTTTGAGTCCCATGGTGCTGATAGCCCACCTCAAATCCGCCACACTCCAAATCGGGAATCAGCACCAGCAATCCGTCAATTTCGAGGGTGGCAATCAACTGGTCAGCACATCGCGCCATCACCGATTGCCAATCGCGATCGCCATGGATACTTTGGGCAATCCCTACCGATAGCTGATGATTTGCTTCTAAATCAGCTACCCGTTCTTGTAAGGCTGACATGGGCATCCCCAAACTAACCACTTGAGCCGCTGCCGTTAAATAGCGCTTTTCTGGGACACTCCACCTACGAACCTGATTGGCCTCCACAACCAAAAAGCCAAGTAAATCCTTCTGCATTAAAATCGGTGCCACCATCAACGACGGCTTGTCAAACCCCTGCGTCAGGGGCTCAATCACCGACTCCGAATGGGAGCATGTATCCTGGCCAACAATGATGACATCGCCACAGGAGAGGGCCTGATAAAACTCTTGATAACCACTGGCCGACAGCTCAGATAGCGCGGGGGCCTGGGACGCATAGGCCTGGCGATTGTGACTACCATTAGCCACTCGGTGCCAGAACAAACGCTGTTGAGGTTCAAACCAATAGCCACGGGTACGACTAGCCCCGATAAACTTATGGGTGGCATCGACAATGGCCTGCAGCCTGGGCTCCAATTCTTGCAGGGTTTCTAGTTTTGCTAGGAGCTGGAAAAATGGCTGGGACGGTCGTTTTTCTTGCTTTAGGTAAGCAGCCTGCCGGTATTGATGCAGAATAGCCGCTAGGGTTGTAACTAGTATAGAAAACGTCTTTTTCTGTACACCAGATTTAAGCGTAGC
>NZ_JADEXP010000531.1 GCF_015207065.1 Leptolyngbya cf. ectocarpi LEGE 11479 | reverse complement strand
TGTCTGGGAAGACGCTGCTGGAATATCCGGTAGGGGATTTTGGAGGCGAAACCAATTTTCTTCGAGGGTCAGGGGATCAAGCCTGGCCCAGGTGCGTCCTGGGGCGGTGTCAAGACCGGGTACTAAAATATCCATGGGGACATCTTCGACCCAGTGGGTCAGGGCCAGGGCCAGAGGGGAGGGGATGTCGGCGGTAGATAGAAGATGGATGGGGTCTACCTGGAGCGGGGAGGCGCTGCGGCTGAAATCGTCAGCGGTATGCTGAAGACGTCCCAGGAAGGGCATGGTCAACAGCAGCCATTGGGGGTCGCGCGGATCGCTGGGGCCATAGTCCTGGGGATTGCTTAGAATCGCTAGCTGGTTGCCATTGGGCAAAAATTGCAGGGTGGTGGCGCTGGTGGTAGTGACTGGGGTTTGGTTGACCCAGTGGGGGGCACTGGCCTCGACCAGTAGGGTATTGTCAGGCAGAACATTGAGGGCAGGACTGTCGCCGGAGAGGAGCATTGCCTGCAGCTTAGTGGAGAGATAGCCCTGGTTTGCCGCTCCAAGGGTGGCGATACCCTCTCCTGGGTCAAGGGTGTTGCCGGTACTCAGGGAGGTGAGAAACTGGCGGAAGTGATCAGGGGTGGTCAGGCGTACTTCCTGAACGACGGTCCAGCGCCGATCGTTAGCGACGCGTTCGATGGATATGCGTTCAGCGGCCTGAGCCGGACTGGCGTGGATATCGACTAGCTGATGTTCGACGACAGCAAGCAGCTGCCAGGCCTGGCTGGGGGCAAATTGGAAGAGGGTGACGCCGCGCCCGATCGTAAGCAGGGCATTGGGAATTTGATGCTGGTTGAATAAAATGCGAATGGTGTGACGCCGATGATTTAGCGATCGCAACCCGGCCCCCACATCCAGCGACGGCAGTGCCGGAAATCTGAGCACCGCCAGGTCATCCTCCTCTGAGTAGGTAAACTCCTGGGGCCAGGAGATCAGATTGGTCACTTCTAAAAAGCCATTAAGTAGGAATGACTCCTGCCAGGCATTGGTTTGCCATTGAGTGGTGTAGCCCACCACCAGTCTCCCCGCTGAAGACTTAAATACGCGATCGCTCAAGTTATCGCTGCTGGCCAGCCCAGCCACATCGGGTACCTGCAAAAAGTCTCCCCACTGACAGGTGAGCAACAGCTCAACAACAGCCGTTTTGAGTTGGAGGGTGGGAAACTGGGCCTCGTCAGATCTATCGCCGCTGGCCTCACCTTTTTCGACGGCCTCAAAGGTCAGGGCAGCAAAGCCAGGGGCTTCTTGGGCATCTGCCAGGGGCATGCCAGAGAGAAACTGTGGAACAGTATTTTGATCTCGGGTGGCGTAGTTTTTCCACTGCAGTTGGAAAGCGGTTGGGGTTAAGACCAGACTTTTATCAGGCTGCAGCGGGTCTATGATCAGGTCGTCAAATAGGGTGATGCTTTCCCAGGTGGTGGGAATCTGGGCGGATGGGGCCGGGTCAACAGACAGCAGCAGAATATTAATGTGGGCGGTAAAGGGCACCTGTTCTGCACTGGTGCGTACCGCAACAGCCGATGAGCGCTGTTCCCCTAAACGGACCCTCAGCTGAAGATCAACCCGATGGACATAGCTGGCCAGATTCAGCGTCATATTGACGGCCTGAGGAGCTAAGGGCGTATCATCTGCCAGGGAGAATCCATCATAGGTGGCCTCGAGTTCAACGATGTCTGCTGCTGGAAACTCAAGGGGATTCGATAACGGCAGTGACCAGGCCACATTAAACAAGAAAAACTGGATCCGCACACCGCTAATAGCCAGAATGGGACCGCTGCTATTCTGCCCCAGCCTAATGTCGGACCAGGTAAGGCGAGGCGCATGGGTAATCTCACCGGCCTGCAAAGCCAGGGGCCACTCGTTCTGAGGGGTCTTATTGTCGGTATCGGCCACCAGGGCAATAGCCTCTAACCGCAGGGCCGTTGATTCTTCTGTTGATCCCGCTATTGCTTCTTTTATAAAGGTCAGCTGGACAGCGTTACTTAAATCGGTAAGTTCGCTGGCATCGGTGAGGGGAAGCTGTAAACGTCCAACAATCTCGATTTTAACAATCTGCGTATTATCTGCATTGAAGTCTACCGACTCCAGGGTGAGGGGATAAAATCGCAGGTTAAACAGGGGTAAAAAGTCTGGGACTTTATCCTGGGTCTGCTCAGTGCCGGGAACGGAGGCCAGCCGCCATTCATAGCCGCTGAGAAAATTTTGATGTCGTGAGAAGGCGTCTGGATCGTTAATGTCTTCGGCAACAGGCGAGCGACCTTCGTTTCTAGATACATTCTCAGCTTTTTGACTAAAGCGATGGGTTGTTGTGTTGATGGGAACATCTCGAAACCATAGCTGCCAGGGGATGTCGGGATTATCAACGGTGAGGGGAAGCGCCGTTAATAACGAGGTCAGCTCATAGTTAGACACCTCAGTGGCGGTGCGCTGGAAGATGAGGGGGGTGTGCAGCAACGAAGATGATGCGGAATTACGGCTGGCGGAGCGCAGCAATCCCCGCTGATCGCGCAAGCTAGGACTTTCTGTGGGGGTATTTTCTAGATGGGCGGCGAGACTACCCGCAGTGATTTGGAAGGGAACGGTGCCGTTGATATCGTCAAGAGAGAATTGTCCTGAAATACCCTCTAGGGCTGAAATATCCAGGGGGGAGACGTTCGCCGTAATGGTGCCTGGGGCAGCGTCGCTATTAGCCAGGGTAAGGCGACCAGGATAGGTGGCTAAATCCACTGTGGGCTTCACTGGCCAGGTTAACGGTTCGATCAGAGTGTTAATCTCAGTCGCTGAGTCAGAGAT
>NZ_JADEXP010000530.1 GCF_015207065.1 Leptolyngbya cf. ectocarpi LEGE 11479 | reverse complement strand
GCACACCGAAACTCAGAGAAATAGGGACCATAACCGGAACTCACATCAACAGGGTCGTTTCTATCTTCATTAACCTTATGTCCTTTATTTCTGTATAAATTGATGCCGTTTGAATTTGGAATTGCTGATGGCACGATCGTTGATCGCCTTGATGAACTTCCCTCACCAGCGATTTTGCACTGGCGAGGAGTCCACTGGGTTGTTTTTTATGGTCGTCGTCGAAATCGCTTTGTGATCATGGATCCTGGCGTCGGCTTACGCTATTTGACAAAAGATGAGCTACTCCATGGCTGGGCGGATCGAATAGCACTACTACTCAATCCAATGCCCGACGTCTTAGCCCAAACCGCTCAGATGGTTTCCGGCTCTGCTTCCCACATGACTCGGTGGCTCCACCAGCTCTGGTTTCATCGTCGGATCTTACGAGAAGTATTTGCCATTAACATGGTTCTGGGGGGAGTCTCCCTGGCCATGCCCTTTCTCATTCAAATTCTCACCGATGATGTTTTAGTCCGCCAGGACACGCGATTGCTCAACATCGTTGCGCTCTCTATCGGTATCCTTGTTTCCTTTGGTGCCCTATTTAGTTGGATCCAATCCAACCTGATTATCCATTTTGCCAAACGCCTAGAGCTAAGTTTGGTAATGGAATTTGCGCGTAAGTTATTACACTTACCCCTGAGCTACTTCGAGAGCCATCGCAGTGGCGAAGTTATCAGCCGATTGCAGGATGTCCAGATGATTTACCATCTGGTCACTCATATTGTTGTCGGTTTACCAGGTCAAATTTTTATTGCCCTGGTTTCCCTACTGCTGATGACAATCTATAGCCCTGCGCTTACCTGTGTTGCCCTAGGTAGCAGTCTATTAATGACATTGGTAACCCTTACCTTTTTACCGACTCTGCAGCGGCAAACGCGGGAAGCCCTAGTGTTAGATTCAGAGAATCAAGGGCTGTTGGTTGAAACCTTTAGAGGCGCGAGCACGTTCAAATCCATGGTAGCCGCCGGGGCACTTTGGGACGAGTTACAGGAACGTTTGGGACGTGTGGCCAAAGTTACTTTTCGGACCGCCCAGCTGAGCACTATTAACAGCGGTATCTCACAGCTCGTGTCAGGGTTAGGCAACATTGTTCTGCTATGGTCAGGCAGTCATCTAGTGATGGCAGGCCAGTTGAGTATTGGTCAGCTGCTGGCGTTTTACAGTATGAGCCGTAATTTTATGGGGCTCATGACCATGGTGATCTCCTTAATGGACGAGTATGCACGGGTCCGAGCTGCAACACAGCGTCTCTCTGAGGTTATTGATACGACCCCAGAAGTCTCCGCTGATCAGGCTGAAGATAGTATTAAATTAGCTCACAATGCTGATATTCTCTGCCATGATGTTTCTTTCTTCTATGGTGGGCAAGTCCCACTGATGGAGAAACTCTCGTTAGAGATCCCTGGAGGTCAGGTAACGGCTATTATTGGCACCTCTGGCTGCGGCAAAAGTACCTTGGTTAAACTACTTGCAGGCCTATACCCATTACAGTCTGGCAATATTCGGATAGGACCTTATAATCTTCAGGACTTATCCCTAGAGTGCCTACGGAGTAATGTCTTACTAGTCCCCCAAGAGCCTAATTTTTGGAGTCGCTCGATTATTGACAATTTTCGCCTAGCTGCCCAGGATGTTTCCCTAGAGGCCATTGTTGATGTTTGTCAGCGGGTAGGTGCCGATGACTTTATTAGCCAGTTTCCACACAGCTATCAAACAATCTTGGGAGAATTTGGTGCAAATCTTTCAGGAGGACAGCGACAGCGTTTAGCGATCGCACGCGCCCTGTTACAGAACCCACCTGTGCTAATCTTAGACGAGGCCATGTCAGGCTTGGATCATGAGAGTGAGAAGCAAGTACTAGAACAGCTCTTGGCCTACCGTCGCGACAAAACTACGATTCTAATTAGCCACCGACCTAGCGTACTACACTACGCAAGCTGGTTAATTGAACTACAGTCAGGACAGCTGGTGCGACAAGGCCCTACGAAACGCACTGACCTGTCAAAGCCCATGTTACAACCTATGTTGAAAACATCACAATCATCTATAGATTCTTCTGATAGTGAGAGAGATTGGTGTAATACTAGGGAGACCATAGCAAATGTATTTCCATTATTGCCAGAAACTAAACCTCAACATCCTCGGTGGTCTAATCTCCCAAAAACGGGCTGATGTTTGCTGATGGTTTAAACTACCGTTGCTAATTGCAGGTCTAGCTTTAGGCAATTCATTTGTTTTGACGTACTGCCAGCTAAATCAACAGTAAAGGATTTTTATGAAACAGAATACAAGCCAGTCGTCTGATGTCAGGCGATCCGGATCGTCCGTTCAGAATGATTTGTTTACGGCCATTCCCCCCACTGCAAGCAGCCACGTTAGCGGTGGTCATTGGCACAGCAGCTACTCTACCAGTTTTTCAACCCCACCACGGCACCATAGCCACGGCTATGGCCGCCGTCCCTCTTATTCCCATCAGATGGCTGCTCAACGATTAAACCAAGCTCTGTTTGCCTAACTCACTGCTTGATTATCATCGTTCATTGTTTAGTTTTTTCGATTATCCATAAGGAGTGTTCCAATGTTTAAGACTCGCATTTCTCAGTCTTTACTCTTAGCCTTATTACCCCTAGCGGCTCTTGTTGGTGTCAGTGCTGATGCAGTCGCTGCCGAAACGACAGAAACAACACCGCGCATTGAAGTAGACGTAGAGACAGTTCGAGCAACACCCCATCCTTGGGGACATCGTCATGCCGAGCCAGAGATTATTCATGAAGAGTATGATCATAGCCATGACCATGAAG
>NZ_JADEXP010000529.1 GCF_015207065.1 Leptolyngbya cf. ectocarpi LEGE 11479 | reverse complement strand
ACGTGACATCTTGGCCCAACTACAGACTATCAATGACCCAGTATCCATTGCGCCCCTAACGATTAAGACAAAGCTAGGGTATGGCGTTGGTGAAATGAGTAAAGAAATTCCTAACAGTATTCTGGTTTTCTTTTTATTCTTCTTTTTTACCAATGTTGTAGGCCTTTCGCCAAGCTTGGCAGGGAGCGTGTTGCTGGTTAGCAAAGTGTGGGATGCGGTCAATGATCCCCTGGTGGGCTGGCTTAGCGATCGCACCCAATCACGATGGGGTAGACGGTTTCCCTGGATGCTCTGGGGGGCAGTCCCGTTAGGGTTAAGCTTCTGGATGCTCTGGCTGATTCCGCCATTCAGTAGCCAGTGGCAATTATTTACTTACTACACGTTTGTACTATTTCTGTTCTATGGGGCTCTGACTGTCGTTGCGATTCCCCACTCCACACCCAAATGATCCTGGGGGTACAGGGTACGGCGTTGGTGATGATGTTTTTTGGAGTCCCATTGGTCAACGGATTGGCAAACGCGCTGTCTATTGTTGGGGCATTCCTTTAACGATTGTGGCTTTAATGGGGTTATTTTTGCTCAAGCCAGGGCAGACTGGCTTGATGTATGGGTTAGGTGTTTTAGCGGGCATGGGACTCTCAACGGCCTATCTGGTGCCCTGGTCGATGTTGCCCGATGTGCTTGATCTTGATGAGCTGCACACTGGCCAGCGGAGAGAAGGCATCTTTTGTGGTTTGATGATTCAATTGCAAAAGTTTGGCACTGCGATCGCAGTTTTTATGGTGGGCAAAATGCTGGAAGGTGCTGGCTATATTTCTCAAAGTAATGGTAGTGAGCTAGCGATTACTCAACCAGATAGTGCATTGGTAGCGATTCGGTGGATATTGGGGCCGTTTCCGGCCATTGTGCTACTGACTGGGATTTGTTGCGCTGCGATTTATCCGATTACGCGTCACCGTCATGATGAGATTTTGTTAAAGCTCAAGACATCTGAGGACGCGTAAGTTCTATTCAGCCTGAGGGCATGCTGCGCAGATGCACCTGAGTATTAGGGATCTGCGGCTAAATAATGTACCTGATCAATCCGGTTTCGACTCCGCTCAACCTGCTAGCTTCGAGAGTTGAGCGGAGTCGAAACTCGATCTACGAGTATTTCATTTTCGAGCCCGTCCCTTATTTCTTATTGGGTAACAGGTCTAGCATGGTTAGGAATCTCGCCATAGTCGATAACAGCCATTCTTCTCCTATTGTTGCTAGATTTAATTTTGACAACAGTTTCTCCATCAAGCAGAGTAATAACAAACGTAACGCTTGGATTGTAGCTTTTCATCGCTACATTTGTATTGCTGTCATTCGCATCACCGCTGGCCTCAAATCTGATCTCCTCAGGAGCTACAGACAAGTAATACCCGACTCCTTGTGGCTTGAGCGCTTTCTCAACTATGCCTAACTCTGGAATATACTGTGCTCCAAAATTCGAACTGATGAGGCCTATTCCTGCATCTCCATAGTGTCCGTATTGCTCTAATGTGTAGCTATACCTGGCGTTGGGGGGACCTGATATACGGATACGAGGCTCGGCCAGGGGTGGCTCACTCTCTGATCCACCGCAATAACCGATCACTAGAGCGATCAGGGTTAAGATCAACACGTTAATGAGGAGTGGGCATCTCATATTCTATATCGTCTTCAAAAGTTTAGAATTCGAGGGTTCATTTGCCCAATATTACGGAGCATTAGACAAGTTCAGCTTCCAACTCAACTTTGAAGACTTCTGTTGTCATGAGAGTCTAATATTGTCCATCACTCAACCTAAGTAACCTTTACCATTATATTGATTACTGCTCGGTAGTCGATATGCGTAAGTATTTCTAAGATAAGGATGAAGTTGTTAAGACATAGACAAGACAATTTTAGTCATTCACTCTGTCTAACGGTTGCGTTCAGCGGTAAACAGTACCTTACATAATGTGGCAAAGATATGATTCCGTCCGCTGCAACACGATGGTAGACTGCTTAGCGCAAGTCCAAAATCAAACTATCTCTACACAGGCTTACATAAATGGCTGTTCGACCGACTCCAAACTCATCTTAGAAAAATGCTCTCGTAAAAAATCATGCCAAAACTTATATCGACCACCTACTCTTTGCAGAAGTTTTCGTTCAGTAGCGTAGTTTAGAAAACGAGCATAGTTCCATGGTATATACTTCTTATGATAAAGAATACATCGTAAGACAAAGTGTTTAATACAAATCAAGCCAGAGTTACTGCTACAAATCAAACTAGCAAATATTCCAGCTGCTAAAGCAATACAAGTTGATCGAACAATCTCAAATCCATCCATTTCGATGGTAAAGAAAGCACCGATTAAACTCCCAAAAACAAACCACATTGTCGAATAATTTCTTGTTCTTCTAATACCCTGGTTAGGAGTCCTTTTTAGATCAATCTTAATTGCTTTTCCAGGAGCGACACCCGCCAGTAAACCACTGAGAAAAAAGGCAAAGAGTTCAAAGACAGCATATTTAAGGTTTTGATCGTAAAACTTAGGTTGCAACAAGAAATGAATAGGGATAAATGTCATCCCAATAACAAAACCAAAACTCGTATACCGAATGGCTCTCTCAAGTGAAAATTCAACTTTGTCAACTACTTTTATGTGTTTAGGCAATAGCCCGTAGGAAGCACTTCCAACACCTATGCTAGTCAACAGAATAAGCCAAGGCCAACTCATCACTGAATCTATTGGCATCAAATAAATTAGAATGAACATTACTATAAAAAATATCAAGCCAGGCAAAAAAAACTCTAATAATCTAAGAAAAAAAATGAACCGTTTACCTGAGACTAGAGA
>NZ_JADEXP010000017.1 GCF_015207065.1 Leptolyngbya cf. ectocarpi LEGE 11479 | reverse complement strand
GGGTAATCTTAATATCAGGTAGTTTTGTCAGTCAGGTTTTCTATGGAAGGAGCGCAGCAATCGCTTCAAAACCAAAGCCAGCGTGTTCTCGCCGCCATTGTGGTGACTGACGCCGTGGGGTTTAGCGCCCAGATGTCCGCTGACGAAGAGCGGGCATTGGCAATTATCAATCGGGATCTTAAGCAAATTGCCGGACTGTGTAAGGTGTTTAAGGGCCAGGTACTGAAATCAACTGGCGATGGCCTATTGATGTGTTTTTTCAGTGCCGCCCAGGCGGTTGCCTGCGCGCTGAATATTCAAAAAAAGCTCCGTGGTGACAGCAAACGGGATAGTTTTGACCATCGTATTGGTATTCATCTCGGGGATGTCTACATCAATGCATCAGACGTCATGGGAAATGGCGTCAACATTGCCGCTAGGCTAGAAAGCTTTGCCTCCCCTGGTGAAATCTGTGTCTCCCAGGTAGTTTACGATGTGGTCAAAAGCCGCCTGGAACTCGATGCCAAATTCCTAGGCCCGCTAAATCTAAAAAATATTCAAGAACCGGTCCCAGCCTATCAGCTCAGGCCTGCCATTGAGCTAGACATCGCCGATATGGAGATGACCCGTCCCTTCTTTGCAGAAGGGTACGAAGGCTATGTCTTTGATAATCCGCTGGAGCAAGCCTTACAAACTCTCGGTGATCATGCTGATCACCTACGTATCAAAAAGCTCATCTTCGGTACCTGTCAAAATCTTTGGGAAAATGATACGACTGTTCTAGATCAGTTTTCGCTGCACCATTTAATTGAGTCATTGATACAGCGTAATCCATCGATCGAACAGTGTCGCGCCAGTCTTTATCGCATTGTTGCCACCCTCAACCACAAAGAAGTTTACTCCGATGTGGCCGAGGTAATTTTGCAATCGATTACTCCACTTTATGTAGAACGGGTAGCTAATCCACACTCTGCCCAGCCCCAGGAGCAAAAAGAAGTTATAGAAGACATTGCCGATGAGGCAAAAGACCGCTATCAGCGAGTCGCTGACGAACTAGACCATGATGCTCAAATTATTCGCGTCAAAAAAGTACTTTACTGTCTTTGTCATAAAGTTTGGGAAACAGATATTCAAAAAATTGAACAGGCCGATACGGCCATTCTGGTCAAACAGCTTTATCAGCTTACCCCCAGTCCAAATGATTTAAAATTTCGACTACGGCACCTCCTACACCACTTAAATCGCAAAGCTAAATACACCAAAATTGTAAATACTATTTTTAAGGCGTTTCATCCCCTATATAGTACCCGGACTGAGTTAATTCCCATGTCCACACCGGGGTTGTCCAATGCCAACGATACCGACAGTCCGGAAACCTGTTTTGGGGATCTGCCCGTCGGTATCCACCCGGAAAATACTGTTGCCTTCTCCGCTAAGTCGTTGGAAGGCCCAGCTATGGGTGATATCGCCAGAGTTAAAGATCGAGCCGACCTGTTTGAGCTCAGACTCGATATCATCAAATATTGCAATCCGCTCCGCGCCAAAATTCTGTTGCATTCCACCCTATACAGTCCATTTACCGGTAGCTCCCAGGAGTGGTCACTGCTACGGAGCAAAACCTTAGAAGACTTTTTAAGGGAAGTCTTTAACTACTGTACATCTTTCCAAGATCTAGAAAGCAAACTATCGATTATTGTTCATTGCCTAGAAGACAGTGACGATAACGAGCCAGTAGTCACCGCCATTTTAAAGGCAATTAGACCTTACTATCCGGAGATTAACCAGGTAACCGCTCAGACAAATAGCAACAACCTGGCCACCGTTCCTGCTACCACATCTGCGAGACCCGCCTCCTATGGATAATATTGAATTATTAGAGCGCTATAACAGTGGTCAAAAAGATTTTAGCGGTATGTGCTTAGCCGGTCTCCAGCTAGCCAAAACCGATCTGATTGGGACCAACTTTTCCAAAGCCGATTTAGAGCGCACAGATTTGATGTTCTCCTACCTGAGCCGGGTAAATCTGGAGCAGGCCAATCTCAGCCATGCCAACCTGAGTGGTGTCAATCTCAACCAGGCGAATCTGATTTACACCAACCTGAGCGACGCTAACCTCCATGGAGCCAGTCTGCAAGGGGCAGATTTGCGAGGAGCCGACCTCACCCTAGCCGATTTATTTGATGTGAATTTGGCCGATGCGGACCTGCGTAATGCCGACCTGAGCGGTGCCAATCTGACCGGTGCCTGTCTGCGCGGTGCCAATCTGCGGCAAGAATTGCGCAGTGAGCAAACCATTTTGCGCGGTGCCCACCTGCGTCAGGTAGACTTGCGAGGGGCCAATCTCAAAGGAGCCGATTTGGCCAATGTAGATCTGAGTGGGGCCAACCTGAGCGAAGCATTTCTCAAAGAGGCAGACTTGCGCAATGCAGACCTCAGTAGCGCAAACCTCAAGGGGGCTTCCCTTGCTGATGCCCAGCTAGAGGGGGCCAATCTGCGCTATGCCAACCTTACCCGCACCCGTGCTCAGCGGGCTAACCTATCGGGCTGTGACTTTACAGGAGCCGATCTAAAGGGCGTTAATCTCACAGATACTAAACTGTGCGGGGCACAGCTTTTTCAAATTATCATGACCGATGCCCGACTGCTACGGGCTGACCTTAGCCGTGCCAACCTCAGCGGCGCCGACCTCACCCAGGCCGACCTCACCAACGCCTATCTAGGCCGTACAAACCTAGGTGGAGCCAACCTCATGGCAGCCATTCTGTTCAAAGCCGAACTCAGCAGCGCCAATTTAGTCGATGCCAGGCTAACTGGCACGACCATGCCCGATGGCAAAGTACATGGTTAAAACAAGACTCACTTTTTAGGATTGTGCACACGTTTGGTCAGCACGGCTCCAGAGCCAATGAAGCCCATGGCTAACAGCGCGCCTAGAGAACCAGGCTCAGGTACGCTAGCTGATGTTATATCGCCATCATGGAGAGTAGCTAGTGCAAAGTCACTGACAATTTTATAAGCCGCTGTGGTGGGATGAGTATCATCCCAAAAGAGAAACTCATCTGGATTGTTACAGACGTCGTCAAACTGGAATCCTGGCTGAAAGTTAATTAAGCAGGAGTCAGTCACATTGGCCAACCCAAATGCACCTGGATCTGCCAGGATGTCGGCAAACAGGGTGCCGACATCCAAAGTGGTGATGCTGGTATCGGGACGGCTTTGGGCAAAGACATCTAGCTTGACTGACAACAGTTCATTATGGGCAAATGTGAGCTGATTAAGCACCGAGGGAATATCCAGCGGGCTCTGGGCATCGAAAAAATCAGCAAAGGGGGCTTCTCCCGTAGCGGGCAAGTTAACAACTAAAAACTCTTTGGCGCCCAAGTCGTCTAATTGGGTAAGCCCGTCAATAATGTTGTCGGTCACAAAGTTGGGTAACTGAGCTAGCGACAACCCTCCTAGAGAGGCTGGATTAGAAAACGCTTCGTTATAGTCATTAGCTCCGATCCAGATCACATTAAGGGCGCTTGGGTCCACAGGAAACGCTGTAGAGAGGGCGGCAAACGCATCGATTTGATCTTGAAAACCTGGAAAGAAATCGGCTACAAGAGGAAAATCGTCATCTAGGATGTGGGTATCTGAAGAGAGTGCGCCGGCAAAGGCAAAGTTAATACCTTCGGTGGGCGGAGGTGTACCCGTCGGGTTGATGACAAACTCTGTGGCTAGCGTCGGTGTCAGCCCCAATGTCTGACCAATATTGTCAATCCAGATGGGACCGTTAGAGTTTTTTTGAGCGTAGGGGGGAGGAGGCAAGGGCGGCAGACCGAAAGGAGAGAGAATTGCATCGGTGAGGTTAAAGAGATTACCCGAGTCGGCGAGACTATCTCCAAAGACGTTTAAGCCCGTAAATGAAGCGGCTCTTGCTTCAAGCGGAATCAGACAAGATGAGATGGCTACGCCTGCAGCAAACAGTTTCTTCTTCATGCCATTGACTGTGCTCAACACAGCTTTAAAACAAAGTGCCTAAGGACGCAGATTTTTTAGCTCTAGTATCAAGATTTTCTGCTCTGACCTATCCCCAGTTATAGGCGGGCAACGTTTTTTACTCAAGATGGTTCGGAGCTTTTTTCATAAAGCTTTTATAAATTTTAGGCGACAGGCATGAATTTCAGGTGCTGAAACCGGGTGGGTCAGGTTGATGCTGCCATTGAGCGTTTGACCTTACTGATCCATCCTTGGCTGAGAGCAAGTACCTCGGCATAGGAAAGATCTGAATCTAAAACAAGGTCAAACACAAACGGCTGGAATCGCTGAGGAAACCATTGATGCAGCTTGCGCCCCAGGGTTAGTCGTAGGAAGAATTCAACGATGAGGGTTGTAGAACGCGGGAACGAATAGTCTGATAAATCTTTAAGGGCATGGGCTTCAGGAACACGCTGCTGGGAAAATTGAGGTAGGACCTGGGACCAATCGTCCTGGTACTGGTCCAGCAGCTGATTGATCAGCTGGATATCTTCGAGGGATGAGTTGCAGCCCTGACCAATGGAGGGGGAAACAGCATGGGCGGCATCGCCGACGAGTAGGATATGCTCACCGTGGTGGAAGCGATCGCACTTTACCGTCACCAAGCGAGCCACCGGACGCTGCAGTAGTTCCTCGGCTTCAGTATCGCTCATCAGCTGACGAAAGACTGGCAGCTTTTCATTGAAATAGGCCAGGATTTCTTCTTTGGTAGTAAACGCATCCAGGGGGTTGTTCTCGGCGTTAAAGATAAATGCACCGTGGAGCTGATTGTTGGGCTGAGGAGCCAGAACAATCCGGCTATTGCGACCAAAGTTAGAGGTGTGGATGCGGTCGGGGGCTAGATCAATGTCTGAACTAGTTCTGGCCAGGTAAATAGACTTGTAGGCATCAGGGACGTAGGTTTGTTCGCAGGCGAGACTGTAATGCTCACCCAGCTGTTGTCTAACTTGGGAGCGGGCTCCGTCGGCACCAATGAGGCGATCGTAGCTGATGGTAAACGGGCGACCCGTGGCGTTAAGAAAACTAGCGGTCTGCTGGTCGGCATCCAGCTGCTGACAGACACAGTTAAAGTAGATTTTGAGGACGCTGTTGGGATAGGTGGCGGTTAGCTGTTCGAGCAGGGCTACGACTAAGCGGCTACGGTCAATGGTGAGTACCGGATTTTGGCGTTGAATATCGCGGGTTTTGGTTTTGCTATGGATGACGGTGCCGTAACAAACCATGGCATCCTTGGCGATGGCTTCTTCTAAGCCAGGAATACCCTGTAGCGCTTTACGACCTCGCTTTTGCAGCGAGATGGGGAATGAGCGCCGCTCGTTTGGATCGACTTTGCGTGGATCGGGGCGGCGGTCATAAATTTCGATATGGTAGCGCTGGCGACGCAGTAGGTAATGGGCAAGGAGAAGGCCAGCGGGGCCTGCACCAATGATCACAATTTTTTGTAAGGGGGTATTCATAAGGCATTAGAGATATACGCGTTATTAGGGTATCGCGCTAGTCAGTAAAGTACGCACCTATGGAAATAGCCCCAGACGGATCCACAACTGTCTGGCTGTCACTTGAGGAGGACTATTCATCTCTAACGATGCAATAGTAACCTGCCCTATAGCGGTTAGACCAACGATGCTACCAGAACTGTCATTGACCTGAAAATGGTCACTCCATTGATCTTTTCTAGGTTAAAGACGACTTCAGGGGCCTGGCAATATTCACAGCGATGATTGGCACGTTCTGAGATCGCAACATAATATCGATTCATGCGCCCGCAGACTTTGTCAATGTTGCCGCTCGCGCGGTTGCTGCAAGTAATTCTGCTTCAACGAGAGCATCTAATTCGATTTGTTGTACTGGTGGCAAGGCCTGTCCACTATCTCGGGCCAATCGCCACAGGTTCATAAGTTCTGATAGCCGCTTTTGTTGATCGGCACTAAACAAAGAATCAGGTCGACAGCTTTGGATGACCAGTAATGCGCTAAATCCAGTTTCGCCCAGCTGGGCGGTTAATGCGTCGAGAGCTTGTCCTGCTGTAGCCCCTACTGAGGATTTGTCACCAGCTATAGCACGATAGGAAGTGCTTCCAGTGATATCAGCGATGGGTAGAATGGCTACTGTGGTCATGGTATAAGCTTTGAGTTGCCTAGTTTTGATTATAGCGTGGTGGTTTTTCGCAAAGTTTTTGCAATGCATTAAAAGCTTTTAAGGTACGTAGTATTAACTACTTGCCAGGGAACCCTGTGGCAAGTTTTAACGTTTGAAAATTTCTATACTCAGAGTAGACCGATGCCCCTACTTTTACAGCTAGAGCATAACGCCTGTGAATAGCTATAAATTTCTACGTCTAACTGAATATGCCGCTGCGGCAGCTAGTGTCGTTGGTGCGATCGCAACCATATCAACTCAGCAAGTCGCCTATGCAGCAGTTCCCCTAGCCTTCAGTGTTAGCCTGAATTTAATCAGCCGTCACCAGCAAGAAAAACTTTTAGAGCAGCGTTTTAGCCAAACCCAAAAAGAGGTTGATCAGCAGCTGCAGCAGGTTCAGCGACGGCTACAAAAGCTAGACCTCTCAATTGCCGATGTAATTTCATCTGCCCAGGCAAATAGTCAATCCCTTTCTGAGCAAACTACACAGCAGATTCAAGCGTTCTCTAATGAGATTAGCTCACTACAAAATCGCTTGGCTGAGCAAACCCAAGAACTCGCCAACGATACCCAATCGCTACAAGAGCGTTTGGATCAACAAGGGGCTACCAGTCAAACGGGTATTGACCAGGTTACAGAAGAGTTACGGCAGCTACAAGCATCAGTTACAGAGGCGATTTCATCAGCACAAGAGCGTCAGTCTCTAGCTGAACAAGCTATACAGCAGATTCAATCACTCTCCAGCGAGATTGGCTCACTGCAAGAGCGCCTGGAGCAACAAAGTACCACTAGCCAGGCTGGCATCGACCAAGTTACTGAGCGTTTTCGGGAATTACAAGTATCGGTCACTGACCTCACAGTTCGTTCTGAAAGCATTCTGGATCAGGTTACGAATAACCTTACAGAAACTCGTGAACAAATCACTCGTGAACAGCGAACCAATCTTGAGTTAGCAACTCAGAGTCTAAGCAGTAACATTACTCAGCTACAGAATGAGCTAGATGGGCTCAAGCTAGATGTGGATGAGTTTAGGGCTCGGCTTGAAACTATTATTTCACCGCCTAAAGCAGATTTTCCACACAATATTATTCCAAACTTACCGACGGCGGATGGGTGCGATCGCGAAATTGTCCTAGGCATTGATTTTGGCACTGGTTTCACTAAAGTCTGTTTTTGGGATGTAGGTAGTGACCAAGCTGAAATCGTCACATTCGCCGCATATACGGCAGAAGAATCGACATTAGAGCAAGCCTTAATTCCCACTAAGCTCGCCATTTTGAGTGATGATACTCTGCTTACGGGACTGACTATGAGCGAATGGGAAAACAGCACTCATGTCGTTAAACGATCAGTGGACTTCATCAAAATGCGTCTGGCTGACTTAGACATGCCGACTACTGACTCCTGGCGTCTTGAGCAAGTACCCGAGTTAAATGAACCTGACACGGTTGAGAGCATCTGTGCCTATTATCTGAGTCAGGTGATCACAAGAGCCCAAGCTTGGATTGAAGAAAACCGTCCCGATCTTTTTGCAAACCAGACTATTCACTGGAGCGTGAATATTGGTGTTCCTGCCGCATATTGTGACTCACCAGCCCTAGAACGGTTTCATCGAGTTCTCTCATTAGCCTGGGTCTTCAATCACAGCTCCTTAGGGGCCGTGGAGCTTACACTACCAAAGCTTCAACAACTCAGTACCCACATTCGAGATTGGATGGATACAAATGTTAACCCAGACTCCCTAGATTGTATTACTACTCCAGAAATTTCTGCAGCAGCTTGGTCTTTCTTAAGTTCACCCGCTGCTCGGGATGGTTTTTACACCCTGTTTGATATTGGGGATGGGACACTCGATGGCTCTGCATTCCGATTTTGGCGAGATGGCGGCACCCGGCATGTGGATATTTATAAAGCTGAGGTACAGCCTCTTGGTGTCACGGCACTAACAAAACAGGCCGCAGATGAACTTCACAGGTCAATTGAATCTGTTCGCCACAGTCTAAACGGCCCCCATGATCCAGAACTGCAGCAGCAAATTCAAAAGAGCGACAGTAGAAAGAATGTACAAAAACTTGTTGCTAGTATTGTGGTAGGCGGCAATGAAAAGCATCAAGATGCACGACATATTCTTACCGAGGATGACATTGGTAAGAATCTAAGCGTGTTGATCGGTGGTGGTGGCAGTAACACTTCGTTTTTCCAGGATACAATCGAGTCTACTCATGGTGACTTTAGACATGAGAGTATGGGTATTCCTCCCTATCAACTTAAAAAGATTCCTGTGCCGGATAAGTTAGCGACTAACGGACTTGAGCCCAAAGAGTTTGGTCGATTTACGGTCGCCTATGGGCTCTGTATACTTCCTTATGAAGAGACAGAACTTATTCGCCTACCTAGTCAGGTGGAAAAGGATGAAGCACCTATACGAGTAAAATATTTTCGCCGCGAAAGTTATGAAAACACGCGAGATATGACGTAAAAGCCAACCCAAAAGCCCATGTCATCAAAAAGTAGCTGGAATCCAGAAATACCTGGACAAGACGTACGATTAAAATCTAATCCTGGCAAACGGGGGCGAACGACTGGACGAACAAGGCAGCTAGGCACACGCACCCTGGTAGAGATCGAGTTTGGTCCTGCCGAAAAAATATACAGACCTAAAAATCTGCTTGAACTCTGTGGTGACGATGAAAGTATTGAAGGACTAATGCGGCAGGGTCGCTTTGGTGGACCGGATGATCTGCGACGTATTCTTACCTTCGAAAAAGTCAAAGGTCAGCTGACCAATGTGTTTTATAGTATGGAGTCTAGCCAAACAGACTTCTATCCCCATCAGTTTAAGCCGGTTCTCAAGTTCCTTAACTCTCCGGTTGGGCGTCTTTTGATCGCTGACGAGGTGGGTCTAGGCAAAACCATTGAGGCTATGTATATCTGGAAAGAACTCCAGACCCGAGAAGATGCCAGGCGCTTGTTAATTGTGTGCCCAGCGATGCTACGCCAAAAATGGCAGGATGACCTGAGACAGCGGTTTAATATTTTTGCAGATATTGTTGATGCCAAAGAGCTGCTGCGCCGAGTCAGGCTGTGTCTTGAACACCAGCAGCCTCAAGCATTTGTCTGCATTTCAAGTCTGGAAGGACTGCGCCCTGGATCTAACTGGGAAGGCATTAATACCACTAATGCTCGGGCCGAGCTAGCACGCTTGCTAGATGCTAACCCCAGCAGTGAGTCCCTGAGTCTTTTTGATCTTGCCATTATTGATGAAGCCCACTATCTGCGTAATGCAACAACGGCGAGTAACCGAGTAGGACAGCTGATTCGTGATGCTGCCAAACACCTGATTCTGCTTACTGCAACACCAATTCAAACAGATAGCTCCAATCTATATCAGATACTGCGCATCATTAGTCCCGACGATTTTTTTAATGCCGATATTTTTAACAATATGCTGGAAGCAAACGAACCGGTCGTCCATGCATTGCGCCATTTGTGGGCAAGCCCGCCAGAGCCTGCCAAAGCTCGCGAGGCTTTACAACGGACGTCAACCTCTGGTTACTTTGCGGATAATCCTTTACTCGAACAAATCCTGCAAAGTTTGTCAAATCTGAACCAAGTTGATGAAAATGAGCGGATTGAGCTTGGCTACAAACTTGAGAAGGTTTCTCTACTCGGGCAATACATTACCCGTAGCCGCAAACGCGACGTCTTGAGCAACCGAGTTAAGCGTGACCCGCAAACGCTTGAGGTCAAGTTTTCACCTTTAGAGCAAGAGATCTATGATCGCGTTAGTGACTATATCCGTGAACAGAGTAAAGGTAAAAAAGGTGCGCCGCTCTTTCAGCTCATCTCCAAACAGCGTCAAATGGCCAGTTGTATGGTAGCTGCGCTGGAAGCTTGGCAGAATGATGCTTCCTTTAGTGCTCTAGTTGATGAGGCCCTTTGGGAAGATTTTGGCAAAATACCGGAGCAAAGTAGTACTAGTACATTATCTGTTGCTACACCTTCAGCCCTGAAGAAAGTCAACATTCGAGAGTTAGAGGCCTGTGACAGCAAATATTTGAAGCTGCAAGGCTTTCTCAAAGAACAGCTCAAGGAAAAGCCTAGTGAAAAATTTGTTATTTTTGCCTACTTTCGAGGGACA
This sequence comes from Leptolyngbya cf. ectocarpi LEGE 11479, assembly GCF_015207065.1. GTDB lineage: Bacteria > Cyanobacteriota > Cyanobacteriia > Phormidesmidales > Phormidesmidaceae > Leptothoe > Leptothoe ectocarpi. The sequence goes on along the minus strand of NZ_JADEXP010000017.1, from coordinate 28,118 downwards.
TTAAAGTATTTGCAACGTCGTTTAGAAGCCGCTAATATCTCTAACTGTCTGATTATGGGAGACATGGGAGACGATAAGTGGACGACGGTTGAACAGTTTCGCCAAGATGATGGCCCTTCAGTACTGTTATCTTCTGAGGTAGGTAGCGAGGGCATTGACCTGCAGCACTGTCGGTTTTTGGTTAATTATGACCTACCCTGGAACCCAATGCGGGTAGAGCAGCGGATTGGTCGTTTAGATCGATTAGGGCAACCCGCAGAGCGTATTTCAATTATCAACTTTAGCTTGGTTGATACGATTGAGGAACGAATTCTCGAACGACTTTATGAGCGTATTCAGGTATTTGAAGAGAGCATTGGTGATATTGAAAGTATTTTAGGTCAGGCCACTGAGAAGCTATTGGTCAATCTTTTCTCGGCAGACTTGTCTCCTGAAGAAAAAAAAGAGCAGGCAATTCAGACAGAAAATGCAATTATCAATAAACGCCTGATCCAAAATGAGTTAGAAAATGAAGCTGTCAATATGTTGGCTTTTTCAGATCACATTTTGGACTCTATTAATAAGAGTCGAGATCAGGGGCGATGGCTGCAGCCTGACGAATTGTTGGCCTTTGTAGAAGATTGTTTTTCTCGCTACTATCCTGGCACAGTAATTGAGCCCAAGCCCAATGAACTCCAGCTCTATAACATTACATTGTCAGAACAGGCCAAGGTTGATCTGCAATTTTTTATAGGCAAAAATCGCTGCGCTACACCGACACAGTTACATAAATCAGGTAGACCCGTGAGCTGCTTTTTTGACCCTAAAATTTCGGGCAGTATGGGTAAGCGTAATGAGCTTTTAGATCCCACCCATCCGCTGATCCTATGGATTCGTGAACGGTATACAACCTCGGAGCAGACTCTACACCCAGTTTCTGCCATCAAAACACAGGCAAACGAGATTAATCTACTGCCAGGGCTTTATGTCTATTCGGTGCACCGCTGGACATTTTCAGGCATTAAAACAGAAAGTCAGATCGCTTACAAAATCACTCGTATCGACGATGGCCATGTCCTATCTGATCAAGACTCTGAGGCCATACTGTCTACGCTAATGAAACAGGGACAGACCAAGCCAAATGCACAAAATTTCATTGAGGATATTGACGATGTGCTTGCTCATCAACAGATCTGTAATGAGTATATTGATAAAGCATTTAACCAAGCGCTTGAGGATTTTTATATCGATAACGAGAATCGCTGCAATATTCAAGAAAAGAGTGCGCGTGCCTTTGCAGAACGCAAACAGCGCGAATTAGAATCTCGTTTAGACCGTTTTCGCCAGACAGGTAAAACCCAAATTATTCCAGCAACAGAGGGACAGCTTAGAAAGGTTAAGCGAGAACTTGAGGTTCAGCTAAAAAATATTCAAGAGAAACGTGATGACCTGACGTGTGAGCCGAAACAACTGGCCACTGGTGTTATCTTTGTCGAAGAAAAAATCGGTTAGTAGGGTACTCCATGCTCTCAGCTATTGCAGCTGTAGTTCTATAAAGGCGTCAACAAACTTCAATGGCAAAATCTAAAGGACGTGCTGGACGAAATATTCGCTTACTAGCCCTTACCAGACGGTTTAAGGCCATCTATTCCTTCATAGGGGCAGGCATCATCCTTTATCTACCGTTTCCGTTCGCTACTTTTTCCGAAGCGATTCGGCAACCCCTCACAAATTCAAATCCTGAAATAGCCAACTCACCTGCTCTTCCACCTATTATCTATGTTGCTGCCGTTGTATTTTCCATGTATCTGGTGGCCAATGGCATTTTTCTATGGAAACGTGCCAATCATGCAGACCAAGGTGCTAAAGGTGAAGAAGACATTGCTCGTGAAATCTCTTCCCTTGCAGATAGTGGTTGGCAGGTTGAGTACGGTAAACGCTTAGGCAAAGGCATCGGCGATATCGACATTGTTTACATGTCTCCCAATGGCAAAGCCTACGTGATCGACGTCAAATCTCATAAAGGGACTGTTACAACAGACGGTAAGAAGTTGTATCGACGCATAGGGAAAACGCAATATCCGTTTGAAAAAGATTTTCTGGCTCAGGTGACGAGACAGGCGCTGCAGGTGAAGAAGAAAACAGGTGTGGATTTTGTGACGCCGATTGTGGCGTTTTCGAATGCTAGGGTTGCGATAGCGCCAGCGCTGACTAGTCAGTTCGCATCCAATAAAGTCAAACACGTCTACGTTATTGATAAGGCTCGACTAGCTGGGCTATTGCGATCGCTAGGATAAGCCCTAAAAAGGCGTGCGCTGTTCACCGCTCAACCGTTTTAACCATTCTTCCATATCTGCAAAGATCAGGGATTTCAAACCGGTAGGTCGGGTTGAATCCGTGAAACCCGGCTTGCCGATATCTCCATTTTTACCCATACCACCCATTTTTTGGATGAGATCGCAATTAATCCATTAACGGTGACGGTGTTGGGTTTCGCGGGCTCAACGCCAACCTACGGTTATCGGCGGCGGGAGAGGCGATATTTTTTGAGGTGCTCTGTCCATTCTGAGGAAAAAAGGGTGGACAGATGCAATATCGGCGGTTTCGGCGGGAGGGAGGAACGTATTTTTTTACGGTGGTGGCTTACAATCGGCAACAATTATTTGATACACCGGAAATGGTAGAGCTGCTGCGAGATTCTTTCCGTATGGTAAAACAACGTCATCCATTTGTTATCAATGCCATGGTGGTTCTGCCGGATCATCTTCATTGTTTATGGACGCTACCACAGGGAGATGATAATTTTTCCAGCCGCTGGCGTTTGATTAAAAGTGAGTTTAGCCGGAATTGTCCTACAAAATATAAACAACCATGCTCGTTAGCTCGTTTTAGGAAACAAGAACAAGCAATCTGGCAACGCCGCTTTTGGGAACATCTCATCCGTGATGAAAACGATTTTGCTCGTCACGTTGAGTATATTCATTACAACCCGGTCAAACATGGCCTTGCAGAGAAGCCTGAGGATTGGCCATATTCCAGCATCCGGCTCTTTAAGACACGTTGATTTTTGGGACCAATAGAAAATGTCATAACGTAGGTCGGGTTGAATTCATGAAACCCGACTTGCCGATATCCCCCAATATCAATATGGGGATTGCGATCGCGATAACAACATTGATAATCGCTGTCGGGGCATTGGGTTTCACGAGCTCAACGCCAGCCAACCGCCAACCGATGGCTTCTGGTAATGTAGCCAGATATCCGCTTGACTCTGCAATCTACCCCTGATAGCCTACAAAATAAGCGACTGACACCAGTTGCTTTTCGCACCCAAAAAAATTAGCCGCGCGAGATGGAAGTGCGTCAACACAACCACCCCGCTGACCCCTCGACTGACATGCCCAGTCGGTGAGCTGTGAGCATTTTACAGCCACCCTGAGTTTAGTTGCAGGGTGGCTAACTTTTTTGGGGGCTTTCCTCCCGTCGTATCGCGGTTAACCCCGCCAAGGAAAACGCCCCTATGACCTTCCAAGACCCGACACCTCCAGTGTCACCCGCTTTACCTGCCAACTTTTCCACCCAGCCAGACCCCGGCGACACCGTTCGCCATATCCTGCTCGGTCACCCCAGCACCCTTCGCCAAACTATCCACCTGCTCCACAACCTCCGCTATGTCGAAACCAGCCAGTGGAGCCCCCTGATCGAAATACCCGATAATCAGCTGATTTTAAGACCAGAGCCCGATGACGTGATTAGCATGCTCGTCCGACGATTATAGGAATTTGCCGGGCTTCGACTTCGCTCAGCCCTCAGTTATCCAGCATGCTACAAGCGGAGTCTCGGATTGCTGTGCTCAGCCATAGGCTGGGCACTAGCCGGGTGGGTAGAATTCAGAGTCTGATGTGGGTGAGCGGAGCCGAACCCACCATGCAACAACGTATAAAAACAAGGAATCACAAATAGCGTCAGCACCGTCGCCAGCGACAGTCCCCAAAAAATCACCACACCCAACGGCTGCAAAAACTCCGATCCCTCGCCCAGACCTAGCGCCAACGGCAGCATCCCCAACACCGTTGTCACCGTCGTCATCAGAATGGGCCGTAGTCTCTGGGGAGCAGCCCTTAGCATCGCCTCCATGCGACTACACTCTTCGGTCACATAAATCTGGTTCGCCAGCTCCACCAAAATAATCGCATTGTTCACCACAATACCCACCAGCAGCACGGCTCCAACAACAACCGTCGCCCCAATGGCTGTGTCCGTCACATACAGACCCAAAATTCCACCCGCCAACGCCAGCGGCACCGTTAACATAATCACCAGCGGATCAATCAGCGAGTTATACTGCACCGCCATCACCGTAAACACCAGGAATACCGCCAGACCACCCAGCAGCCCTAACCCCTGCTGGATCGCTTCATTGCTCTGGGCGCTAAAGCTCGGCAGCCGCACCACACCCTCCGGCAGCGTCACCGTTGCCATCACCCGATCAACCTCATCTAGCGCCTCACCCAGACTGGCATCTTCCGACAAACGGCCCTCAATAATAAACACCTGCCGCTGATCGATCCGCTGAATCTCTCCTGGCGAACGCCCGTTCTCAATACTGGTAACATCCCCTAGCCTTACTCGCTGGTCACCATTGAGCAGCGGTAGCTGAGTCAGCTGAGCCGGACTTTGCACTAGACTATCGGGCGTTTGCACCCGCACATCCACCAGCCGATCACCTCGCTGCAGCTGTGTGGGCACCGCCCCCGACAGAATTGTCTCCACCGTGCGACCAATCGCTTCTGCCGAGATGCCCACATCCGCTGCCCGTTCCCAGTCGGGTCGAATCTGAATTTCTGGCTGGGGTGGGTCCGCATCGGGCAGATAGCTGGCCAGGGTGGCCTGTTCATCTAGAGCATCCAGCACCTGCGCGCCTGCTTGTTCTAATAGAGCAATGTCGCTACTCTGCAAAATAACATCCACATCGCTACGCACCGGAGAATTGCTCAAAATCAAACCCCGCACCGAGCCGGGAGAGATCCGCATCCGGGTTTTAACCAGATTTAACTGTCTCAGCTCCTGGTTCATGCGGTCCGTAAAGGCTTCTACGTCGGTTCCCGGCTTGAGAGTGAGGGTGCTGGAGCCGCGCAGGGCATTGTCGATACTGATGTTGCCAAAGAGAAACCCGCCAGAGGTGCTAAATACATAGTCAGTTTCTGGCTGGGCCAGTAATATCTCATCAACAGCGGTCATTACCTGACGGTTTTCCTCCAGGGTGGTGCCTGGGGGCAGACTAACCCAGACTCTGGCCTGACCGTTACTGATACTGGGTAAAATCTCTTGCGGGATTTGTTGTACCATGAACCAGCTGCCACCACCAAAGATCAGCATAGCCGCAGCGATAACAATCACTCGCCGCTGTAATATCCAGCTTAAAGTTCTCCCATAGTCACGGGTAAGTTTCTGCAGTCCTCGACTAAATCGCTGAATTGGCCAGAAGCGGCCTACACCGCTAGATGTTTTGACAGCTAGCAATCGTGCGGCCAGGGTGGGAACCACCGTTAAAGCCACGACCATTGATGCGGCTACCGCCAAACTAATAGTGACGACAAGTTCGCTAAACAACAGCGAGATAAACCCACCCATTAGCAGAAACGGCAGTACGGCCACCAGGTTCGTACTGGTGGATGCCACGAGCGCCGATTCTAATTCTTGACTGCTGGCTTCTGCCTGACGCACCACCGGTCGTGAACTGCGGGCCACGCCTTCGGTAATGTTCTCTAGCATGACGATGGCGTTATCGACCACGATACCGACACCCAGCGCCAGTCCCCCCAGACTAAACACATTCAGCGACAGTCCCAACAGCCCCGATAGCAGCAGTGTGACCAGCGTAGCCAAAGGAATGGCTAAGACAATGATGAATGTCTGCCGCAACGAGCCGAGAAACAACAGCACGGCAACAGCGGCAAGTCCAGTCCCTGTGAGACCAGCGGCAGCTACATTACGAATAGAATTTTGAATAAAGATAGACTCGTCCAGGGTAACATTGAGTACCAGATCGTCAGGCACCAGACCCGATGCTTTGAGCTGCTCTAGCCGCTCTTTAACACCGTCTACGACAGCAATAGTATTGGCAGTTGGCTGCTTTTGGACGCTAACTTTTACGGCAGGCTGACCGTTGAGGCTAACAAAAATTCGCTGTTCTTCAGCGCCATCTACCACATCAGCAAAGTCTCGCAAATATACTTGCTGATCGCCCACTTCAAAGATAAGATTGCGAATCTCGTCGGCATTTTCAAACTGTCCGGCTACCCGCGTCAGCGGCTCGCTGTTTTTGCCTTTAATGCGACCACCAGCGGTGTCCTGATTACGTTCATCTAGGGCATCTAACACATCGGTAATGCCTAACCCCAGCGCCTGCAGTCGATTGGGGTCTAGATTAACCTGAATCTCTTCCTGGACACCCCCGGATACATCGACGCTGGCTACGCCTTTAACGGTGTTTAGCTCCCGCGCCAGGTCTTCATCGGCGAATACTCGTAGATCAATGCCTTGAAGGGTTTCTGAGGTGAGGGCAATCTCATACACCGGCAGCTGGGACGGGTCAAATTTAAATAGGCGAGGTTGTTCAATGCTGTCGGGCAATCGGTTACGGGCACGGTTAAGTGTGGCGTTGGCGTCATTCAGGGCCTGATCAATATCTCCCCCCGGTTCAAAATAGAGATCTACACTGACTCGCCCCTCTCGGGTCTGAGAGACGACCTGGACTACGCCTTCTGTGGCTGCAAGCGCCTGCTCTAGGGGGCGAGTGACTTCATCAACAGCGACTTCAGGGGAGACTCCTGGGGCATCGGCCCGCACACCAATACGAGGATAGGTGATAGAAGGCAGCAGGTCCACTGGCAGCTGCGAGGTGAAAAATAGACCTAAAACAATGACGGCCACCGAGAGCATTAGGGTGGCAATGTGGCGACGAATGGCCAGGGTGCTGAGGCTAGTTTTCATTGGTTTTCTGCCTCGGATAGAATGCTCAGTCGCACGGCCTGTCCTGTTTTGAGCGGTCGATCGCTCTGGACGACAAAGGATTCATTGGCGCTGAGCCCAGAGAGAATCTCGACCTGGCCTTTTTGGGTCTCGCCGGTTGTGACTGACCGGGCGATTACTTTGGGTGGCTCAATGTCAGGCTCAACGACAAAAATGGTATCGTCTGCGTTGCCAGTGGCTAAGGCGCTGGTGGGGACGACGACCTGCTGTTCCTCAGCGGGGGTAAAGCTGACTCGGGCGAGTAAACCACTGCCGATGCGACGGTCTGGGTTGTTCATGGTGACTTCGATGGTGACCAGCCGAGATACGGTGTCGGCAACGGGAGAAATGCGGGTGATTCGACCTGCGATCGCACCCACCTCACCAAACGCATCCAGTCGAATCTGCGCCGGCTGTCCTACACTCAGCTGGCCAAAATCTAGCTCAGACACCTGGACCTCAACAGTGAGCACGCTAAGATCGCCCAGCTCCAGCAGCGTTGCCCCCGGTTGCGCATAGTCCCCCGGATCCACTAGCCGGTTAAGCACCGTGGCCGACTGCGGTGCGCTCAACGCCACCCACCGCAGCTGTTCCTGGGCTTCTGCCACCACCGCCTGCTGGGCCTCTACCCGACCGGCAGCGGCGGTAATCGTCTGCTGCCGCGCCTGCACCTGAGCCTGGGCCGAGTTTAAGGTTTGTTCTGCATTGACCAGCGCCAGTTCAGCGGCCTCAGCCGCCTGTTGCGCAATGGCCCCTTGGTTGGCCAGCTGTCGCAGCCGGTCCGCATCGACCTTGGCCTGGTCTCGTGTAGCCCTGGCCTGGGCAACCGCCGCCTCGGCATCCACAATGGATACCTGACTTTCAGCAATTTCTGAGTGTCTGACCGACAGCTCCGCCTGGGCTTCATTCACCCGAGCACTTAACAATCCACCGTCGATGCGAGCCAAAGTGTCACCTGCCTGGACCGGGTCGCCCACATCTACATTGACAGCGACGACTTCACCCGCTGTCTGCGCCCGTAAGGCGATCTGCTGCTGAGGACGTGTGGTGCCAGTGTACTCTAGGGCGGCGGTGAGTGTGCCCCGCTGAGCACGGGCGGTTTCCACAGCAACTGGCTGGTTGTCGTCAGGACGACCTGGTCTGCCCTCCTGAGCTTCGCTGGGGTCGAAAAAACCACAGCTAGGCAGCAGCAACAACAGTCCCAGCCCCGTAGTCGCTCTAATACTGTGTCGAAGCTTACTGTACCGAAATCTAGCCATGGTGACTTTAGGTAACTCCTGTCTGCTCCGTCTATGGTAGATAGCTATGGAACGGTGCTTTGTATCCGCAGCCGCTTTTATCCTGACACAGTTACCATAGGGATGCCGAGGCATATTGTGAGCCCATGTGTTTTTCTGCCACCGCTAGTTTTACGGCTACGGCCTTGTTGCTGCCGACCGGTCTCTATGCTTGCAAACTGTCTGTGGATTGCGATCGCAAGTTCATGGGATTTAGCTAGGCAGTGACAGCATGATCCTTACTAAATTCTTCTGTCACATCAGAATTCTCTTCAGTCTCCATATCCTCATCACTAACCCCGTAGAGCTGGGCGAGGCGATCCTGCATGTCTTGTAACCAGCTGGTAGTTTCACTACGGATGATGCCCTCGCAGCCGTCCACCAACCGTTTAAACTTGTTGGGATTTTTACGTTCTTTCTCTGATAAGGAATACCACCAGGCCCGAATGTCATAGAGGTTGTCAGCCGCTTGGTTATAGCCCACTAAACTAGCCTCAATTCGCTTGACTTCAAGATAGTTGGTACACCCTGCCACGAGCGCGGTGGTTACAGCTACCCAGCTTCTAGTCGGCTCAAAAGCGGCTAACAATGTGCCCACAGCGCCAAACACATAAATGCTAGCTTGAAAGAACTGTAGGCGCTGCGCTAATCGCTTTGCTTGCGTTCGGTACCATTCAAACTGAGTTTCAAGACGATATTGAAGGTATTGCGTAGGCTGTGTCAAATCAGAATACTTATTGTCTTGGGGGCTTGATTGAACTTCAAACTCAAAGAGGAACCTCCAGCATCGGTTAATCAGGATGGACAGCCCTTTTAATATACCGTTGGCCAGACGAAGAACAACTCCCATTCGGGGTTGAGCTGAGCGGGTGTTTTCCTGAACAGAGATTTCCCCAGTAGGCTGCGAGAGATGATGCTCTTGAAAGGGCAATACTTCATTTTCATAGGGAGCTAAGGCCCCATGGTGTACAGGGCTGCCTTTTAGACTCGCACTAATCTGTTGAATCCGGGCTGAAAGAACGACGCCACGATTGTCTCCATTATAGGGTTTGACCTGGGTGCGGTAATAGTAGATTTCTGTTTTTAGGGATTCGGCACTGCCCCGTAACAGTACCCAGTTTTGTCCCCGGTCAAACCGGGCTGAAAAGGCAACCAGAGCTGTAATGGCGATGGGTAAAATCAGTAGGATACGATCAATCAGCGTATTCCAACTCTGAGCAAAATTATAGGTTTCGACCACAGCCAGCAGCACAACCAGAATACCTAAGATGGCTAACACAGTTCTCAAAAAGAGAAATCTCTGCTGATGGCGAGAGGCGTTTTTACTGTAGGATTGCTGACGCTGCCAGGCGGCTTTGAGCAGTTCATGGTTAGCAGATGCGGTGGGGGCCGAAGACACATTGGAGGGCAAAGCCATAGTCAACCAGGGAAGATGTTTACGGTAGAAATAGAACCTGTTATTTCTACATCAATTAAACCTGATGCGTTTACGTAAACTTGTAGCATAAACCTACTATGGACCTGTATGGACCTGTTTAGTCAGCCATCTTAACTGGCTAGCTTTTCTGACCACACTGCTGATTAGCCGGCACAGCTTCCATTATCTTTTTCGGAGTAGACAGGTTTAAGTTATCCATCAACACCATAAACTCCTCGCGTGTTCGTCCGGTAAAACGGGGATTGAATCGCTTTTCTTCGCCAATGGTGGAAACTGTCTGTCCCTTATAGTCATGGCCCGGATACACGAGCGTCTCATCGGGCAATGAAAATAGCCGCTGAGTTACCCGGTCATACAGAACACCCGCGTTACCCCCCTGAAAATCGGTGCGGCCACAGCCTCGAATAAATACGGCATCCCCTGTGAGCAGATGGGTGCCGTTAACCAGATACGCCATGTGGCTATCCGTATGACCGTTGGTCTCGATGCCCTGGATGGAGGTATTGCCCAGCCGTAGTACTTCTCGGTGGTTGACAGCACGGCTTGCACACACTATTTGCGCCCCAGCGGGTACAATCCCGGCACAGCCGGTGATCTCGCGTAATTTTCCGGTAGCTGTAATATGGTCTGCGTGGATGTGAGTTTCTAAGCAGAACTTGAGGTTTAGGTTTAGCTCGCCTAGCAGGGTAAAGTCCCGCTCCAGCTGTTCTAAGACGGGATCAACTAGAGCGGCTTCACGGCTGATAGTATCGCCAATTAAGTAGGTATAGGTGCTACTAGTCTGGTCAAATAGCTGACGAAATATCATGGCGATGCATCTTAAGGGTAGCGAGCTACAGGATAGCGTTTACGCTGATAATACGACTCGACCCACCGGTCGCGCTACACAAACTAGCACCTGTCCATCTTTGCGATCGCTATCCGACAGCCCCCCTGGTTCGTCATCGTAATCCACCTGACCTTCTAGCAGCTGGTGTTTACACACACCGCAGCTGCCCATGCGGCAGCCGCTGGTTAGTTCAATCCCAGCCTGCTCAGCCACATCCAGGAGACAGTCTTCATCATCACAGCTGACTTCTTTCTGGGAGTTGGCAAATACGACGACGGGTGCGATCGCAGATGCCTGGGTATCTGGCACACCACCAACAGGCTGGGCATTTGGTTGGGGTCGGGAATTATTATTGGACGAGGACTTTCGAGGGGCTTTAGGAGCACCAAAACTCTCCTCAAAATAATTTTCCATGGGAAAGCCCATCTCCTCAAATAAGGCTTTGGTACTACCCATAAATCCCTGGGGACCGCACACAAAGGTGGTGAACTGCTCGTAGTCAGGCACAATCGCTTTTAATAAAGTCTCTCCTAAGCGACCGCGATACCCGGTCCAGGCAGCCCCTGTCGTCGGTCGCGTCAGCGTCCAAGCTAATTGAAGATTAGGATTTTGACTGGCCAGTAATTCTAGTCGTTGACGACAAATAATATCCTCAGGGGTGCGGGCACTGTGGATAAAAACAATCTTAGCGGGGGAGCCGATATCACATAGCCACTGGGCCATGGACATCATGGGGGTGATGCCGCTCCCCGCTGACACCAGTAAGTAATTATCCGCCGGATGGTCAATACAGTTAAAGTGACCAAACGGCCCTTGAATGTCCAAGGTCTGACCCACCGTGAGATGGTCGTGCAGCCAGTTGGAGACTAAACCAGGGGGCATCCCTGCTTGGGCTGGGGGCACCCGTTTGACCGTAATTTCTAGCATATGGGGCCGGGAGGGAGTCGATGAAATCGAATAGGAACGATTGACCGGCTGCCCATCAATGTTTAGTTTGAGGGTGACAAACTGGCCGGGTTTGTAGTCAAACAAACTGGCCGGTTCAGCTCGAAAGCGAAATGTCTTGACATCAGCTGTTTCCTGAATAATCTGGACACACCGCACTGTCCGATTATCGACAGCAGCCTGAGCAGCTGCGGCTGCAGCTGGCCGTTCAATGGCTTCCACCAGTAAGGCAAACTCTCCTAAACGGATAACATCATCGGTGGCGAGGGCATAGGGTTGGGTGACGGCGACTGTTTCGTTATTGAGCCGGGAGCCATCGGTGCTGCCCAGGTCCGAGAAATAGCACTGCTGTCCTTGAAAAAGGATACGCCCATGGACCCGGCTGACGGTGGGACCATCTAAAACCAGATCACAGCTGGGATGACGCCCGATCAGACAGTCTAGAGTGCGATTTTGCGGCTGTAAACAGCTTTCAAAAAAATCGTTGGTCGATTGGTTAATGACTTTAAGTTTTAACATGACAATTTTCAAGTGAGTTCTACAGGAACAGGATCGTTGCCGAGCATTTATGCAGTTCCCTAACCAGAATCTTTCTCTCGACGGATCACCGTACGCTGTTGCTCTGAGCCCTGCTTTAACAAAGTGCGGGGCAACGGCGGTGCAATAGGATGAATCAGCTGCTGGGTCCCCGAGCCAGTATTGACTTCCGCCAGCAGATCATAGTGCTGTTGCGGTGTGATTTCTAACTGCTCTTGCAGATAGTGCAGCCGCATCAGACTATTGGCGGAGGTTACTTGTTCTGCTTCTAGGGCCTCTTGAAGAACACCTTTATAGAGCTTAGCTCGGTCATACTGGGCTGTATGGGGCAACGTTTTGGCTAACACATAGATCTCATCGGCACTGAGCTGGTCAATAGACCCAGCGATTAGGGGCGTTAACAACTCTGGGGAGAGTTTAGCCAGCTGTCGTTTGAGTTTATCGGCAACACTTTCTCGCATATATTGCTCAGGGCTGCGGTCCCAGGTGCGATAAAGCCAAATGCCACTGACCAGGGCGACCACAGCCTGAAACGTGAATTGTAAGAGTAGGGGCCAGCTGTTAATTTCTGGGCGACCGCCATAGATAAAAAAGATATTGAAGGCAAGAAACGTACAGATGGAAAAGAGTCGGTGCTGGCTTTGCTCACGGCCTAAATGGGGAAAGTGGTATTTGAGATGGCCGCGATAGCGTTTTTCTAGGTGGGTGCCAAGGTAGACGGCTGCGATCGCAAACCATCCCAAGGTCAGCGGTGAGGTCACCAGTTTTGGTATAGGCAGAGCCGTCCCAAACCAATAAAAACCAGGCTTCCAGAGGTTGGCTAAGGCAGCTGACTCGTGGCTCCACACCCCGGAAAAATAATAGTCAAAATTGCCTGCATAGAGCCAATAGTACAGAAAGTAGCCCACCACTAAACCAAGATAGCCATACTGTATCAATCGTCGCCCTGGCTGCTGCAGATGCTCCCAGTAGGCCTTCTCACTATCAATGTCCATACAGGGACTTTTGCAAGAGATACAGGCACTTTTTTCAGTCCCCGTCGGCTCTACTGTCCGACACATGGACTGGGTTACCCCCTTGGGCATAGCAGTATGGGCCTGACTATCTAACAGCCCACGAGGCCCGGTAAACACCGTTTGTACCATGCCAAACGGACAAACATAGTGGCACCAGCTGCGCCCTCCCAATAGCCACACCACCCCCGCCGAGGCCAATAACGTCAGTATTAAAAAAGTACCCAGGATAGGGCGGACGGAATTTACTAACAAAATTCGTCCATTAAGACCCAAAAAGAACAGACCAAACTGTAAATAAAAGTGATTCTTCTCTAGCCAGGGAAAGGCTTTGATAGATGAGCGCGGGGATAGTCCCAACGCCCGTGGAATCTGTGAAAAGAAATATAGAGGACAAATGCGACGCCAGGTTTCATGGCCAAAGACAAAGACAATAAAGATGCCACAGGGGACTATCATGCCCCAGAAGATTCGCGCCCCGATGGCGTACGGCTTCAGCGGCACACACTCACCCTGCACTTTGACGCATTGACTCGGATCTTGAGCCACTAGCAAGGTGCGATCGCCCAGCAGCCCCCAGGCACTGTTCGGATCCGTTAGCCCATGGGACACCGGATCATAAAACAGGGATAGAATTAACACCCCCCAGCCAATCACCAAAATCCACCGAACAGCGTGCAGCTGCCGTTCTGAAATTTTTGATATCATGCAACACCTCCTCTCTTGTTTCCAATGTGGAAGATGCTGTCGTGATTGGCAGTACCTATTAGGGTGCTTTTTAAGGACTGTGTAGATGATCCGGACAGATGGGAATCATCGCTACAACAGTCCTCGATATCGAATAAAAATCAAAATAGCGGCCCAGGAGCCCAAGGCTACTTTGATGGCCACCAGCATATTGAGCAGGGGAATCCAACCACCACTGACCAAGGCACCCAGATTACCGTGGGGCAGCTCGATCCCAATGAGGGTCAAGACCGCAACAACAATAAACACAAGCACTGAAATCTTTTCCCAGATGGCGGCCCCCCAGCGCTTATAGATGGATTCCATCCATTGGGAAGAGGAGGTGACGGCGACTAGACCAATGGCTGTTCCTCCGGCTACACCCGCTGCAAATCCTCCCCCTGGGCTCAGGTGGCCGCGAATCGCTAGCTCAATACTGACCAGGGCCGCGATGGTGGCGCCCAGGCGAGCCAGCACCACCGATGGCTTGTCGGTAAATTGATAGACCGTACCTGAGGGTTGTTCATCGGCCAGTAAAAATCGCACCCCCATAATCGCCAGGGTAAAGACCACGACCTCAAAAATAGTGTCATAGAGACGGTTTCTAAAAATGATGCCGGAAACCGCATTGGAAACGCCGCTATCTTGCACCACCGTTTCAACAATAGACAGCTCCCCAGCGTCGATGGTGGGGTTGGGAAACACCAACATCTTGATATACAGGGCAATCCCAGCTGCAATATAAACCCATTTCATAGCTATTTTTCTGTGGTTAAAATACTCTTGTCTGCATTGGCGAGCGCTAGGCTGGCCAGCTCGGGAGGCAGTTTGGGGTAAAGCAAATCGTAGAGGCGAGCCACCCGTGTTTGCAGATGGTACGTGGAGCCAGCGGCTGGGATACAGGCGGTATGGATTTCTTTGTTGCTCAGGGCGGTGTCCAAAGCGCTCAAAGAGGGGTAAGGAATCACCTCTAAGCGCATATGCAGCCGGTGGAGCTGATCGCGCAGGGAGAAGATCAGGGGCTCGTGAGCAGTGCCCAGATGGGCGTCTTCTGCTTGCTCCGCTTGTTCTACTTGTGCCACGATGCCCATCCGCATACTCATGGAAGAGCGTACGGCAACGGCATAGAGCGTAATGGATAGCATGGTCCCCACCAGGGCCTCGGTCAGGGCCACGTCGGCAGCGCCAAACAGAATATAGACTAGGGCGGCGACGGCTCCCAAAATGCCGCGAATGACCAGAGCATGGTAAGGGTTTACCTGAAAGACCAACATACAGGCCGTTAGGGGCAGCAGGGCTGCGATCGCAACCACATACACATCTTCAATCACGACGACCTCCTGTAGAACAATAGGCCAGCACGTAGCCCAGCATCGTATTCCAAATAGCCAGGGAAATCAGCGCCAACACCAGCAGCGGCCACTCCCGAGGAATCTTTAACAACAGTCCCACCATGATGATCATCGAACCCAGGGTGTCAGACACCGACAGCGTGTGTAGCTTAAACAAGACAGAACGATGTCCCAGCAGCGGCAGCGTTCCCCAAAACCAAAAAATGAGTCCCATGCCGATACATCCGTAACTCAGGACGTCAATCACAACCTCGATCATACGGTGTTCATCCTCCTAAGCACATGGGCCAACAACATCAGAGCGGCATTGCCAACACTCAAAATCAATACTCCGACTACCCCAATCATCCAATCATCGCGCAGGACAGAGACAATTAAAATCATGATTGAGGTTTTGGTCGCAATGCTGGAAAAGGCCAACATCTTTTGCCAAATATCATCGTCCTGCCAGGCTTCGTAAATGGGCATCAGCAAAATGCCCAACATAATCAACAGAATAATGTTCATGGGCGCTGCCTCCGTTCGAGTTGATGAACCTCATACCAGCCGTCTTCGTCATAGTGAAGCACGATGGTTTTAGGGGTAAAGGTGATCACAAAGATATCTAGAAAAATCAGCCCAGGGGTGCGGTGGGGCCTGACCCGCTCTCGGGTAATCACTTCTTCGGTATGGGGCCACAGCATGATCTCAATGGTTTCTATGTAGGCCGTAGGAATGGCAATAACGATTTGCCCAATCACCCGCAGCCACTCCCATAGCCATTGTTTCCAGGCCGCAGGCACCGAGTAACGCCTAGGAATCAGCAATGCTACACAGATACCAATGGCTATATTGGCCGGGCTCAGATCGGCTGTCAGTAAAAACCAAATGGTCAGACGCAAGAGCAAATCTGGCAGACTTATCATGCTAATACCATCCCAAATAACAGAACTAAGATGAGACTCATCGCACCAATTAGATGCTCAAATTTCTCGGCGGCACGGGGTAATGTTGGGGTGAATTTCCTTAATAGTAAGGCATAGACGAGCCAGCCCACGACGATGATAAGCAATGATTTGACTAGCGTTGAGAGCGTGTAACTTTCTAGGGAAAAGAGGTTGCCGAGAATCAACCCGCCCAAGAGTAGGCCAATGGCTAACCCAAAACCTAAGGGGATTTTGGCAACGGGTTTGGCAGAGAGATCGCAGGGAAGAAAGATAAATTTGGAAAATGCGATCGCAGTACCCACCGCTAACCCACTCATTACCATGGACTGCCAGGGCACCAATGCCTTTAAGGTCAACGCCTTTGCTCCAAACCCCGCCAGTAGCGGCAACCCACAAATCGATAAGCTAGCCAGAACCAACGCCCCCCACAGCGGCCAGCGAATGGGTGTCTGACGCAGCTCGTCAAAACTCCGACTGGGCAGACTACCCGCAATCAAAAATAGCAATGCCTTGGCCAGCCCATGGCTCAGGGCATACACCCCCGCTGCTGCCGGGGCTGCCAGCACAAACCCCATCTGCGAAAGGGTGCTCGACGCTAGCACTCGCTTCGTATCTTTTTCAAAGATGGCATAGCTTACACCGAGTACAGCAGCAGCCACACTAAAAAATTGCAATATTGGGTGAATTTCGTCCATCATCAGCGCACACCGCACCAATGGAAACACTCCCGTCTTAACCACCACACCTGAGAGCATCGCCGACACCGGGGTCTGGGACTCGGCATGAGTTAAGGGTAGCCATAACCCCGACACAAAGATGCCACCTTTTGTTAGTAACCCTAAAATAATCAGGGCAATGGCGTCCGTGGGTGCCTGCTGCAGCCCCGCATAGGCAAACGAGCCATTGGACTGATAGACCAGCACCGCCCCCAACAGGTAAAACAGCATGGCCGTATTACTGACAAACAGATAGCGTAACCCGACCCAGATGGTTCGATCGGTGCGGGGATAGGTAATCAGCAAAAAGGCAGCAATGCCAATCACCTCTAGCGCTACATACAAGCTAATAAAGTCTGCACAGATAAACGCCGCATTGACGCTGCCGTGCAAAATAGTCACCTGGGTAAAAAAGAAGGCTGATTTATCTTGCCCCCAGCAATACAGCACCACCGCTGTAGTCACTAGGGCGTTGGTCACAATAAAGTAGCCACTGAGCGTATCGACCATCAGCGTCACGCCAAAGCTATCCAGCAGCTGCAGGTCTAAAGACAGCAAGCCTAGAACCAGCGCTAGGCCATAGACCAATGAGAGCAGCGATACCGCCAGGGCCAGATAGCGGTCAAACTTTGGCAACAGATAGATGCTAAAGCCAATAAACAGGGGCAGGGCAATCCAGACAATAGTTGCAATCATGGCGCATTACTCCGCTCAATCTCGCTAGTTTCCAGGGTGGGATGATCGCGCGATAGCTTCATCACCCCCACTAACATCAAGGCCTGAATCGAGAAGCCAATAACAATGGCCGTCAAAATCACAGCCTGAGGCACCGGGTCGGCATAGTCTATAGGCTGTGTCCCCAGATCACTATCGGCAATCGGCGTAAACAGCCCGCTGTGGGATGCCACTAAAACATATAAGGCAATGACTCCAGTACTCATCACGTCCATGGAGAGAATTTTCATAATCAGATTCTTTTTAAGAATGATGCCGAAAAACCCACACATGACAGTTGCAAAGATACAGGCTTCGAGTAAACGCATAGGGAGATCGAGAGATACGATGGCTTTAATATTACTTTCTTTTCCTAAGCAAGCTCTGGCCCTAAGAACGTAAAGGACCCACCTGTAGCCATCCCAACGCACAAGCAACAATCGCCAGCTGAATCGTGCCAGAAGCCACCGCGAATCCCCACAGACCACTCAACAAACTAGCGCTATAAAATGCCAGGGGATAAACATCATCAACAGGTCGTAAACGCTGACCTAAGACAATGAGACTAAGGGAGATAACCAGCAGAATCAGAGATGACATCATTCTTTTTCGAGAATCAAAAGACTTTTCGAGAATCAGCTGAGCTGAGACTTTGAACAGAGACGATTCAGAACATGCAGGTGGGCAGGCCCAACGCTAACTACAAAAAGTTGCCTGGAAAACTTGTGACAGTATGACCAGCGCCTGTTCATTGAAATTAATCAATGAAGAATTTGATATTCATTGATTAAAGTCTAGCAATAAACCGTAATGAATAATCAACTTTTTTATGGAGCAAATTGTAATGACCGTCAAAAGGAAGGCTTATCGGTTCATCCCTCAATTAGAGACGGCAAAAAAACGGATGCGACCACCCACAAAGTTGGGTATTCGCATCCGCTAATCAGTACGTTCTAACTAGTGTGCAAGGATGTTGCTTGAGGATATTGCTTTCTGGGAGGCTACTCTGGCAAATTGCCTGGTTTGACCGCTAGCCGCTCGACCTCGCCATTTCTGGTGATCTCCATTGTCAGTTTTTCACCCACTTTCCCATTGCCGACAAGGCGCTGGACCTCAGCGGCATCGGCCACAGCTGTCCCTGCGACCGAGGTGATGACGTCCCCAGCGCGCAGTCCTCCCTTGGCCGCAGGCGAATCCGGTAGGACCCGAACCACTAATATGCCAGCATCTTCATCTACACTCAGACCGCTATTGGGATCCGTATTGATCTCCTCTTTTACCGTCGGACTCAAGGTAACCATCTGAATTCCCAGGAACGGGTGCTCCACCTTGCCAGTCTCAGCCAGCTCAGTGGCAATCCGCTCCACCATATTAATGGGAATCGAAAATCCCAGTCCTTGGGCACCGTTGATAATGGCTGTGTTGACACCGATGACTTCCCCCTGTTGATTCAGCAGAGGTCCACCCGAATTACCAGGATTAATCGCTGTATCTGTTTGGATAAATTCCACCCGCTTGTCGGGTACACCCACCTGATTACTGGAACGACCTACGGCACTAACAATCCCCACCGTAACCGTATTGTCTAGCCCCAGCGGATTACCAATGGCAATGGACCACTCCCCCGGCTGTAGCTGATCTGAATTACCCAAGGTAACGGCAGGTAAATTACGCTCGTCCACTTTGATTACAGCAATGTCTGTCACCGGGTCACTGCCCAGCACGCGACCATCCAAAATGCGGCCATCTTTAAGGGTGACGGTTACAGTATCAGCCCCATCAACTACGTGGGCATTGGTGATGATGCGGCCATCCTCGCTGACAATAAATCCTGACCCCAGGCCACGCTCGGTGCGCTCTTGCCCGCCTTGGGGCATGCGATCGCCAAAAAACTGACGGAAGGTGGGATCGTTAAACACGTCTGGAACCCGCTGAGTGACAGTGCGCGATGCATCAATTCTGACCACGGCTGGTCCGACTTCCGTAACCACATCGGTAATAAAGTTGGGGTTAGCTGCGGGCGAAACGGCCTCGGTGGCAGGCGCTGTCTGGGCAACAGCCGCTCCACTGCGCAGGGGCGACTCTGGAGACCAAGCCAAAAAGCCACCCGCTGTCGCCAGACCAGCGCCCACGAGCAGGCTGCTCAGCACAGATAGGCGCCGAGAGGAAGCGGGAGCGGACTTTGGATGAAGTGGATAGGACATAACCGTGATGGAATGGATTCGTTTTTAGCTATCCACAGCTTATCCAAGGGATATGACATTCCTGTGACATCCGGTTGTCAGTTTTGTCATCCTTAGAGTCCTTAGGGTTCTCCTGTTCCAAACTTTTGCCACTGGCTAGGTGGCGGCGGTAAAAACTCATAGGACCCCGCAGCACTGCCGGGCTTTGCTGTTAACACAATATCAAACGAGAGAGAGATTCTCATCCCTTCCGTATGGTTTATGGTTACACCGTGCCGCTGCTTGGCTGGAAACAGAATCAACCGTCCTTCTGTAGGACAGTACATCGCCTGATCTTGATTCAAACTGTTCAAATTGACAATGATATTGGTGTTTTCGCTCCCCAGGCCAGGGCTCACCTCGTTAAGACGGGCATCATCAAAAAAGACTAGACTCCCAGCCTCATCACTGCCTGAGTTTGGTACTGACACATAGTACACAGCGCTAATATGGGCCGTATTGTGACAGTGGGAACCGACTTCTTGCTGGTGACGAGAGATTACCGGCCAAGCTCGCTGGATATAGAGATCGATTTGTTCCAAATCTAAACCCAGTGTCTCCAGATATTTCTGAACGTGGTGTTCTACCTGGCTGACAATCCAGACAAACCGTGAATCGGTGTGAATTTGTTCCGCACCGTGCAAGTCTCCTGTCCAGGCCATCTCAGGAAATGCCCGCCGCTCATAGCCATCTTTTTCTAGCTGAAGAGCGGCATCGATTAGCTGTTTTTTGTGGGCTGTTGCCTCCGGTAAATCTTCGTAATAAATCGCGAGGGGAAACCAAGTGTCAACGGGCATAAACAGTCTTTGCCACTACAAAAAATCATACCTCGTATTCTCAAAATTAGCTGGTTGAGCGGAGTTGAAACCAGCGGCGTTAAAGACGTTTACTTTCGGCCATCTACTTATTTGTTCGATGTGATCTAGATCATCCCTAGCACTCAGACTTTTTCAGACAGAGCTTACAAATCCCTTAGAAACGTATCAACGGAGTCTCAGGTAGTCCTCCGATATTAGTAATCAAGCAGCGCACGTCGCCTGTGCTTGAAAATTAGGAGAACGCCACCATGAAGAATCTACTATCCACCGGTTTGTCAGCTGTCATGCTCACTGCCGTAATCGTTCCTTTTGCACAAACTATCAGCGTTAGCGAAGCTTTAGCCGCGAAACCTAGCATTACCCGATCAGCCAAAACGTTATTGACGTCCGGCCAGTTTGTTACCGTTGACCAGTCCCATGCCACCACTGGTACCGCCCGCATAGTCGAAAAAGATGGCCAGCGCATCCTTGAATTTGATGGCGCATTTGATACGGCCCGTGGTCCTGCGGTTCAAGTTGTACTCTACAAAGGTGATTCTGTTCCTGTCAGCTTGGCTGAGAATGATTACGTTTATATCGCTGACCTTAAGAGTTTTGAAGGCTCCCAGGGCTACGTTTTACCCGCTGACCTCAACCTGAATGACTACGGCTCCGTGGCTATCTGGTGTGCCGAATTCAACGTTACCTTTGGCTACGCTGATCTTTAGGTTCATTAAGGAAACCACTTTAGTATCTGCGGTCTCTTGAAACTCAATCCATTTAAGGGGCCGTCAGACTTAGCACTCAAACCCTATGTAACTATTCAAATTCGGGTAAGTCCAACGGTTTTTGCGTTTGGACTTCTATTGTAGGGGGCTGAGCAGGCATCAACTCTGTTTCGGGCAGATCTAGCTGCTTTTGCTTTTGCACCTCGATCACAGGGGCCTCGGCGGGCATCAATTCCTTCTGACGCTCTTCTAGTTTCAGCGGTAGCTTGACCTTCTGTGGTTTCTTCGCTTGCTTAACCTTCGGCAGGCTACGTTCTAAATCATTGAGTGGTCGAGGAATCACCATGACCGCGCTAAGTTCACCGATACGCTCGGCCTCATGCATACCGGCTTCAACAGCAATGGCCACATTAGACAGGGAGCCCCGGATCAAAATCGTACATAATCCTTCGCCAATGGTTTCGTGAGAAATCAGCTCCACCTCAGCCGATTTGGTCATGGCGTCCGCAGCCCCCACCATGGCAGGAAAGCCTCTTGTCTCCAGCAAACCGATCGCACCGCTACTCATGTGAGTTTCCCCCACCCCGTCTAACTCCTGCATCCGTGGCAGGATTGGCAGCACCTTTTCCATATCAGCCATGGGACGAGGAATCAGTGATGAAGATACCAATTGCCCAAACTGCTTTGCGGTTTCCACCCCCGCATGGACCGCCATACGGACATCAGCCACCCCGCCTCGCACAATAGCGCTACACTGACCGCCGCCAGTCTTCTCGTACCCTACTAAGTACACATTTGAAGACTTCATCATGGCATCGGCCACACCAATGATGGCTGGAAAGCTTGTTGTCGACACCACGCCCAAAGCCGAATCTTTTACCCAGCGCATCAATGACCTGGCTTTATCGGTGGAACTAGCGAGAGCGGAAGAGTCGGCTGGCATATGAGTCTCAAGTAGCGTGGGTAAGCCCTTGGGGTTTGGTTGAGTCTACATCACACTGTATGGTGAAAGCCTCAATGGCGTCTTCAAAAAGCGATGTTACTTATCAATTTGTCAATGGATGATATGAGAAGTTTCTACTAGATACAAATCAGGCTTCCCAATTTATTTAAACTCAGATAAGTTACGGTGTATTCCCTATTTTAGGAGCCATTTTCAGATTGAGCACTCGAATCCCCGTTGTTCAATGATTGCCGATAGGGAAACAGGGCGGACAGCAGGTTCTTTACATGATCACGCCCATAAACAGGACGATTTTGGGCAATGGCAGCGGGTGCCCCTGCCGACATATCCGATGACGGTGCCGAATCAATGTCAGGTACGTGTACGGCCTTGGGCGAAACCGACTGAGGTTCAACCGTTGGGGATGTTCTTGGAGGCATCGGCATAGAAGGCACTGGCCCACTGGAGGGTGTAAATCCTCCAGACTGAAAATGACTGGCGGCGCTGGAACCAGATACACCATTTCGAGGGGCAGCGGTCTCTGAAGTAGATACGCCCGGCTCTACTAAAGAACAGGGAGGAACGATTTCATTGGCTGCGATCGCAGGATTGATCAGAGTACTTGAGGGACCCACACAGGCTCCTCTACCGACATGTCCATGGCCCACAATCAGCACACCAGTCCCCAGACTCACCCCAGACTCAATCATCACGCAGCCCTGTTTTGCCTGAATGACCACCCCTGCACCGACACAAACCCCTGGTCCAATCCGAATAGAACCAGTAGACGCAGCTCGAAACACAACGCCCGGAGCGATAGCTGCTGAAGCATCAATAACAACGTCACCGCCGCGATAGTAATGGGTATGACTCACAAAATGTAGAGGCGAGGGTTCCATCGCGACGGTCCCAAGAACTGAGACGAGACTAATGACATTTAGACTACGGACGTTGAATCGTGGTTTCCAGCACGCGGCACTTGGCACGGGGGTCCACACCCACCAGACGCACATAGTGACCAGCATGTTCAGCCAGCTGAGCTTTTAGAGCAGCAATGACCTCTGAAGGACGGTTCCCGCTGATGGGATTCCCTGTTTGCCATGCTCCACTGCTATAGCGACGCTTATCAGCATACTCAGTACTGACACGATAACCCTGATTTACCAGCTGGGTCACTTGCTGGGCTAAATCAGCACTAACAGTAGCACTGCTGCCGTTAGTGTTAGCGGAGCTGTTAGCAGACGTATTACCGCCGCCACCGTAGGATGCAGGCTGAGAGTTACCACCAGATGTGCTGACCGCTGCCTGACCTGGCTTTTGAACAGTTACGGCACGACCGCGCTGCTTCACCCGTGGATCAACGGAAAAAATGCGTACATAATCATTCGCATGGTCAGCCAGAACCTGCTGTACTGCAGAAACCGCAGCCGATTCACTAGTAGCAGAGATGGCAGGTGCTGTTTGCCAAATACCACTGCGATAGCGACGCTTATCGGCAAACTCAATCCCAATGCGCTGACCTTGGCGCAGAATAGAACGAATTTGAGGAACAAGCTCGCTACTGGTACTAGGCGCCGCACCATTCTGACTAGCAGAGGATGAGGAGGCTCCACCCGCCGATGCCTGCAGTTCTACCGGCTTGCCGTCGCCTCGCTGAATAGTAATGGGTGCAATTCGACGCTTGGCTACAGGATCAATACCAAACATCCGCACATATTCACCAGCATGCTCAGCTAAACACCCCTGCAAAGCAGACATCACCTCGGATTCATGGGCAGACTGGATAGGACTACAGGTCTGCCAAACACCACTGCGGTAGCGACGACGATCAGCATGCTCGGTACCAATTTTGTACCCTTGACGCAGCCAAGCACGTACCTGACCAGCAATGTCACCAGAAGCTGTGCCACCACTGTTGCCAGCAGAAGCAGCGGCCTGAGGCGACGCAGCTGCTGCACTTCTGTTACTACTAGCTTCAACCGGCTTGCCATCGGGGCGCTGCACCGTCATCATACCCACGCGACGCTTGCCCACAGGATCAATGCCAAAAATCCGCACATAGCTACCCTGATGTTCGGCCATACAGCGCTCTAAGGAAGAGAGAACATCTCTATCTCGGTTAGACTGCACCACAGGACAGCTTTGCCAGACACCACTGCGATAGCGACGCTTATCGGCATACTCTGAGCCAACTTTGTAGCCCTGGGCTAAAAACTGACGAACCTGTTGAACAATTTCGGGTGCTAGTGCTTGCATAGTATCTATACCAACGTTATCGGTGGTGTATGGGGTGTGTGGGCCGCTCGCCGGGTGGCGGGCAGATTGAATTGGAACAGCATTAACCGCACCGTCGGGGTACTTCAATGCTTGTGGAGAGCCTCCCACCTGAGACAACCGCTCGCGAGAACGTTCCTGAATATGGGGCTCAACAATATCTCGGACTAGGGCTAAGTCTGCCTCAGTCACTCTGGGTAATGCATCCGCCTGGGCTTGGGTAGTAATCACAGCACCAGAGGGTACACAGCGCCCTGCGGGCACTTCAACATCTTGCACCAGGGCATGCATCATAACGATGACGCCAGCACCGAGACGGGAATTAAAGATCGTTGATCTAAAGCCAACGAAACTTCCCTCACCCAAGTAGGCAGGGCCATGGATTAGTGCCTTGTGTGTGAGGGTGACATTTGGAGACAACCAAACGGCATAGGAGTTGCCATTATCTCCTAATACACAACCTTGACCAAGCCCGTGTATGACAACACCGTCCTGGATATCACAATGACTACTGATGTAAAAGGGCAACCCCTCATCCGCTCGGATTGAGGTACCCGGAGCAATCGATACTTCGGCCCCGACATAAACACCACCTACAACCTGAGAAAACGAATGAACAAAGGCAGTAGGCTCAATCAATGGCTTAGCCATTGATTGATACTGGGTCGGGGATGTTGCCATGGCTGGTTTAACCATTGGCCCATATTCTCCCAAGAAAGCTATTAATTAAAATCCTCACGCTTGTCGTAGAGCGAGCCAGAATCCAAACTAACGGTGTCAACAATGGCAACAATGGCAGCATCCACTGGCCTTTCTCCATAGCCGCTGTGCTGGCGTGCAGCACTGCCGCGGGTGACCAGAACCCATTCTCCGGGACCAGCACCCACAACATCGGCAGCTACCTCATAGTCAGGTAGCAAGTCACCATTCTCACTGACAAACTGAATCAACAAGAACTTTACACCTGTCAAGCTTGGCTCTTTGCAGGTACTAACGACCGTGCCACGAACCTTCCCTAGGCGCATGCCCTACCTACCGTAGGGGCGGATGCCACTTACGCTCTCACGAAACTGTTCAACAGCTTCGGTATAGCGAATAGGCAACACAAATTCTAAGTTCTCATGGGGACGAGCAATGATGTGTGTGGACAGGGTCTGACCACCATTTACTCGCTTGACGTTCTCAACACCGGCAGCAACCGATGCCTGAACCTCAGACACATCACCACGGACGATAACGGTTACGCGACCGCTACCAATTTTTTCATAACCGACTAAAGTTACGCGAGCGGCCTTGACCATGGCGTCGGCTGCTTCCACTACTGCTGGGAAACCCAGGGTTTCAACCATTCCTACTGCGATTGCCATCGTTTCTTACCTTGGTATGCTGACTATTTGGATTGACTAACTGAGATAAAAAACCTAGGTCCTAAACTGTTCGACTGCTTCGGTGTAGCGAATGGGCAGCACAAACTCCAGGTTTTCGTGGGGGCGAGCGATGATGTGTGTGGATAGAACCTCACCACCGTTGACGCGCTTAGCAGACTCGATGCCAGCAGCAACTGACGCCTGAACCTCAGATACGTCGCCACGTACGATAACGGTCACGCGACCACTACCGATCTTTTCATACCCTACAAGGGTTACACGGGCAGCCTTGACCATCGCGTCAGCAGCTTCTACAACAGCGGGGAAACCACGCGTTTCAATCATTCCAACGGCAATCGGCATTGTCGCAAATCTCCTAGATAAAACAGCTTTATTTCAAGCACTGTGCCCCGACCATGCGAAGTTAAGAATTCTTTTCGAATTACTTCACATACCGAGACGTAACTTGCAAACCTTTAGTCTGCAATAACTCCATGACTACCCTTCAGAATACGAGGGGGGCAGCAGTTTGACAATATAAGTCTCAATGATTGTTTCTAATGTTAAGCATTATCAATGCTGATGATTATTTGCATCGAAACGTAACTAATGATGTCTATTTGTTGAGCCGTCGGTGAAGCAGGAAATTTGGGGTGATTGGGGTGAAAGCTTTGTGACAGATAGAACACAGCATGTGACGCTCCCCCTAAGCGCTTGACCCAGATTACTCACAAAAAGTCAATAACTTATTTTTTTAAGCTAGGCAGCGTTGATGAATCGAGCGAGTCTCTTTTCGAGGGGTGTTCATCAGGTACCATTAATAAAATCGTGTGATCTTAAAACTAGCCATAGATATTTATCTGGGCTAACCGGTTACGGTGCCAGTTTACTCCTAAACTTTTTTATGCGTGTTGGCTAGCTTTGGTTATCCACGCGTAATTAATTTTGGTGACATGTGCAAGTGGCTCTATGTCAGGGTCTCTGGCTGTTTTTTGTCTGCCCCCCTGTGCTTGGGGCAGGTGTGGAGTGGCTTGATGCCTCTTGAGGGTGTTTATGGATTGCCGGTGGGCTCTTTGGTAGCAATGATGCAGTCTTTGATTCAGTTAAGTTGGCTCATCCCGATTTACGGGTTCGTAGGGGTACTTTTATCGTTGCCCTGGTCCATGGGAATGGTGCAACGGACCGGGCCTAGGCCAGCGGTCTACATCAATATGTTTATGACTGTCCTTGCCTTTGTCCATGGCACTTGTGTGTTTATGGGGATTTGGAATGTAGGGTCAGTCGAACTTCATTTTCCGTGGTTGCAAGTGGCCGATATGGCCCTGAGTTTTGATCTGGATTTATCAGTTCTCAACCTAGGGGCTCTAGAGCTTTCGACCGGGTTGGCGCTAATGGCTCAGATATACGGTCTGGGCTATATGGAAAAGGAATGGGCTCTGGCTAGGTTCTTTTCCCTTCTAGGCTTTTTTGAAGGAGCTGTGAGTGGAGTTTTGCTCAGCGGCTCTTTTTTCTTGGCCTACTTCTTGTTAGAGACACTGACGCTATCAACCTATCTGATTGTTGGTTTTTGGTATGCTCAGCCCCTAGTAGTTAAAGCAGCTAGGGATGCGTTTCTCACCAAGCGTGTGGGAGATATTTTGCTGCTGATGGGTGTCCTAGGTCTGGCTAGCTGGGCGGGTGATTTGCACTATAACGCACTCTATGAGTGGGTTAAGGTGGCAAATTTAACACCCTTAGTGGCAACTTTGCTTGGTTTGGCATTGATTGCAGGACCCACTGGCAAATGTGCTCAGTTTCCCCTCCATCTTTGGTTAGATGAGGCGATGGAGGGCCCTAGTCCGGCATCCATCTTGAGAAATTCGGTGGTGGTGACCTGTGGGGCCTATGTGTTGATTAAGCTGCAGCCGATTGTAATTTTGTCTCCGGTGGCTCTGAGTGTTTTGATTGGGATTGGGACAACGACTGCTGTTGGAGCTTCATTGGTTGCGATCGCACAGGTTGACCTCAAACGAGCCCTCTCCTACTCCACCAGTGCCTATATCGGTCTAGTGTTTATTGCCGTTGGAGCCGAGTGGCCCGGTGTGGCCATTGGGCTGCTGTTTACCCATGCCGTGGCCAAGGCCCTGATGTTTATGAGTACCGGTGCCATTATCAACAACACCAGTTGCCAAAACATCACTGAACTGGGCGGGGTGTGGTCACGGATGCCAGCCACGACTATTGCCTTTGTGGTGGGTGGTGCTGGCATGGTGGGCGTCCTGCCCCTGGGTGGGTTTTGGGCATTGCAGCTAGGGGTCGATTTTTTGCGCCGAGAGCAGCCC
>NZ_JADEXP010000528.1 GCF_015207065.1 Leptolyngbya cf. ectocarpi LEGE 11479 | reverse complement strand
GTGCTGCGCAGTCCTGAGCTAGTTAACCAGGTATTAGAAGAGCTAAAAACGGTTGACCCTAACCTAGACTATGAGAGTCTGCTAAAAAATCTCACCATTAGACGGGTGGGGGAAACAAAAATTATTGAGGTGAGCTATCAGGGGAACGACCCGGTCAAAATCCAGGCGACGCTGGATGCCCTATCGGCTGTTTATCTTAAGTACAGCCTGGATGAGCGTCAGACTAATCTGCGCCAGGGCATTCAGTTTGTTGACCGCCAGCTGCCGGAGCTGAAGGGCCGTGTCGATGAACTCCAGGGACAGCTAGAGCGGTTTCGTCAAACCTACAACTTTCTTGACCCGGCCACCCAAAACCAACAAATTACGTCCCAGGCTCAGCAGCTGAGTACCCAGCGCCTTGCGGTTGATCGGCAGCTGGCTGAGGCGCGGGCTAACTACGATCTGTTGGTAGCCCAGGGCGGTGGCGAGGTCGCCTTACAAACGGCACCGGTCTATCAGCAGCTGATCCAAGAGCTGCGCCAGGTGGAGACAGAACTGGCCACCGAACTCACCCGGTTTCAACCGGGGAGTCTCAAGATTCAGGTGCTCGAAGAAAAGCGCCAGCAGATGCTGCCGGTGCTTGATGCAGAAGCGCAGCGGGTGCTCAATGCCCGCTATACCGAAGCGGCCAATGCCATTGAGGTTTTGGAAACCCAAAACCAAACCATTGCTTCGGCAGAGGCCCAGCTGCAAAATACCATGACCCAGCTGCCCACCTTGGCCCGACAATATAGCGATCTGCAGCGGGAGTTGGATATTGCGGTGGGAGCCCTGGGACGGTTTTTGGAAACCCGCGAAACGTTGCAAATCGAAGCGGCCCAAACGGAGATTCCCTGGGAGGTGATTGAGGCTCCCAACAAACCTGAGGTGCCAATTTCACCTAATACAAAACGTAGTCTGGTGCTGGGGGTAGTGGCCAGTCTGTTGGTCAGCGTCGGGGCGGCGTTACTCCTGGAAAAATTAGATATCATCTGTCGGACCGTTGAAGAAATTAAAGGGGTGGTGAAACTGCCGCTGTTGGGCACGATTCCATACCAGGCAGAGTTTGATGATTCTGAAGAGCAATCTGGCGGTGTAGGTCAGTGGCTGCAGCAGCGCCTGGGTAAAAAAGACGGGCTGGGGGCCAATGGCTACTACGGCTATGGTGGCTCCCAGTTCCTAGAGTCGATGCGGCTACTGCAGACCAACCTGATGCTGATGGGGGCCGACCGACCGATTCAGTCGATTATTTTGAGTTCGTCTATGCCGGGGGAGGGGAAGTCGACGGTGGCTCGACACCTGGCTCAAACGGCGGCCACCATGGGTAAACGGGTATTACTGGTGGATACTGATTTACGACGACCTACGGTGCATAAACGTCTGGGCATTCGAAACGAACGGGGTCTGAGCGATCTGCTGGCGGGCAATGCCAGCGTGGGTGATGTTTTGCAAAAGGCCATGCCCTTTGTGGACTTCTATGTGATTACTGCCGGAACGATTCCCCCTGACCCGGTCAAGCTGTTGTCCTCTAAACGGATGCGGCTGTTTATGAAACGGTTGGAAAAAGAGTTTGACCTAATTGTCTATGATGCGCCACCTCTAGTGGGTCTTGCCGATGCGACGTTGATTGCCCCACACACCGATGGTTTGATTTTGGTGTCTCGGGTGAATAAGTGCGATCGCAATATCCTAGAACACGCCATGGATAACATCAGCTTTACCAACATCCCTGTCCTGGGTCTGGTGGCCAACGGCGTCGCGGCTCAGGGCGGCGGCTACAAGTACTATTCCTCCTATGGCTACGATTCCACACCGGGGCTACCCGCCTCTAACAATCCACCCATCCCTGAGGAACGGCCCAAAGCTCTGGCAGGAGCCAGCTCCAACGGTGGTGCCAAGGGCGGTCTAAGTGTGTCTGACTTTCTAAAAGTGGGTAAGTAGGTCAGGATAGAGGACTGAGCGGAGTCGAAGTCCGGCTCAAGTAGAATTTATGTAATCTCTATCTCTAAGCATCACTCCTCCATAGGCAACGACAGCTGCTGATAGCCCACCGTATCGGCAGCTACGAGGTTTGCCATTGCCACCCCCAAGAGTCTGACTTGAGGCTCAGGTTCTAGATGGTGCTCCAGCAGTGCCTGGGCTAACGGCCCCATGTCAGCCGCCTGCTGTAGCGGGCTATCCACTGTGCGGCTGCGGGTCACTTGGCGATAGTCGGCATACTTAATTTTAAGGGTGAGGGTATAGCCCATTTTTTTGGCCTTAAGCAGCCGCGCTTCTACGTCGTCAACAATAGTTGCCAGCGCCGTGGCCATAGCCTCTAGCGTGTGCAGGTCTTTGGCAAAGCTGCGCTCTGCACCTACAGACTTACGAATGCGGTTGGGGTTGACCCGGCGGCTGTCCGGGCATTGGCAATACGAAAAAAATGCTGTCCTATTTTGCCAAAGTTGGCCACCAGGTCGGATTCGCTCCAGCGCTGTAGGTCAGCTCCGGTAGCAATACCCAGCTGGTTCATCTTGCGAGCGGTGGCGGGGCCAATGCCGTGGAATTTTTCGATAGGCAGGGTGGCGATAAAGTCCATGGCATCGGCTGGCAAAATCACATATAGCCCATTGGGTTTATTGATATCAGAGGCCATTTTGGCCAAAAACTTGTTGATGGAAACGCCAGCTGAGGCGGTGAGCTGGGTGGTTTCGGTAATTCGCTGTTTGATCGCTTTGGCGGTTGCGATCGCAGAGCCACCAGCGGTCACATCCAGATACGCTTCATCCAATGCCAGCGGCTCGACCAGGTCCGTATAGTCTCGAAAAATGTCCCGAATTTGTTCAGATACCTCGCGATATACATCAAATCGAGGACGGGCAAAAATCACCTGGGGGCAGCGCTGCACCGCAATTCGTGACGGCATGGCTGAGTGAATGCCATAGCGTC
>NZ_JADEXP010000527.1 GCF_015207065.1 Leptolyngbya cf. ectocarpi LEGE 11479 | reverse complement strand
CAGCAGTACACATGCGCATTTCTTCGCCACCGGTTACCCATCCCTGCTTCTATGGCATTGATACAGATAGTCAGGATCAGCTGATTGCTGCTACCAAATCTGTTCAGGAAATCGAAGCACAAATTGAGGTAGATTCGCTTGCCTATCTCAGCTGGCAAGGTATGTTAGCAGCCACTCGCCAAGATACCTCAACGTTTTGTTCGGCCTGTTTTACAGGGGATTATCCAGTTGATATTCCTGCAATGTTCAAGCGCTCAAAATTGATGTTGGAGAAAACTCCTGTAAAAGCCTGATTCTCAACTTAGGTGGAGGACTTCGACTCCGCTCAGTCCTCCACTAAACTTCTATTAAAAAGGCCTCGCAATTGCGAGGCCTTTTTAATCAAATCACTAAGCTATCAAACTTAGAAGCTGAAAGTGGAGCGGATAGCACCGTAAAGGCTATCGTCACCGCCGTTGGGCTCACCGTAGATCACAGCAGGAGTCAGAGTCCAGTACTTGTTGACCTGCATGGAGTAGTAAGCTTCTGCAACTTCACTGTCGTCAAAGTCTTCAGTGTAGTAGATACCAGCAGCGTTACCAGTACCTAAGAAGTCAGTTACAGCTACACCAGCCTGCCAGCTCTCATCGCCGTCTTGGTCAGCATAGAAGCCACCAATTTCGAAGCCGCCAAAGTCAAGACTTAGTAGACCAGCGATGATTTCTTCTTCACCGTTACCGTCGCCGTTCTCACCGTCCATGTAAACGACAGCAGCATCGATCAAGCCATCGCTTAAGTAGTTCAACTGAACAATGTACTCATACTCATTAAAGACACCACGAGATGCATCTTGGCCGTCGCCAGTGGCATAACCAGCATCAAGAATGATGTTGTCAGTGAAGGCAATGTTGAAACCAACACCTAGAGAGTCACCACCAAGACCAAGCTGATCGTAGAACATGGGGCCGCTATAATCAGCCACACCAGGACCATCGAAAGGAACGATAGTGCTAGTTACAAAGTCATCAGAGACAGTGCTGTTGGCAGAAACAATAGCGGAGACACGGCTACCGATGGGGAAAGCGTAGTAAACATCATCCAGAATGACGCTATCGTCTCCAGGACCACTCTGACTTGCTAGACCACCAGCAACACCACCAGTCAAGGAGTTGATACCACCGCCTCCACGATCGCTGGACTGAAGACGAATACGCAAACGGTCTTCACCAGTGAAGCTGGTATCAAAGTTTAGACGAGCACGATACTCAAATGTAGTCTCATCAGCTGCATCAGGAGCGTCGAAAGGAACTACCAGGTGAGCATCCAACTGACCTTTTAGCTTGGTAGTAGTGGAGAACTGGTTAGCTTCTAGCTCAGCTACGTCAGCTTCTAGAGTGTCAACGCGACCACGAATAGTGGCTAGTTCAGCAGCAAACTCTTCCTGCAAACGACGGATAGTATCCAGGTCAGTATCGCCAGGATTGATCAGCTGAACGATGACATCCAAACAAGCGTTCAAACCAGCAGCAAACTCATAACGAGTCATGGCGCGGTTGCCACGGTAGGAACGATCGGGGTAGCCCTCAAGGCAACCATACTCTTCTACTAGACGCTGCAGTGCAGTGTAAGCCCAGTCAGAAGGAAGTACATCAGACAGCTCGGAAACGCTAGTAACCTGAGCCAGCTGGATTGAATCAGCATTGCTTAAAGCGTCAACGCTTACAGTCTCAGCAGTCTCAGCAGCAACAGCAGAACCAGAAAGAGCAGCACCCAATACAAAGGGGCTAGCCAGTAAGGCTTTCCATAGATTAGACATTATTTAATTCTCCTCACACCTAGGAAGAAAGTACGCGGCTAGCACTTAGCTAGGCCACATTAGACCTTTTTGCCTGAACTGAAGAACCTATTCAAGTTGCTTAAAAATCAACTCGAACAGTACTCAACAGTTACTACGACTCATGCTAGCAGATCTCTCTATGAAGAGCTAGCTCCGTAGCCTACCTTTTATCCAACTGAAGTTGATAAATAGCTACGTCCCATAGGCTACTGCAGCTACTCAACTCCAAGCATTTTTGCTATGCCAGTTGGGAGAGTGTCTGAGCTAGATTGAAATCCTTTTGAGTCAACCCGCCAGCATCGTGGGTAGTAAGGCTGATGGTGACTCGGTTATAGGAAATAGACAAATCAGGATGATGTCCTGCCGCCTCAGCAGGTTCAACTACTTTATTGATAAAATCAATCGCCTCAATAAAGTTTTTAAACGTCAAGACGGTTTCGATAGAAGTGCCTTTGAGGGTCCAGTCAGGTAGTGTAGCGAGCTGGGACTGAATTTCGTTAGAGGTGAGTGGTGTGGACATAGGTAAAGGGTAAATAGTGAGCTATGCAACTAATGCTTTGTCAGCTCCTCATTTTTTAGGCATTCTATGCAAATGACAACCCATGGCCCGTTCACAACCCTTTAAAAAACTATCCGCTCCTATCTAGGAAGTGCATAGCAGCTTCAAGATAGGAGCGGTCTAGTGGGGTCTTAGGTTGAAACCAGACTGCCGGAAGGAACCCTAGCGTGTCAGTTTCAAAAGAATGAAGCTGTTTCTAGAGAACAGCCCCGGCACACAGCCGGTTTACATCAACCTGAAGACCCATGCGTATACAACTACTTTCACTCATGGGCATCACCTCCTTATCCCTAAATGGTTTTGGTACCAGGAGCACTTAGTGCTTGTTGCAATATAGCACAGGCATTAGCAAACGGGATAAATGATGGAGGATGAATAAAAAAGGGCCTCTGCGATGTACACAGAGGCCCTTTAATGAAGCATTTTTAGCCCTTACAGAGCGTTACCGCGAGGTAGTACCTCTTCGGGGAATACAAACTTCTCGTGGGGCTGGTCCTGAGGAGCCATCCACGCACGAATACCTTCGTTTAACAGAATGTTCTTGGTGTAGAACGTCTCGAATTCGGGGTCTTCCGCTGCTC
>NZ_JADEXP010000526.1 GCF_015207065.1 Leptolyngbya cf. ectocarpi LEGE 11479 | reverse complement strand
CAGATTTGTATCAGAGACAGCTTTGTGGCAGATAAACGGCATCTGCATCACCGCTTGTTAAATGCTGGGCTATCCCATCGGTTTACGGTGTTGTTTATTTATGCGTTGACGCTCTGGGTAGGCAGTCTGGCGTTAGCTTTTTCAGGTATGCCCAGCGGTATTGTCTATGCCCTGGGTTCAACCGCTCTTTTGAGTTACACCAGTTGGCGGGCCAAACGCCATGCGCGCTAAAACATGTGTGCAACAGTTAGTATTCAATATGGGTATTGATAGGGTTGGATTAACTGCCCCAGGTCATATAGATAAAACGTTTCTGTGATTGCCCCGGCGCGCTTAGTTTCTAGAGTTTCTAAGAGATCGAATTTTTCAAAGTAGGGGGCATAAGTGGCGCGAATCTCGCTCTGGTCATAATCGGCAATGGTGAGAAATAGGCCTGATGCTCCTATCCAATCAGCGGGGGTAAACCATACGGCATGTCCCCTGGGGTCTTGGGTAAAGGCCATGACGGGAGCTGGGGTGATCGGGCTGAGGGCCATATCGACATAGCCACTGAGCCAGAACTCGTTGGTGACTAGAAAGTCAGTGGCTGCGATCGCAGCTTCCACCTCTCCAGCTTGCAGCGCTCGTCGTAACTGTACGACATCAATCATTGTTGTTGTGGGGTCTGTTTCTGGTGGCATTAATTTCACCAGTCCACCGGGTTGCTGAAGTGTCCCCAGGGAAACATGGCCTAGGGCAAAAATAAGTAGGGTGGCCATTACTACGGCACTCCCCATTAGCCACCGTCTGACGACACGCGGCGGCCAACCGGCCACGGCCACGGCCAGTAGCAAACTCAAACTCCAGAGTCCGGGGGCAGGCCACGCTGGATAGATCCGGGTAATGCCGCCCAGCAGAGTAAACCCTAGGGCAATGGGCAGACCTAGCCATAGTACAAATCTTTGTCGCAGGTCGTTGAGCTGCCTTAAGCTGTGTACACTGGCCCACCAGAGGGGAAAGCCCAGGGATGGAAACAGGTAGGCCACACCCACTAGCCATACCCCCACCATGTTTAGCAGATTAAAGCTGGGGCTGTTTTTAGGACTAGGGGCACCCTCAAACCTGGTCGATAGATGAAAGCTAAAGGACAGCCAGTCGTGCTGAGTATTCCAGTACAGCAGCGGTGTTAGGATGAACACAAACAGCACCAGGGCTACCCCAGTCCATGGTGAAACCAGGGCTTGCCGATGTTTGGAGCTAGTAAGACAAAACCCCACTAGGCTCAGCCCCAATATAAATCCGTGGTATTTGCTCAGACAGGTCAGGCCCAACAGTACCCCAATCAGAGCAATCTTATGGGTGGGCTGATAGGGTTTACCTGTGGGGAAAAACTCCAACACCGCAACATACATCACCGCTGACCATCCAAAAATCAGGGCATTATCTGGGGCCGCCAATAGACCAAAGCTAAAGACAAAGAGGGGACAGAGGGATGCGATCGCAACTGCCCACATGCCCACCCTAGGACCAAATAATCGCCATCCGCTCAGGTAGAGTAACCCCGTACTCAAGCCGTAAAGCACCAATGCCCCCAATCGCATGGTTAGCGGAGCAATATACCCCGTGAGCCAGGGTCCCACAGCTGTTGTCAGGGCCACCATCACCGGGTGATCAAAATAGCTCCAATCCCAATGCTGGGTATACAGAAAATAGTAGGCCTCATCAAAGCCCGGTGGCAGAAGCCAGGCAATTATGACTCGCAGACCCCAAGAGCCAATTAATAGCCCCACTAGCCACTGTGGCCATAGCCTCATTTTTCCAAGGGGCATGTTTTTATTGATTTCCATTTCCTGGCGTTCCATTTTGGTACCATTTTGTCGTTCTATCTCGCCCAAACATGATGACCGGTCGTGCAGAAATCACATGCGCAGAAATCATATGCGTGGGAACAGAGCTACTCCTGGGCGATATCCTCAATAGCAATGCCCAATATCTGGCCCAGCAGCTGGCCTGTCTGGGGATTTCTCACCACTATCAAACCGTTGTCGGTGACAATCCACTCCGACTAGCACGGGCGATTGCCATTGCCTGCGAGCGGTCCCGGTTAATTATTCTCACAGGTGGTCTGGGACCTACACCCGACGACATTACTACGGCGACCATTGCCGACTTTTTTGGGGTGCCTTTGGTGGAAAATACTGAGGTCCTGGCCGACATTACAGCCAAATTGGCTCAGCGTGGTCGCACCCTGGGTGACAACAATCGTAAACAGGCCCTGTTGCCTCGGGGGGCCAATGTTTTAGCCAACCCCCAAGGCACAGCCCCTGGTATTTTGTGGCAGCCTCGTCCAGGACTCCACCTGATGACCTTTCCAGGGGTGCCGCGAGAACTTCGCACCATGTGGCAGACTAGCGCCATTGCCTATCTCCAAGCGCAGGGATGGACGGACGGTGTGATCCACAGCCGGACACTCAAGTTTTGGGGCATCAGTGAGTCGAGACTGGCTGCCAAAGTAGATGATTTTCTCAAGTTAGAGAACCCTACTGTGGCTCCCTACGCCAGTGCTGGTGTGGTCAAATTACGGATTTCAGCAAAGGCTAAATCCCTATCCGCAGCCCAACAGTTGATTGCCCCCGTTGCCGCCCAACTAAAGGGCATGGGCGGTATTGACTGCTTTGGGGAAGATGACGATACCTTAGGCACCGCCGTTGGCCAGTTGCTGTTAAGGCATCAAGGTACCCTTGCTGTGGCTGAATCCTGTACCGGTGGCGGGTTAGGGGCCATGATTACAGCAGTCCCTGGGAGTTCTGCTTACTTTATGGGGGGAATTATTTCCTATGACAATGCCGTTAAAGAACGCTTGCTAGGGGTGTCTTCCCAGGCCTTGTTGGAGCATGGGGCCGTGAGCGCGATTGTGGCTGAGCAGATGGCCGTTGGCGTGCGGACCCAGCTGGCAACTGACTGGGGACTGAGTATTACCG
>NZ_JADEXP010000525.1 GCF_015207065.1 Leptolyngbya cf. ectocarpi LEGE 11479 | reverse complement strand
CACACTGGATTCCACGTTTTCTAGCGTGGCTAAGCTGGGAGCGCGCGACTGGGCCAACCGCAAAGACAACCCAACCGAAAGTCAGGCCTTGGTGGGGCGCTGGTGGATTGTTGCGATCGCACTCCTGGGCAACCTGCCATTACTCAGCATCTATTTAGGCGATCATGTGGGGCCTGCCATTATTCTGGCCACTACCATCAGCGGCACCATGGTAATGGGCTTAGCCCCTATTTTTCTACTGGCCTTTATTCCCAGCGCTGGTCGATTGAGCTTTCATCTAGCGTTTTGGCCGGGGTTAGTTTTGGGCGTGTTGCGGGTGATGGAAAGTGCCCTGAGCACCCAAATTTTTCCAGATTGGATGGTGATCGGCACGGGAAAATATGCCATTGACCTGGGTGTGAATGTCTATGGTTTGCTACTTTGCACCCTGGGTTATTTGTTAGGAGCGGTCTTAAACAAGTATGTAGGTGGGGCGCGTTCCCAGCCTAACTAAGAGGCCCTAATAACTCCAGGTAGCTCAACGTAGTTAATAGAGGCCTTCGACTTCGCTCAGGCCTCTATTAAGTTTGCTCAGGCCTCTGGTTTGAAGTGCGTTTGGTTTAAGTTTGGGTGCGATCGCATGCATCATAGGCAAACTGCCCACAGTGCAATTCTTTAATTTTTGTAACACAATAGGAATAACCAGTGATGCTTATCTGAATCCCATGACGGCCACCCCCATTAAACACGCCCCTGAAAGTTCTGCTACCTTAGCGGCTGGTGGCTCCGACCCAGACCGGTTTGACTGGTTTGAAGCCTGGTATCCCGTCCACTATGTCGAGGATCTTGATAAAACTGAGCCCACACGGTTTACGCTACTGGGGCAGGACGTGGTGATTTGGTGGGAGCCCCAGGCCAATACCTGGCGTGTGATGGCAGACCAGTGCCCCCATCGTCTGGCACCGCTGTCAGAAGGACGGATCAATGAAGCCGGACAGTTGGAATGTCCCTACCATGGTTGGGCCTTTTCGGGTACGGGCAAGTGCGAGCATATTCCCCAGCAGCCGTCAGATAGTGAGGCTCATCTATCAAACCGCGCCTGCGTGACATCGATGCCGACGGCAGTGCGTCAGGGATTGTTGTTTGTATATCCAGGCAAAGCTGAGAATGCAGCACAGGTGGACGTCCCCATCATCGAGCCGGTAGAAACGGAGCCCGACGGCTGGGTGATGCTCAACACGTTTCGCGATTTACCCTATGATGCGTTGACGCTGTTAGAAAATGTATTAGATGCCAGCCATATTCCCTATACTCACCACAAAACCGTAGGCAAGCGAGAAAATGCAGCCCCCATGGAGATGGATGTGGTGACATCAGGGAAACAAGGCTTTCAGGGAATTTGGCCAGAGGGACCGCGTAAGGGCGCATTGGGGACGCAGCATACGACGTTTGTAGCTCCTGGGTTGATGTACCACGACCTAACCTCGAAACAGTTTGGCAGAACGCTAACGGTTGTATATGCGACACCGATGCAAAAAGGAGAATGTCGTTTATTTGCGCGATTTCCGTTCAAGTTTTCGTCAAAGTTACCGAGCTTTTTTATCAAGCTGACACCGCGCTGGTACAGCCATGTGAATAACAATCGGGTGCTGGAGGATGACCAAATCTTTTTGCACCTCCAGGAGCGCTTGTTGGAGAAAGCAGGGCAGCAGTCCTATGCGCAAAGTTGTTATTTGCCGACACAGGCGGATCGCTATGTAGTGGCGTTTCGAAAGTGGATTAGTGATTTTGAAGCGGATCCGTTTGCGGGGGAAGCACTACCGCCGGAGCAGTCTACGGATGCGCTCATGGATCGGTATAATTCGCACACGAAACACTGTGGGAGTTGTGCTCCAGCTTTGAAACGGATTAAAGCGATTCGGAAAGGAGCAGTAATATTTAGCGCGGCGGTTTGGTCTTTGTTGCCGTTGGTGATGGCAACTTCTGGAACAATGTCCTGGCTAATCGGAGCTGTTTTGACCGGACTGCCTTTGTTGGCAATAGCTGTATGGTTATGGTTAGGGAATTTGGAACAGAAGTTTTACAAGGGTGATGCGATTCCACCACGTAATTTATCTTGACAAAATGCAAGGAGCTTGCGCAGCCATTTGGAATCAACTGATGAATCGAATAAACAGTAATACTTGCCCAAAATAAACACACGGTAAGCTTAAATATCTGATCTTACAGTCCATTACCAATGAGAATGAACGGTGCCCAGTAGTAAGGATGAGCCAAATTAGTTCGCGATGACATAGGTTGTCCAACGTCGGTCGTTGGGGTAACAGCAATGCTTTGTCTGCTTCTACTGCCCACTGGGCTAAAATTTCCAGTAATGAGAGCTTGCTGAGCAGTTTGAAGAGCTTGAGCTTTGGTCATACCTTGCTGTAAAGCCCCGTAGAAAGCATTCATGAGGATTTGGGTACCACTGTCATTCACTGCCCATAAAGATGCAACAGCAGCATCAGCGCCTGCTAACTGCATGAGATATCCAAATCCTAAAATCTCCTCACCGTTGCTAGAAGCTATTTCTCCTAACGCGGTTTCACAGGCGCTGAGTACGATCAGTTCTACGTTTGGAAAGTTCCAATTTTTGATGTCGGTGAGTGTAGCACGATTCCCGTCACCAAACAGAATGAATGAGTTTTGTGGAGGACCAGGATTGAAGGTAGCATGCGTTGCTAAGTGAACTACCCTGAAGTCGTTCATATCAAAAACAATATCTGGATTGAAATCTGCGTTGATTCGCGTATCAGTATCAGGAATAAGCTGCGCTAGGTTTTCTACTTCTCGTCCAGCAAATTCCAGTCCCCCAAAGTAAAATGTGCGATCGCTAATTTCTACTTCATAGGCACCTTCAGTGAACGCTGCTGCTAGCACACTTAATTCGCCCTGGAAGGGTTGATTATCTAAATCATCTAGACTAGCAGCGGTAATATTGTTC
>NZ_JADEXP010000016.1 GCF_015207065.1 Leptolyngbya cf. ectocarpi LEGE 11479 | reverse complement strand
ATCGCAGCCCAAACCCAGACTCAAATCCAAATCAAACCCCAGCTGCGCAACGAACCTGTTCCCGTCAACTCCCACATCTACAACACCATTGCCCAGGTCTGTGACCAGCTACGGCTGCCCGTCCAAGCCCTACCCAGCCGTGCCAGCCACGACGCCCAAATCATCGCCAGTATTACCGACATGGGCATGATTTTTGTTCCTAGTCAGGGCGGTATTAGTCACTCTGAAACCGAGTACACCATTCCCGACCACTGCATCCAAGGGGCAAATATTTTGCTCCACACGCTGCTTCAGTTAGACCGTCACTATGGTCACCTTGATGAAGTCAAGGGAGAGGCCGCTACAGCTGTGAAACAATCGACCATGGCTGTTTAGGCAACGAGCAGGCCGGTCATACGGTTGTCTCTAGGCCCTAAGACAGAGGTGTTGGCTCTGGTTTCTTTGAGATAGCTATCAACATGTATCGAAATGATTGTTGATAGCTATTTTTGAGATAAACTTCGAGGCAACTTGTGACAAGTCTTATGTTAGCCACCAGCAATATCAGCTGTAAACGTCTGATATCATACATCCCTCGGTCATTAGGTCACGTATCCCATGTCCTTTGAAGCTCAGACGTCCACACCCGCCGTCACATCGCCCCCAGGCCAGTCGACGGGACAAGCTTTAGCAGCTAAGGCAGCTGGGGTGGCAATGCGGTCAGTGACCAAGCGCTACGGCTCCTTCACCGCTATCGAGAATATGACCCTCGATATCCCAGCTGGTGCCTATTGTTGT
Organism: Leptolyngbya cf. ectocarpi LEGE 11479; assembly: GCF_015207065.1. Classification (GTDB taxonomy): domain Bacteria; phylum Cyanobacteriota; class Cyanobacteriia; order Phormidesmidales; family Phormidesmidaceae; genus Leptothoe; species Leptothoe ectocarpi. Next base: position 38,123 of record NZ_JADEXP010000016.1, on the reverse strand, counting down.
CTGCTGGGGCCTAGCGGCTGTGGCAAAACAACGGCTCTCCGTATGATTGCTGGACACGAGGATGTGACCAAAGGAGACGTATACATTGGTGACCAAAATGTCACCCAGCTGCCTGCAGCCAAGCGTAATACGGCCATGATGTTTCAAAACTATGCGCTGTTTCCCCACAAGACCATCTGGCAGAACGTAGAGTTTGGCCTCAAGATGAAAAAAGTGGACAAAGCAGAGCGCTCAGAACGGGTGGGGGAGATTCTAGAGCTGGTGGGGTTAAGTCACACCGCCGAGCGTCGTCCCCATATGCTCAGTGGGGGACAGCAACAGCGCATTGCCCTAGCCAGGGCATTGGTCAATCGCCCCCAGGTGCTGATGTTAGACGAACCCCTAAGTGCCCTGGATGAAAATCTGAGGGTGAGGATGCGGGGAGAGTTAAAAAAAATCCAGCAGCAGTTTGGGTTAACGTTTATCCAGGTCACCCACCATGTAGAAGAAGCCTTTTCACTCTCCGATCAAGTCGTGGTGATGAACCACGGTCACATTGACCAAGTCGCGACGCCAACGGAGCTGTTTACAACGCCTGCCTCCCAGTTTGTTGCCAAGTTTATTGGGGACAACAATATTTTTGTGGGTAAAGTTGTAAATTCTGCAGCGGATGGAAACGGCAAAGATTTGATCGAGTTGGATGTTGACGGGGTGGGCTCGCTTTTCTGCAAGGGCGTGGCAACACAGACAGGGGCAGAGGCAGCCTGTTCTGTCCGGCCTGATTTGCTATATCTAGAACCCAATATTGAGGTCAAGCCTGAGACCAATACCGGGGCCAAGCTCCAACCTACGACTAACGCTAATCGCGTGACGGCCAGAATCACAGACATTGAGCTTACTGGCTATGTCACCCGAGTGTCGCTCATGCTAGAGGCCACCGGGCAAGCACTATTGTACAAGGTGAGAACCACAGACTGGATGGTGTCTGGGTTCCAAGAGGGGCAGCTGGTCACCCTCCGCTGGTCAATCCAGGACTGTGTTTTCTTACCTTATTAAAACAACAGACTGTGGGGGTTGTTAATCCAGCCTTCTTATTGTTTATTATCACTATTGTCTCATCAGCAAAAACAATGTCTAAGTTTACCCGTCGTCGATTGATCCAAACTGGCTTAGCTACCGGAGCTGCACTGGCAGCGGCCCGCTGTGGCAAAAGCGAGGCTCCCCTGGGTACGCCGAACAATCCGGCCCCAGGCCCCGAGGTGAACGCCAATGCCATCAAAGACGTCACCCTCCGTTTTATTGGTACCGGTGTGGCCCAGGTCAATGATATTAGGGATAAAGCCCAGGAAGATTTAGGATTCAAGCTGGACCTGCGGGCACTGAGCACCGAAGAGAATAACCAGATCGCCATCACCCAGCCCGGTCAGTATGACATTTTTGACGGTGAATACTTTAGCTTACCGCTGGTGATCCCATCCGGTAACCTGCAGCCCATTGATGTCACCCGCGTCAAAGATTTTGACAAAATTGCTTCATTTTTCACAACCGGTAAGTTTAACGGACTACCCGTTGAAGGTGCTCAGGGCACATCACCCATCAAGGTGATGTATCTGAAAGATAAGGATTCTAGCGAGTTCTCAGACACGCCCACCGACTGGGCCACGCTGATTCCCTTTCAGTACAACGCCGATACGCTGGGCTATCGTCCTGACTTGGTGGGGCGCACCATTGAAAGCTGGGCCGATCTCTTCGACCCTGCGTTTAATGGTAAAACGTCTATCTTGGATATTCCCTCCATTGGCATCATGGATGCAGCCATGGTGGTGGAGTCCGCCGGACTGATGACCTTTGGCGACAAGGGCAACATGACCAAGGAAGAGATTGACCAGATCACCGCTATTCTGATTGAACAGAAGAAAGCTGGACAGTTCCGCGCCTTTTGGAAAACCTTTGATGAGTCGGTGAACCTGATGGCGTCTGGTGAGGTTATCCTTCAGTCGATGTGGTCACCTGCTGTCACAGCGGTCAAAGCTAAGGGCATTGAATGTGTCTACGCGCCACTAAAAGAAGGCTATCGTGCCTGGGGCGGCGGTGTGGGCCTCTCTCGTAACTTGGAGGGGCCTGCCCTAGATGCGGCCTATGCCTATATTGATTGGCTTTTAGACGGTTGGGCGGGTGCCTTCCTCGGTCGCCAGGGCTATTACAGCGCTATTCCTGAGAATGCGAAGAAATTTATGTCAGCCGAAGAGTGGGATTTCTGGTACGAAGGTAAGCCTGCTGCTGTGGATATGGTAGATCCCTTTGGCACCACCTTGGAGAAAGCCGGTGCCGTGAGAGACGGCGGCTCGTTTAAAGACCGCATGGGTAATGTGGTGGTTTGGAACTCGACGATGGATGAACAGGTTTATCTGGTTCAAAAGTGGAATGAGTTTATCGCATCGTAACCAACCATGAACAGAACTTGGAAGTCCTTCCAGCCCTATCTCCTGGCTACACCTCAAACACTGATTTTTTTCATGTTTTTGGTGTTTCCCATCTTCATGATTTTTGTCGTGAGTTTTTGGGAGTTTAACGGCTATGCCATGACACCGGCTTTTTCGCTAGAAAATTACAAGGGTGTTTTTGGCTCTAGCGTGACGCTGGCGACATACTTAAATACGTTTAAGTATGTGGTCTTGGTGTGGGGCACATGCCTTGCGATCGCACTGCCTGTGGCCTACTTTCTCAGCTTTTGTATTGAAAAAGAAAGCGTCAGGATACTGTTGTTTTTGGTCTGCACGATTCCGTTTTGGACCTCAAACATTATCCGCATGATCTCCTGGATACCGGTGCTGGGGCGAGAAGGACTTCTAAATCAGCTGCTGCTCAACCTAAATTTGGTTGAGCAGCCGGTGGAATGGTTTTTATATTCCGATTTTGCCATCGTGCTGGGGATGGTGCATCTCTACAATTTCTTTATGATTGCCCCCGTCTTTAACAGCATGATGCGGATCGACCGCACATTAATTACAGCGGCCCGTGACATGGGCGCATCTGGGTTTAGCGTCTTTAAGGAGGTGATCCTGCCGCTCACCGCCCCTGGCATTGCCATCGGCTCAATTTTTGTAGTCACCCTCACCATGGGAGAATATGTCACCGTGCGGCTGATGGGCGGGGGACAGGCCGCATCTGTTGGCAAGCTGATCAGCACCCAGATTGGTAGTTTGCAATATCCGTTAGCCGCTGCCAACGCCGTCATTTTACTGTTGGTCACCCTGGTGATGGTGATTGGTATTTTACGCGTTGTTGATATTCGCAAAGAACTGTAGGCATCTTTCTCTGCACACCCTCTGCACCATGACTAAACGGCATCCCTCTTTCTATATTCTGGCAGTTTTCTTTGGCCTGTTTGTGCTGTTTTTGTACGGCCCCATGCTGGCTATTTTTACCCTGTCGCTGCAGGGGCCAGACGGAGCCCTGACGTTTCCCGTACGCAGCTTTGGTGTTTACTGGCTAGGGCAGGTATTTCAAGAGCAGCGGGTAGGCAGTTTTGTCGAATCGTTTCAGCGGTCGTTTTGGTTAGGGCTATTAGTGGTTGCGATCGCGATTGTCGTCAGCGTGATGGCAAGCATGGCCTTTCGAGAACGTTTCAAAGGCGCACGACCGCTCTTTTATCTAACGATCTCTAGCCTGGTGGTCCCCGGTGTTTTAATCTCATTGGGCATTGGCATTACCTTTCAGGTGATCGGCGTTCAAACCAACTGGTTTTCATCCGGTTTGGGGGCTCATTTAACCTGGACGGTGCCGTTTGCTTTTTTGATTATGCTAGGGGTGTTCAACCGGTTTAATCCTTTTTATGAAGAAGCCGCCCGAGACTTAGGGGCAAACGATGTCAAAACGTTTCAAGAGATCGTACTGCCGTTGATTTTACCTAGTCTGATTGGCATTGGCCTGCTGAGCTTTACCCTGTCTTACGACGAGTTTATCCGGACGTCTCTAGTGTCTGGCCAAAGCAACACGCTACCGCTGGAAATTTTTGGTATGACCACTAACGTTACCTCACCGGCTCTGTATGCGTTGGGGACGCTGACAACGTTATTCTCAGTGACGATGATCGCCGTAGGTTTTCTGTCTTTTAGGTTCCTATCCCGTCGATAGTCAAGCATTGTGACCACCGTATTAAGCAAATGACAACGGAAGACTATGATGAGTAAAACTCATCTTGGTTATTCATGAAGCTGGCTGCAATCGACATCGGTACCAACTCGATTCACATGATTATTGTGGATGTGATTGCGCAGCGAAACTTTGAAGTGATCGAGCGTGAGAAGGAGATGGTAAAGCTCGGAGTCGGGGTATTTGCCACTAATCGATTGAGCGATCGCGCTTTTAACTTGGGTGTAGAAACCATTAGTCGCTATGTGCGCCTGGCCGAACAGCGCGGCGTAGATGCGGTGATCACAGCGGCCACTAGCGCTATCCGAGAAGCGCAAAACGGCGAAGCGTTTATTAATAAAGTTATTCAACAGACCGGGATTTCTCCTAAAATCATTTCTGGCAAGGAAGAAGCCCGGCTAATTTTTTTAGCCGTTCGCAACTCGATTGCCCTAGAAGACCGCACTGCGCTGGTGATTGACATTGGCGGCGGCAGTACAGAAACTGTTGTGGGCAACCGGCAGGACGTACTGTTTGGAGATAGCCTACAGCTAGGTGTGCTCCGACTGCTGGATATGTTTGAAGATAAGGGTCCTGTTGGTGAAGAAGGCCGCAGTGTGCTAGAAGCACATATTCAGTTTGTTGCGCAGAAAACGCTAGATCAGATTCAGTCCCTAGGGTTTGACCAGGTGATTGGCACCTCTGGCACTATCCGTACCCTGGGAGAAGCGGCCCATCTCAAGGCAACTGGAGAGTCGCTCCGCTCGGTCAATGCTGAGGTAGTATCGCTCACCCATATTGCAGACCTGACTCAAGGGCTGTTGGGAAAAAAGCTAGAAAAACGGGCAAAGGTGGAGGGAATTAGCGATAAACGGGCGGATGCTATCCATCTGGGCGGGATTTTGCTAGTCAAGCTTTTAGAGATCGCAAACGCTAAGGAGATCACCCTCTGTGAGGCGTCTTTGAGAGAAGGCATGATCTTAGACTATCTGGAACGGCATTCCCATGAGGTGGAAACATTTCTACCCCAGGCAAATCTACGCTACCGTAAGGCAGCCCAGCTGGTGCAGAAATATCAGGCTGATTGGCAACAAAACTGCCACGTTGCTAATTTAGCCCTACAGCTGTTTGACCAAACTCAAGACTTACATCAATACGATACGTTCGAACGGGAGCTGTTGGAATTTGCCGCCCTGCTCCACGATGTGGGCCAATATATTTCATTCCAAAAACATCATAAAAACTCGCGATATATTATCAGTCGCGCCGATCTGCGAGGCTTTACAGACGAAGAGATTTTACTGATGGGTCATTTGGCGCGCTACCATTGCAAGGCCGCACCGACTAAGAATCATAAGAGATTTAGACGGTTATCAAAATCTCATCGCCGGATTGTACAAACTCTCTCAGGTATGTTGAGGATAGCCGTTAGTTTGGATAAAACGAAAAACCAGCGGGTAACAGGAATTAACTGCAAGATCTCAGACACATCGGTAAAGATTAGGGTAAAAAGTACCGGCAAGGTTGATCTGGAGCTTTGGGCCGCTGGGTGCGATCGCAACGTCCTAGCCACAGCCTTAAAACGTGACATTGACATTCAAGCATAGCCTTACCCCCTCACGAATTAATTTCACATTACTAACTCAGGTAATAAATTTTGGGCGTTGCTGATCCCCGGGATGATTTCATCTGAAGAGTGCTGATCAATTGCATCATTACCAGATTGGCCTATCCCCTAAATCAGCAACGGCAAATTTTGCATGTCTAGAGCTTATCGTAAGGAACAAGACCTGACGAGTAATCAATCAGAATCCTTCAATCCAAGATGATGGCTGTCAGGATACTAGTTAACACTTCAAAGAAGTATAAAATTGTAATTTTGCAGGATAAAGTTTGCCATGGTTCATATAACAGTTGACGATATCCAACGCGATCCGCTCAAGTATTTGCGCCAGGTGGAGGCGGGTGAAACGGTTGTTATTGTTCATCTCGATCAACCAATTGCTGAACTTAGACCTGTCGATAACAGTCAGCAGTTGAGGCCATTTGGTCTATGTACAGGGGAGTTTACTGTTCCAGATGATTTTGATGCGCCGCTACCAGAGGACTTACTGAATTCATTTGAGGGCAAATGAGAATTCTATTAGATACGCATATCTTCTTGTGGTTTATCAGTGGCGATACTCGGTTATCAAACGACATTCGGGATGCAATTCGCAATCCAGCTAATGAAGTCTATCTCAGTGCAGTTTCAATCTGGGAGGCGATTGTCAAGTATCAATTAGGTAAATTACCTCTGCCAGAACATCCTGGAATATATTTACCGAAACAGCGCACCTTACATCAGATTAGTAGCCTTGCTCTTGATGAAAATAGCGTGGTCCAGTTGAGCATCTACCACCGTTACACCGTGATCCGTTTGATAGGATGCTTATCTGCCAAGCATTACAGAAGAGTTTACTGCTTGCGACAGCAGACAAAGCAATTCGTGCATACTCAGTCAATGTCATTTAGCAAAATATCCCAATATTATTAATGTTTTAAGCAAACACCACCGTACGGTTACCGTATACCAAAACCCGATTTTGCAAATGTAGCCGCACAGCACGGGCCAAGACCACCCGCTCAAGATCCTTACCCTTACGAATTAAATCACTCACCTGGTCGCGATGGCTCACCCGGACCACATCCTGCTCAATAATTGGTCCCGCATCCAAGTCTGACGTCACATAGTGTCCCGTCGCTCCAATAATTTTTACCCCCCGTTCATAGGCACGATGGTAAGGATTAGCCCCCACGAACGCAGGCAAAAACGAGTGATGAATGTTAATCACCTGAGGAAACTGACTGAGAAAGTCAGGGCTGAGAATTTGCATATATTTCGCTAGCACCACCACATCAATGGCGTGTTCTTTGAGCAATGCCAGCTGTTTGGCTTCTTGCTCAGATTTAGTCGCCTTTGTTATCGGAATATGGTGAAAGGCAATATTAAACTGCTCAGCAATGGGCTGGAGTGTCTCATGATTGCTCACAATCAGCGGAATCTCTGCAGCTAGTTCACCCGCCTGGTGTCGCCAGAGTAAATCCAGCAAACAGTGATTCTGTTTGCTTACCCACAGTGCCATGCGGGGTACCACATCGGAGAAGTGCAGCTGCCATGTCGCCCCCAAGGGTTTGGCAATCGAGTCAAAGGCAGGACCAATCAGCTCCCGCGTTAAATTAAACCCCGCCAGCTGCCATTCGATTCGGGACAAAAATAGCTCCGACGGCTCATCTCGATGCTGGTCAGCATGAACCACATTGCCTCCATTGGCATAGATAAAATTGGCAATTTTAGCCACCAGCCCCTGCTGGTCAGGGCAAGAAATTAAAAGTGTTGCAGTGGGTGAAGTCACAGGTCACATTAAAAACAGCAAGCCAGGCCATTATCCCAGCTTGCTGCTTAAGCATATTGATTTAGCAAATACCGTAGACGCATACCGTAGAGGACGAATGCAAACGATTACATGCGCTGCTCTAGAAAACCGGTCAGACGCCCTAAGGTATCGTTGAGCTTTTCATCAGTTGTGGGTTCTGTAGGAGCAGCATCTACCTCTTCAGTCCGCTTCATCCGCTCAAATGTGCGGATGAGTATGAACAGGATAAAGGCAATAACTACAAAATTGATCACGGTCGATAAAAAGAGACCGTACTTGATACCGTTGGCAGATAAAGCGGCAATATCCTCAACGTTAGCTGCCTTAAGCGCAGGATTGAGCAACAGAGGCGTAATGATATCCTCAATAAATGAGGTAATAACAGCACCAAAAGCGCCACCAATAACAACGGCTACCGCTAAGTCAACAACATTGCCACGCAGTAAAAATTCACGAAAATCATTCATGAATCCCCCGGCAGAATTCACAGCATTGGAACGAGCCTGTCTACTTACCATACCTATAACTTTCCTTACACTCGAGGTGTCCTGTGTGTGTCTCACGGTGAAAACCAATATTTTTTGGCCACAAAGTGAGTTCAAAAAATATATCAGTGTTTTCTGGGAAAAGCCAGTTACACAGAGCACAAGATATCTAAATGTTTCACAATGTATCGAAAAGGCGGGTAAATCAAAAAATATCCTTAAAAATCAAGGTTTTTACGCTTTTTTTATGAGTCTTTTAGTTAAAAAAGCGTCCATAGGCCAAGACAGAAATTCGCCTAGCATGGGTGCCCTGATAAGCCACACCTCTAAACCGCTAAAAACTCTTGAATGACATCATTACTGAGCTGCTCGGTGGCGCCTGAGGCGACGATGCCCCCTTTTTGCATGGCATAGTAATAGTCAGCTTGACGGACAAAGTGCAGATGCTGCTCCACCAGCAATACGGAAATACCCGTGGTTTCAATAATGCGTCGAACGGCGTTTTCAATGTCGAGAATAATGGAGGGTTGAATCCCTTCAGTGGGTTCATCCAGCAGCAACAGCTGAGGTTGCCCCATTAGGGCACGGGCAATGGACAACTGCTGTTGTTGCCCACCGCTGAGATCGCCTCCCATGCGAGACAGCATCGTTTTGAGGACAGGGAACAACTCAAAGATTAGCTCAGGAATTTCTTTTTTTGCCTTGGGTGCACGATTTCCCAGCGCTTCTAAGCCAATGAGAAGATTCTCTTTAACGCTGAGTCTGGGGATAATTTCTCGTCCCTGAGGAACATAGCCAATCCCGGCTCGGGCTCTACGGTCGGCGGTGAGGGCATTGATCGGCTGGCCATCGTAGTTAATCACACCGCTACGCGACGACAACAGCCCGATAATATTTTTGAGCAGGGTGGTTTTACCCACACCATTACGACCAATCAAACACACCATTTGGCCTTTGGGGACAGTGAGATCGACATCTCGTAAAATGTGGCTCTCACCATAATAAAAGTTGAGCCCTGAAATCTTGAGCATAGGGGCTGTGGCAGGAACCGGCTGGGTGGGCTGAGCAGCAGTCGTTGTCATGGTAAGGGGGTTGCTAAGGGCGCAGATCTATTGAAATTTGAGGTTGATAGGTGAAAGGTTTGGCTACCCTCCATGGCTAATTTGGGTAGCGGCTTCCAAGCGGCTTACCGTCTCTGGCGGTAAATCTAGAAGGGTTAGCAGTTTATGATAGGCAGACGCTTCAGCTGGGTTGATCTGATTTTCGCCAATTACCTCATAGCTAAGCATTAGGGCCTGTTCCCGCTGGGCTGGGGTTTGCAGCTGAGGAACCAGCTCTTCTAACGGAATTTTCTTGGCAAGTAAGTCCTTCAATTCTGTTTTTAGGGCGGCTCGATCCTCGGTGGCCGGAGCAAACTGATGACTGAGACGCTCCAGGATCAGCTCCTGCTCAGCTGCTTCAAAGTCACCATCAGCCCAGGCCATGGTAGCGGCAATCCGCAGCAACAGCATCTGTTCTGGCGTGACTGAGGTTTCGGTGCCCAGGTACACTTCAATTACACGGGGATCGTTTTGGACTTGATCCATGGTGCCCTCACAGAGGACAGAGCCCTCGTGGAGCACAGTCACCTGGCGAGCGATTTGGCGGACAAATTCCATATCGTGCTCGATGACGATGACGGAATGACTTTCAGCTAAAGCAATCAGCAACTCACCCGTGCGTTCGGTTTCTTCATCGGTAAGACCGGCAACCGGTTCATCAACCAGGAGTAAATCGGGAGACTGGGCCACTAGCATGCCGATCTCCAACCACTGTTTTTCGCCATGGGAGAGGAGGGCAGCAGCTTTGTCGGCCTTGTGGTCTAGACCAATGGTTTCTAGCAGTCCGCCGACGGTACGACGCTCGGCTTTGGGTGTGGGTTTGAGCAGGGTGGCCAGTACGTTTTTGTTTTGGTTACAGCACAGCTCTAAATTTTCGCGCGGCGTCAGATTGAGGTATATGCGCGGGGTTTGAAACTTGCGCCCGATACCCAGACGGGCAATGTCGTGTTCAGCTCGACCGCTGAGTTTTTTGCCTTTGAATTTTACTTTGCCTTGGGTGGGCTGGACCTTGCCGGTAATTACATCTAGGAAGGTGGTTTTGCCTGCACCGTTGGGACCGATGATCACCCGCAGCTCACCCTCGTTCATGGAGAAGGTAAGGTTGTTGAGGGCCTTGAAGCCATCAAAGCTGACGGTGAGGTCGTCGATTTCGAGGATTTTGGTTGCCATTGCAGGAAGACGTTGGATGGGAGTGCGCTGGGCGTGTCGGTGGTCTATTTGCCGGCTAGTTCGCGCTGTTCGCGTTGGGTGTCGGGGTCTAGCTCAATGTCAGGGTAGGTGGTGAGCTGGGGTTGGAGACCGAGTAGGTCACGAATCTGTCGGACGGCGTCGTCTCTAAGCCAGCCGACAATCCCCTTGGGGAGCACGGTGACGACTAGCAAAAAGAGCGCGCCTTGGAAAAATAGCCAGACTTCAGGAAATTGCTCACTGAGTAGGGCCTGGGCCCAGTTCACCACGAGAGCACCGAGGACGGCACCCCCCAGGGTGGCGCGACCGCCAACGGCTACCCAAATCACCATTTCAATGGAGAAGGCAACGCTCATATATTGCGGGGTGATGCCGCTGGACTGGACGGTGTAAAGGGCACCCGCTGCACCCGCAATACCGCCAGCGACGGCAAAGACCAGCACTTTGAACATGGCAGGGTTATAGCCAGAGAACCGGAGCCGGTTTTCGTCATCGCGAATGGCGATCAGTAACCGGCCAAAGCGGCCGCGGGTGAGCCAGCGACAGAGGCCATAGGTGAGGGCCAGGACGAGAACGGTGGCGATATAGAAGGCAAACTGCATGCGATCGCTACCCACCTGCTGCCCAAATAGCATGGTTGTATCGGTGGTGAGACCATTGGTACCGTTAATCAACTTTTGCTGGCCGTTAAAAAAGTTGAAAAAGACCACCAGCATCGCCTGGGTCAAAATTGAGAAATAAACGCCTCGAATTCGGTTACGAAACACCAGATAGCCCAGCAATCCCGCCACAATGCCAGGGAGCACCACAATGGCAATCAAAGTCACCGGTAACGAGTAAAACGGCTGCCAAAACCACGGCAGCTCTGAAACACCATACAGACCAAAGAATTCAGGAATGCCATCCCCCGCCACATTGAGCTGCAGATGCATGGCAAAGGCATAGCCCCCCAGGGCAAAGAAAATGCCCTGACCCAGACTCAGCAAACCGGTATAGCCCCAGATCAAATCGACTCCCAGGGCAACAATAGCCAGGGCCAAAAATCGCCCCAACAGCCCCAGGCGAAAACCGCTCAGTAGTAAGGGCGCAATAAAAATAAGAAATAACGTCAGACCAATGACAATGGCTGCTTCAAGGGTGCGTTTACGTTGTTTGCTGCCCACGGATTTTGTCTCTATCATCGTTATGCCTCCACCGAACGGCCTTTTTGAGGAAACAAGCCAGCGGGCTTCACCTGCAAGAAGGCAATAATCAGCGCAAATACCAGCACCTTAGCCATACTGGTGGTGGCAAAAAAGGTGGCCGTATCAATCAGAGGCTGCAGAGCTTCGCTAGAGGGCAGCATCAGCACCAGGGTACCGGACCCTAAGATGTAAGAAACGATGCCGATGAGCAAGGCTGCAACAATACTGCCCACCAGCTTGCCAACACCGCCTACGACTACAACCATAAAAGCATCCACGATATAGTTGCTCCCCAGATTAGGACCCACCGAGCCCAGCAGGGTCACCGCACAGCCTGCAATCCCAGCTAACCCGGAGCCCAGGGCAAATGTAAGCGCATCGACACGTTTAGTTGGAATCCCTAAGCAGGCACTCATATCGCGATTTTGAGTAACCGAACGAATCCGCAGACCCCAAGCAGACTTGTTCAAGAACCAGAACGTCCCCACCAAACAAATAATGGTCAGCACGATGATAAAGATCCGCGCTGCTGGAAAGGAAAGGGTATCTGTCACGCGAATGCTGTCCTGCAACCATCCAGGCGCAGTCACGTCCACATTACGGGCGCTAAACCAGGGTTTTGCCAGGGCATCATTCCCATTCAAGGAGCGCCCCAGGGTCACCCCAATACCAGCGGATAGCACTAAAACAACAAAGTTAGCCAGCTTCTGACGCGGTCCTAAATTAGCAAACTTGTTGAGGGCTGCCCGGCCGCCAAAGAGCAACAGACACACCGCCAAAATACCAACGATCATGGCCCAACTAACGCTGCGGACAAACTGCTGCAGGATTAGGCTCACTCCCCAAGTGGCCAGCAATGTTTCTAAGGGACGTCCGTAAAGCAGTCGGATAACACTCCGTTCCAGCGCCAACCCGACCAAAGCAGCCACTAGAAAAGATAATGGCAGGGCTGCAAAAATATAAAAGTCTTGGGCGCCATCACCCAAAGACTTGAAGCCATTTTGGACCACATAGGTTGTGTAGGCCCCTAGCATCATCAGTTCTCCATGGGCCAGGTTAATTACCCCCATGAGACCAAAAACAATAGCCAGACCTAGGGCCACAATCAGAAGTACTGCACCAATGCTGATGCCGTTAAATATGCCGTTGATTAAACCGTCGAGCACGACAATTACCTGTGAAATACCTGTGAGAAAGACTTAGCTGAATCAAAAAAGGGAAGAGTCTCTTTTACAAGCGACCCTCCCCCCACTAGCTAAACGACAAGAGCTACTTAAGCTTCCTTGTACTTACCGCCCTTTTCAGGGTCAGACCAGTCGCAGGCATAGCCCTTAGTATCTTCAACGTACTGGTTCCAAGGAATAGGAGTCACTGGGCCATCAGTTTCAGAAACGATGTCAAACAGGCCATCTTCGCGAATTTCACCGATGCGAACAGTCTTGGAAATGTGGTGGTTGGGGTTCATGGTCACTGTACCACCGGGCGCATCAAAGGTTTGGCCGTAGGCAGCTTCGCGGACAGCGGCGATATCAGTGGAGCCTGCTTGCTCAACCGCTTGCTTCCATAGGTACACCATGATGTAAGCGGCTTCCATGGGATCGTTAGTGACCCGATCGTCGCCATACTCAGCCTTAAAGTCAGACACCCACTTTTCGTTCTCAGGGCTTTCAACGGTTTGGAAGTAGTTCCAAGCCGCATAGTGACCAGTGAGAAAGTCAGGACCAATGGTGCGAACTTCTTCTTCAGCGATACTCACGGACATGACTGGGTACTGATCAGGACCCATGCCAGCACCCTTGAGCTGCTTAAAGAAGGCGACGTTGCTGTCGCCGTTGAGGCTGTTAAAGATCACACCGCCGTCGGGGAGGGCCGCTTTGATCTTGGTAATGATAGGGGTAACCTCAGTGTTGCCCAGGGGCAGATAGTCTTCACCTACAGTGTTACCGCCGTTGGCCTTGAGCTGCTCTTTGATAATGTTGTTGGCAGTCCGGGGGAATACATAGTCAGAACCGACCAGGAAGAAGTCTGTACCCTTGTTCTCCAGCAGCCAGTCTACAGCAGGCTCAATCTGCTGGTTCGGGGCTGCACCTGTGTAGAAAATATTCTTGGAGCACTCCTGACCTTCGTACTGTACGGGGTACCACAGCATGTGGTCCTTGGCTTCGAATACGGGCAGTACTTTCTTACGGCTAGCAGAGGTCCAACAGCCAAAGACTACGGTGACCTGGTCTTGGTCGATCAGCTTTTCAGCTTTCTCAGCAAAGGTATCCCAGTCGGAAGCGCCGTCTTCCTTGACGATTTCGATTTGCTTACCGAGAACACCGCCAGCATCGTTGATTTCCTTGATTGCCAGCTCTTCAGCGTCAACCACAGTGGTTTCACTAATGGCCATGGTGCCACTCAGCGAGTGAAGAATGCCCACTTTGATTGTATCGCCATCGCCTGCTGCGGCTGTTGTAGCTTCGCCGTCAGCGGGTGCGGTGTCAGCAGCGGGCTCTGAGCCACCACCGCAGGCCTTCAGCAAAATGCTGGTACCCACGGCAGTAGAGCCGTACACCAAAAATTTACGTCTATTAATCCTCGTCATTGGGCGTTCCTTTCTAACGACTCACACACCTATGGCATCAAATATCGGCCACCATGGCATTGGTTACCACAGCTACCGTAGATACACTTATTTGCACCGTGATGGTAAGTCTTGCGGCAGGCAACAATTGTAGTGTTTGATACTTTTTAGATTTCTACAGATTTATTTGGTTTTGATCCCCAGCATTCGCCACGGCTGGTTATTAGACCTGCCAGCATGATGGGATACTCGGTCCTAGGGGTTCAGGCTTAACGAGATCCTAAACAGAATGAGGTAGAGGCAGCCGTCCTTGCACTTGAATAAATTGCTGAATCGTTTCTAAGCCCTGCGGTGCTTTAAGGTTTGTAAATACAAAGGGTTTGTTTCCCCGCATGGTTTTGGCATCGTGATCCATCACACTGAGATCAGCGCCCACCATGGGGGCCAGGTCAATCTTATTGATGACGAGCAAATCAGATTTGGTAATGCCGGGACCTCCCTTGCGAGGAATTTTGTCACCAGCCGCAACATCAATCACATAGAGAGTGAGATCTACTAGCTCCGGGCTAAAGGTAGCGGCCAGGTTGTCACCGCCGCTTTCAACAAAGATAAGGGTGAGGTCGCTAAACCGGGCCTCTAAATCTTCAATGGCCACCAGATTTAATGATGCATCTTCGCGAATAGCTGTGTGTGGGCAGCCACCGGTTTCTACGCCAACAATCCGGCGGTGGTCAAGCAGGGCCTGACTGCGCACAAGAAACTGAGCGTCTTCTTGGGTATAGATATCGTTGGTGACCACGGCGATGGAATAGGTGTCGCGCATGGATTTACAGAGGGCATCAACAAGGGCGGTTTTGCCAGAGCCGACAGGACCGGCGACGCCGACGCGGTAGGGGGAAGAAGGAGGCATGGGAAATAAATGAAGAGATCACGGATTTTTTTGGGTAGAGGCATTCCATGGAATGCCTCTACCCAAAAAAACGTTAAAACCTATTGTTGACAAACCTAAAATTCGTCCTCAAAAGTTTAAATTTTGCGTTAGCTGCGGAAAAGGCGGGTGTAGAGGGTTTCGTGGTGCATGCTTGCGATCGCACCTCCCCAACCACTCACATAGAGTTGATCATCCCCCAGCGCCACTATCCGCTCCGCCGCCGTAGTCAGCTCAGGGATCAGCTGTAGGAGACAGCTTTGGCCCTCGGTCTGCCCCAGGGGCACCAGCTTGACCGCCGCTCCGATCAGGTTGGCCGCCCAGCTTTGTAAATAGCCCAGGGCCATGGTGTCAGCATCGATCTGCCAGTGGGCGGCAATGATGCCAAAGGCAACGGCAAAGTTGCAGGGGGTGCCACAGGCGGCAAATGTGGGCTGGAGTTCGGGGTAGAGGTTTTGTCCCAGACGCACCAGGGCGCGGCCCATTTGCCAGCTTTGCTGGCGCAGCTCGGCGGTGTCGCGGCTGGCGGTGAGCCATTGATTCCAATGGCGAAGCTGGTCAGGCGCTTGGTGATTTTGATGGGCGCGGGCTGCGATCGCAACATCTAACTGCACACTGCCGTAGCGCAGTTCCTGCACCAGCCAGCTGTGGAGAGCAGCACCATCAGCTAAATATCCCTGTTCCACCAGAGTTTCTAACCCTTCTGAATAGCTAAAGGCTCCCACTGGCAGCGCCGGGCTGGTCAACTGCAGCAGCTTGAGCAGGGCCGGCTGATCAATGGTGATGACCATAGGCCCCCGACTCCGGCTGAAACGGCATCGTTTCGGCAATCACTGTCATTCCCAGCTGGTGCAGCATTGACTCCAGCACTGAGTCTGGCACTAGGCGCAAGTAGTCGGCACCCACCTCCAGCGCCACATGGCGATTGCCCAAATGATACGCCGCCCGCAGCAGCAAAGATGACTCAGCACCTGCCTGAGCCCGTACCGTCAACACGGGCTCAGGCTTCGCCACAATTCTTAGTACCTGCTGATGGTCATCTCCCCTCAGACAGTCTCCATGACGCAATACCGTTCCCCGAGGGAGTTCTAGATAGATTTCGTCCTGGGTATCAGGTTGGCCAGCTCTAGTACTTAAGTCGAGAACTGCCTCCCCCCTGTCCGTAATTTCACTCGAGATCATGTAGCGATATCGAGAGCGGGTACGCTCATCTGCCGTTAGCTCTAGCGTCAATGTCGGCTCAGATGTTGGCGATCCTTTTTGAGTAAAAACGTACACCGAGATTCTTTACAAGTGTTGCCCCTACAGCATGCCACATGCTTGCCTTGATCAAAAATCACACATATTCCCAATCACGCAAAAATCGTGCTGTCAGGGAATTGCCTAGCACATTTGTCAGCAAATATAGGCAAATATAACCTATGCCACTGGCCAAACCGTCACAAGTTCGTACGGATTTTTGAAATAGGAGGTGAGGTAACTATCATCAGGGTCATCCGTATTTTCCACTAATTCAACTACGCACAATTACGTATTTTATACGAATACTACAGACGCCACTAGAACAGTCAACGAAATTTCAGATTTTTATTTGCCAATTACGTCCCGTTTGTTATGGCTTTCCAGATTCAAACTGTTCCCCCAATGACTGCCTCCCAACCTGCAGACTCAGATGACTCTTGTGATATGCAGGCTACACTACTACTCGCGGCCATTGAAAGCTTCACTGTTGGTCTCGTTATTGTTGCCCAAGATGGCACTATTTTACATAAGAATAAACATGCTCAAGTTTTACTTGAGGACATGCCCTGCCCGTCGTCCACCGCTATCCCGAAGGATCTCTGGTACTGTTGCCAAAGTCTGATGGAACACCAGGAAGAACAAACTGATCTCTTGCCCGAGGACTGTACCATTATTTTAGAAGATGAGATTCCTACGGAGCATGGCCCCATCCACATGCGAGCCCAGTGGTTTGACTGGGATAACAGTGTTTATCAGTCTAATGATTGCTTTTTAATTACCTTAGAAGATCGTCAACAGTCTCTCACTGTGATTGCCAACCAAGAAGCCCAGCGCTATGGTCTTACCAATCGTGAAACAGATGTGTGGTGTCTAAAACGCATGGGCCACAGTTATAAAGAAATCGCCGGTAGACTGTTTATTTCTGAGAATACGGTCAAAAAGCACTTGAAGAACATTTACTCAAAAAAAGAACAGTCCACTTGGTCAGTTTAATGTTTGCGACTGGTGCAGAAAGAGACTAACAACAGCCTGCTGATGGACTTTTGATGCGCAGTCTCCGCTATGATTGCGATAGTCTCTAGCCACCTACCTTTCTTCAGGTGATCGTTGTCATGGATGCTCATTTTCTTAAGCGCATAGGCTGCTTTGCCGTTGGGATAGTCGTCACGTTGGGGTGGACGTTCGCCCCAACGGTGACGTTGGCTAGCGATCGCACTGCGATTATCCATCAGGCCGTATTGACGATCGATAGCCATATCGATTGGCCCATTCGCCAGTCTGTCAATCCAGACTTTGATCCAGGTGTGGGCCATCCGACCGGGGCACCTGGCAGCGGCCAGTGGGATTTGGTGCGCATGACCGCAGGGGGCCTAGATGGAGCATTTATCTCTATTTTTACGCCCCAGCGGCAGCTTACAGATGAGGGCTATGCCCAAGCCCAAAGCTTGGCCCGTCAGATGATTGAGCGCACTGAGCAGCTCGTGGCTGAGCATGGGGATCGAGCTGCGATCGCACTTACCCCAGCCGATGCCTATCGACTAGAACGAGACGGCAAACGGGCCATTTTTCTAGGCATGGAAAATGGGTATCCGTTGGCAACGGATATTGAGACAGTACAGGCTTTTTATGACCAGGGAATTCGCTACATTACCTTAACCCATAGTAAAAACAATCAGCTGGGGGATTCCTCTACCGACGAACAGCAAGTTTGGCAGGGCTTGAGTCCCTTTGGCGAAGCGGTGGTTCACGAAATGAATCGTTTGGGGATGCTGGTGGATATTTCCCACGTCCATGACGATACGTTTTGGGATGTCATCCGTCTCTCTAAAGCACCGATTATTGCCTCCCATTCCAGTGCTCGAGCGCTGCGAGATAGTCCACGCAATATGGATGACGACATGTTGCGGGCGATGAAGGAGAATGGCGGTGTCGTACAGCTATGTTTGTTGGGAGATTATATTAAAGAAATTGCCCAGGATCCAGCGAGAGAGGCGGCTTTAGCTGAGCTGGCTGAGGAACAGGCCGCATGGCTGCGTGGCGATCTTAGCGATGCAGAAGTCGCTGAGTTGTTGACGCAGTATCGAGCAATCAACAGCCAATATCCTGAAATTAAACCAACGTTGGCCGATGCTATGGATCATCTAGATCACATGGTAGCGATCATGGGAATTGACCATGTGGGGATTGGATCTGACTTTGATGGCGGCGGCGGGTTAACTAACATCGAAGATGTCTCTCAAATGCCGAATATTACACAGGAGCTATTGGCTCGGGGCTATACACCCGACGATATTCGGAAAATCTGGGGCGGCAATCTGATGCGGGTATTTAATGACGCCATTGAAGTGGCTCAACAGATGTAGTTAGCCTGTCTGAAAACGATGTTTATTTTATAGAACAGCATCGGTCAGCCATGGCTGCTTGACTATCCCCATACAGATTTCTAAACAGATATTTGATAAGCTCGTTAGACTTTAGGATACCGGTAAGAGTAATGGAGCTGAGTCAACAGGCGATAACAGGATTACCTTAGTTAAGTTAAGACCGGGTTAAGTAAAAAAAGAATAACAGCAAGAGAAATGATGCGCCAGGACGCCTTACCCCTCTATTTACAAATTGCCGATGAACTACGGCGTAATATTGAAAAATCAGTGTTTAACGTAGGCGATCAGCTGCCAACAGAACTGGAGCTGAGTAAACGGTTTGGAGTGCATCGCCACACTTTGCGACGAGCCGTCGATGTACTCCGGCAGGAAGGCATTGTCGATGTGGAACGGGGGCGCGGTACTTTTGTCGTCGCCCCCATTGCCCTGCCTATCGGTAAGCGTGTTCGCTTTAATGCGGCCCTCAAGGCCCAGTCCATGATACCTAGCTGCCAGGTGCTGCGCATCGTGAAGCTCAATGCTGATCCTAAGCTGGCCCAACAGTTGGACATTGAGCTAGGCGCATCCGTGATTCTTTTTGAGCGGCTTTATTGGGTGGATGAACTGCCCATCAATATCAGCAGCAGCTACTTCCCTAATCAGCGATTTCCAGCCCTGGCAACCCACTGTGAAGCCTATGGCTCCATTTCTCAGATGCTGCTCAAGGAATATAACTGCGACCACCTATGCCGATCGACACGAGTGTCAGCTCGAGTGGCTCGCCCCCAGGATGCGCGACGTCTGAAGATGCCTGCCAATAGCCCGATCTTGCTGTCGGAATCGATCCATGTGGATCAAACTGGTACGGTGATTGAATATGGTGTTACCCGCTTTCGAGGGGATCGGATGGAGCTGGTGATGGAACAGGATACCTGACACTGCGGCTCAATACTGTCCCCGATCAACCCGGTTTCGACTGCGCTCAACCTTCTAGCTTTGAGCGTTGAGCGCAGTCGAAACTCGCTCCATGGGTATTTCATTTTCGAGATATCAGCAACGGCTTTTTTCTACGTCAGGTTCTTTTTAATTTCCTGACGTTTAGCAATGTACTGCTGCAAAATTTTATTCTGACCTTCCAGCTGCTGCTGCATCACCGCGTACTGTTTTAACAAAACTGCTAATTCTGTACGCCGTTGGGTCAGTTGTTCTTCCATTTGAGCCAGGGTATTTTGCTCAACAACTAACATTTGACGCAGGTGAGACAAATCCATCAGTTCCTGCAGCAATGTCTGATAGCTGTCTTCTTGCCACAGCGGATCGGGGGACTCTACGCTAGCTGCAGAAATATACTTGACTAAGACAGTTTGGGCAATCTGACGCAGCTGTTCAGCACCTTGGGCATACTCGCTGTAAAGCCCCTCAAGCTGGCTATTGTCTAGATCAGGATTGCTGTATTCAACAGCAAGATTACGTTCTAGTGCCTGTAGCTGCTGGAGAGAGGCCTGATAGGTGGTATCTGTTTTAAGCAGGTTGGCAATGTAATGGGCTTCATCGGGCTGTAGCGCCAGGGCCGAGGTGAGACTGGTAAACTGCTGGGTTAATTGTTGCGATCGCACCTCCAATTCTGCCTGTCTGCGAACCACATCGCTACTGCGATAGGACAGAACTGACCGGTGAGTTTGTAAATTTTGAGCCGTATGCTGCGTCTGAAACTGCTGCATTTCGGCCCTCAACGTCCGTACTTGTTCCTGAATTTCAGGCAGCCGTTGCTCAATAAACGCCAAGCCTTTGCAATCACTGTCCTTACAGTTACTGTCAGTCCCGTCACTGTTAGTTCCATCAGCCACTGAACTCTTGTTAGTCCCATCAGCTACCAGGCTGAATGATGCGCTAGTTTGTGGACCGGCAATGGGTGGAGTTAATACCTGATCAGCGCTATCAGACCGCTCTAAACTAATGGTATTTTCAGAAACAGAAACACCTGTGTTAGGCGAGTGCCAAAAACCTGTTTCAGTATGCTGCATAAGGGCACCAGCGGAACATACCACCGTTGCACCAAAGGCAAGTGCAGTATGATATCGCGAGAACGCAGAGGAGGAGCCTGAGACAGATAGGTCCTGTGCCCAATAAGCAGAGTTAGAGCTACCGTTATGGGTATCTTTTTTATTCTCTTGGCATTGATTATTTGGATAGTCTACCAAACAATCAATCATCAGGTCCTGCAGGGGTTGAGTCGACTTAGCAGGGTTGCAAAGAGAGGTCATAAAGCGAGTAGAGATACAGCTTGGCTCGTTCTAAGTAAAATCTATAAAATCTACAGAGTCCTCAAGGAAGTATCCGGAATAGGCACGGGTCATCGAAATTCTAGCCAAGGCCACCCTAGTCTGCTAATCAAAGAGCGTTTTCCTCAGGTATCCAGTTTGAATTCTGGCCTACTCCGTCGCTTTAAACGTGAAGTATCGCTATTTCCATGGGAGACTAGGAAGCCCCAGACAACGGTTCTGGACGTTGCTACTCCTCGATATGGCCTGCAAAATAGTGGGTAGTAGCACATTTCACAGATCGGTCCATCCCTTAACTAAACAATAGCTATTTCTGGGTTTATAGTGAAAGAGGTATGATGATCTATTAATGTTCCCGTTATCTACTTCCTCATATCTTCTACTAGTCTTAAAACTGCTAGAGTTCAAGCTGCAATGATGACCCTGGAGATTTAACTACTGGCTGTTGTAGCAAAAATAACACTTGTTATATGACTTGGCTATATAAACGCTTGGTGAAGTAGATAAAGTTTTTACAGAACGATGTTTTTTTCCAGATGATGGCTTCATCTTGGGGATGATGGAACAAATCGAATATGAGATTCAGCTCGCAAGTTATTCGCTTATTAAGTGCAATGCAGGCTTCTGTCTTGGTTAAACGCTTTAAAGAAAGCAGAAGCTGATTCATTTGGAAAGAATACATTTATTCGCTCTTGCTCTTAAGTATGCCTTTTGCGTTATGCGACTCTCTTCATACCCTCCTGTTCTATGGGCAATCAAGCCTGTACACCGCTCCGTTCGAAGTAAGCGCAAGCGATTTATAGATATTGTTGGTGCGCTATTGGGACTTTTGATTACGGCAATCTTGTTTGTGCCAATTACATTGGCAATTTGGGCTGATAATCGTGGACCCATTCTTTATACTCAGAGACGTTGCGGTTTACGAGCAAAACCCTTTAGGATTTTGAAATTTCGTTCCATGGTGACTAATGCTGAAAAGTTAAAGCACCTGGTGGAGAATGAAGCAGCCGGACATATCTTCAAGAATAGAAACGACCCTCGGATTACTCGAGTTGGTGAGTTTCTTCGCAAAACAAGTCTCGATGAATTTCCACAGTTTTTCAATGTGTTGAAGGGGGAAATGAGTCTAGTGGGTACTCGTCCACCCACTCCAGATGAAGTAGAACATTATTCTACGCATCATTTCCAACGCTTAAATGTTAAACCTGGACTAACTGGGGAATGGCAAGTTTATGGACGTTCTAATGTGGAGGACTTTGACAAAATCGTGCAGATGGATCTTAACTATCAGAGGAAATGGTCCATACCCTATGATCTGTCTTTGCTCTTAAAAACTATCGCTGTTGTTTTTAGGAGAAAGGGTGCTTATTAAACAATGATTTCTGATTAAGGCTTTAGTTGGTGGCAGTTTGCACTTTAGATCCTTTGTAGGATACTCCATGAGTCGGCAACTATCCTATGAGTGCAATGAAATTAGTAGACACAGACCTTTCTAGTTGCTCAGAGTAATTGACTAGATCGTGTTCCCTAAATATTAGTGTTCCCCAGTATTTTATTTTTGTTGTCGTGACGAGCTTTCCTCGGCTGTTTATTAGGGCTAGTCAGACTACTGCTAACTAAAGTTCGCTTTCTCATCCTAAATCCTTCTTTTCCAGGAAGAAAGTCTTTGAGGGTGGTTGCTTCCTCTCTAGGGAGAAGGGTTGACATCACCTATTTTCCGAACATCACAGGGTATTTACTTCATTAAGCCGTAGTTATTTGGACTGTCTATGTTGACTAACGTATTAGAGATCTCTCCACAAGCTATTATTTCACCAATGCCGGAACAGATCTCATCTGAGTTAAATGGTGAAGTGGTTATTTTGAACTTGTCGTCCGGTGTTTATTACGGCCTCAATGAGGTAGGAGCCCGGATTTGGGAGCTAATTCAGCAACCTTGCCAGGTTCACGAACTCCATAACGTTTTGCTAGAAGAATATGACGTGCCGACAGATACCTGTCGACAGGAGCTGCTAAAGCTCTTACTGGAGCTAAAAAATGCCTGTTTGATCGAGGTAAAAAATGAGACGTCCTCATAATCTCAAAAAGCTTTTAAAGCTTGTCTGGCGACAGCGCCAGGTTCTCTTCTATGCTTGCCTATGCCTAAATTTACTCCGGGTGGCGTTATGGCTACTGCCGTTTAAGGTGGTACGTCAACACTTGGCCACTATGGCCACAAAATGGGAGCGTCATCAGTCCCAACAATCTGTTTCTGTCAATGCTATTGTCTGGTCTGTCACCGTTGCCAGTTGCTATACACCCCACGGGGCTAAGTGCCTGGCAAAGGCATTAACCACCCAGCTGTTGCTGACCCGATATGGCTATACACACCAGTTACACATTGGTGTGGCCATGGATGGCGCCTTTGAGGCCCATGCCTGGATTGAGTATGAGGATCGCGTCATTATGGGGGGCTTGCAAGACTTGAGTCGATTCCAATCGCTGTCCCGTGCAGGAGTAACGCTATGAGCGCTATTGTCGGTCTGTATTATCTAGATCAGCGTCCTGTTGATGCTGCCATACTATCGAAAATGATCGATGTGTTAGCTCATCGTGGTCCGGATGGACGTCATGTTTGGTGCGATCGCAATATTGGCTTTGGCCACAGCATGCTGTGGACCACACCCGAGTCAATCCATGAACAGCTCCCTTTCACCAAAGGAGAGTTAGTCATTACCGCCGATGCCCGTATTGACAACCGTAAAGACCTCATCGAAGCTCTCGAACTGGGCAATTATCCGGCAGAGAAACTGAGCGATAGTCAGCTGATATTAGCAGCCTATGAAAAATGGCAGGAGCATTGTCCAGAGAAGCTTATAGGTGATTTTTCCTTTGCGATTTGGGATGGCTATCAGCAAAAACTGTTTTGTGCTCGAGATCCCATGGGGATTAAGCCTTTCTACTATCACTGCTCAGGCCAGCTTTTTTGCTTTGCGTCTGAAATTAAAGCCCTGCTGGGGGTGCCTGGGGTTCCCCAACAATTAAACGAACTCAAAGTAGGGTGTCACCTGGCGCTATTTGGAGAGGAACCGATTCAGACCTTTTATCAGGATGTCTTAAAATTGCAGGCGGGCCATTACTTGCAAATAGGTCATACCCACCCGCTCAAGACAGAACGCTATTGGTCGTTAGACCCCCACCGAGAAAATCGTCTGAGTTCAGATGATGAGTACACCGACGCTTTTTTAGAGATTTTCACCGAAGCTGTTCGATGTCGTCTGCGAAGTGCCTTTCCCATTAGTTCCACATTGAGTGGTGGGCTAGACTCTTCTTCCATCGCCTGTGTAGCTCGCAAACTCCTGGCAGGTCGTCAAAATCTGCATACATTTTCAGCCATTTTTCCCAGTCTTCCTTTAGCAGAGAGACAGTGGATTGATGAGCGCCATTATATGGATGCAGTCAAGCAGCTGGAAGGAATTGAGGCCCACGATGTCCGTGCCGACCAGCTAAATCCCTTGATTAATCTCCTTTGGCAAGATGATGAACCCATCTGTGCCCCTAACCTCTACATTCATCAAGGCCTCTACCAAAGTGCTCAAAACCAGGGTGTACGGGTTTTTCTCGATGGTATTGATGGTGACTCCACCCTCTCCCATGGCTGGCCATATTTGACCGAACTCGCCTACACTGGGCACTGGCGCACGCTAGCTAAATTGGTGACCGCATCAGCCCGTAATCATCGTATTTCTCGTAAATCGATTGTGCAGCAGCAGGTGTTCTACCCATTGTTGGTTGAGCCGTTGGCAACAATCTGGCAACACCTGTGCCATTTGGCAAACTGTCATTTTCTCGGTGATACGCTGGTGGGTGATCGGTTAACACAAACTATGGGCCTAGCTGATTATATGTACACCCTAAGCCATAATCAGGGTAGATCTATCAGCCCCAGACAACAACATTGGTCAGGGTTAAGTTCAGCGTTTTATCCTAACGTGATGGAAATCACAGATAAAGCCACGGCAAGATTCTCTTTAGAAGGACGCTATCCATTTTTCGACAGACGCCTAATGGAATTCTGTTTGGCACTGCCATCAGACCAGAAGTTCCGTAACGGCTGGTCTAGAGGCATTTTACGATTTGCTATGACAGATATCTTACCGTCCGAGGTGCAGTGGCGGCGGGGAAAAGGTCAGCTGGGCGCAAATTTTATTCGACGCTTTTTGGCCCTCGAAAAAGACACCTTAGGGAGCATGATGCAGTCTCCCGAGTCCATTCACCCTTATGTCAATAAAAGCACGTTACAGTCAGCCTACGACAACTATGTAGTTAGCAATAAATCTAATGGCGATGATGCCATGACGTTATTGTCGGCAGTGACCCTATCTAAATGGTTAGAACAATCATTCAGCGGTGCAGTTTGATCATTTTTATATACTAACGACTTATTGAAGCACCTATATCGAATATACGTGCCTTTAGCATTCGCTAAAGTATCGACCCAACTGTTTATCTCTAAGGAGACCTGAAAATGCAGAAAACATGGACTACACCCAACCTGCAAGAACATGGTGCAGTGGAAGCACTCACCCAGCAGACCAAGACCATCGGTTTTAAAGATGGGGTCATTTTGGTGATTCCGGGTCTTACACCTCCCGAAGGTGTTCCCATTGGCGTTAGCTAAATGACAGTCTCGCTCTCAATTCTCACGTTGTTTACAAGGAAGCTTAACAATGAAAAAGACATGGACTACACCCAGCCTGCAAGAACATGGCGCAGTGGAAGCGCTAACTCAGCAAACTAAAACGCTGGGTCTCGGAGACGGCGTCATTCTCGTGATCGATGGTCTGACGCCCCCCGAAGGTGTACCTATCGATTCGCTGTAGTTTAGGCTTTTAGCTTAGGCGCTATCTCCTGGAGATGCCATTGGCTCAGACGTGCGATCGCACTTACAACTGCAGCTAATGGCATCTCCACTATAAATAATCATCCTTATAGAGGAAGAGAAAACGTGTTTTCATATTTTGCCTATGGCCTCAGGATTCAGTCAGAAATAGCTATACCAGAATTTATCACAACCGATTCAGACTACGATCCACAGGTCACCATTCACCTGGAACAGGAGCGTGCTCTAAGCGATCATTTACCAGAACGAGTGATTAATGAGGCTGGCTATTTTAAGCTCACACGGACAGATTCTGTTTTTTACATCAGAAATGTAGGATTATTTTTTATTAATGCCGGAGCCAAGATTTTTATGCTTCCAGCGCCAGATGTCTCTGAATCTTTGCTGCGCTCCTATCTTGTCGGCACTGTGATGGGCATTTTGTTATATCAGCAAGGGCTACTGGTGCTCCATGCTAGCGCTGTTAATATACATGGAGACGCCGTCGCCTTTTTAGGCGTTTCAGGCGAAGGCAAATCCTCTGCCGCCGCCGCTTTTCAGGCAGTTAACTATGATGTCATGACAGACGATGTTGCCCCCGTTATCCTGGGTGGCTCTGCTCCTATTTTGATACCTGGGTTTCCCCAAATTAAATTGAGCCAAGAAAGCGCAACTGTCCTGGCTCATGATTTTGAGTCATTATCATTACTGGCCTCGACACCCATTAAACGAGGTTATCGTCCACATCAAGAGTTTAGCCATACGTCCCTTCCTCTCAAACATATTTATGTCCTCACATCTGATACAGACTTCGGCTCAGGCTTTGGCATTGAGCGTCTAAGTCACCAAGAGGCTGTCGTTGAGCTATCGCGTCACTCGCGACCGTCCACACTGTTTCACAAACCAGATGTGCAGCATTTTTTACAATGCACCAGTCTAGCGAAAGCCTGTCCTGTGTATCGTCTCAAACGGCCACGCAATATAGCCTTACTACCAGAATTAGTGCATCACGTAGAAAATCATCTCTCACTGATGTCACCGATTAGCGCATGATGCAATTCGCTGCAAAACTCAACGCCTTTATCCAAAATACTCAACGTCTAATCCCAGCTCTGAGGCTAGTGTGGCAAAGCAGCCCCAGGTGGACCATCCTGAGGCTACTGTTGGTTACTTGTCAGGGTTTTCTCCCCCTGATCTCCATCTATTTAGTCAAGCTCCTGGTAGATGCCCTAACCCATAGGACAACTATCTCCAATCCGCAGCTCATCCTTCAGCAGAGTACTCCCCTGTTGGTTGGTGTGATCGGCGTTACCCTGATCACGCTGATATGTAAAACATTTTCTGACCTGGTGAATACAGCGCAAACTCAGCGCGTCAGCGACCACATGCGCAGTATTCTCCATGCCAAGTCGATTTCTATTGACCTGGCCTATTATGAGAACCCTCAATACCACGACACTCTACAGCGGGCTCAGCAGGAAGCAACCACACGTCCAAACCAGATCCTAACGCGATTAGCCCAGGCGGGCCAAAACGGTATTTCCTTAGTGGCGATGGTGGGACTACTGTTGACGCTCCATTGGGGGATTTCAATTATTCTCTTGCTGGCCGCCATGCCCACTATCCTGGTACGGTTACGCCATATTCGTCGGCTGTATCACTGGCAGCGTATCTGGACTCCGGTAGAGCGTCAATCAATGTATTTCTCCTGGCTGATTATCGGCGAGATGTTTGCCAAGGAGATTCGCCTGTTTGGCTTGGGTGATTTGTTTAGTCAGCGATTTGATCAGCTTAGAAAAAAAATCTACAACGCTAAACTACAGCTGATTATCCAGCGATCGCTATCTTTTTTGGCCGCTCAGCTAGTGGCAGGTATGCTAGTGGGAAGCGTCTATGGGTGGATTTTTCATCAAACTCTTGACGGTTCGCTAAATCTCGGTGACTTGGTGCTTTATCACCAGGCTCTGCAGCGAGGTCAAGGAGCGCTCAAATCTTTGACATCTAGCTTATCCGGTTTATATGAAGACAATCTATTCCTAGCTAATTTATATGAGTTTCTCGATCTGACGCCTACCATTATTAGTCCTGCTAGTCCCAAAGCAATACCTGTTCCCATGCGTCAAGGTATTGTGTTGGATCGAGTAAGTTTTAGCTATGCCGATTCATCCCGACAGGCACTCCACGACATTTCACTATCCGTAAAGCCAGGAGAAACAATTGCCCTAGTTGGAGAAAATGGGTCAGGTAAAACCACCTTGATCAAGCTGCTGTGCCGTCTCTATGACCCGACTAACGGTCGCATTACCGTCGATGGAATGGACTTGCGAGATTTAAACCTCACCGAACTGAGACAGCAAATCAGCGTCATTTTTCAAGACTATGCCAAATATTATCTCTCTGCCCAAGACAATATTTGGCTAGGCAATATCCACCTACCGCCATCAGACAGTGCTATTGTTGCCGCCGCTAAACAATCTGGAGCCCACGATGTAATTACCCGTCTGCCCCAGGGCTATGACACCATGCTAGGTAAGCTATTTAACGATGGTGAGGAGCTGAGCATTGGTCAATGGCAAAAAGTGGCGTTAGCACGGGCCTTTTTACGAGAGTCCCAGGTAATTGTGCTAGATGAACCGACGAGCGCTATGGACCCTAAAGCCGAGTATGAGGTGTTTAAGACCTTTCGTGAGCTAATCCAAGACCAGGCAGCAATCTTGATTACCCATCGTCTCTCAACAGTGCGCATGGCCGACCGCATTTATGTGATGGATAGCGGTCGAATTGTGGAAAGCGGTAGCCACGATCAGCTGATGGCCATGCAGGGCACCTATGCCCATCTGTTTAACACTCAAGCGCAGAATTATGTTCTGGCATAAAACTCAAGATACAACCATCATGCCAACAAGCTGTTCTAGTCTGCCGTGCTGGGACAGCCTTTTAGTAGCCATCGGATAAAAGATAGCATATACGCCCCTTTATCCTGCCAGCGTTCTCTCACCTGAAGCTGATATTGAGTGGTTGCCAAAAAGGTTTTAGGATGTTGCCCCGCTTGAAATGCCTGATATTCTACCTGAGCAGCCAGAGCTGGCAGCGTTGGCTCTGCTAGCTGTTGAATGATAGATTCCGGTAGAGGTGCATTGAGCCAGGTGTGGGCTAGATACAGCCCTAAACAAAGCATGCGATGAACACCCCACCCATGGGCTTGTTCCATCACCTGCTGCCAGTCTAGATCTGGATAGTTGTGGAGCAGAATAGCAATATCACAGAGCCATGATAGTCGCTGCCACACATGCCTGGAGCCGTGCATGCAAAGGATAATGAGGTAATCTTCTATCATCAGGGTAGAAACGGTCTTGCCAGCGACTGTAGCGGTCTGACGACGGTACCAGATATGGCTAGGATTGACTGAGGAGAATGTTTTGGGCCAAAATCTCCAGTGTACTTCGATAAAAACTTGTTTGCTGTCATGATAAAAATCGTAGGTGTGCTCCGCTGCCGATTTCATGTGGGCGGCTAGTTCTGTCCTAGATTTCTTACCGTAGTAGGGGCGATAGCCTTCTGCTATGAGCAGTTGTTCAACTGCATATATATCCTGCGGTTGAATGACGATATCAAGATCGCTAAACACCCGTAGACTCAGGGTTTTGTAAATTGTCTGTGCCAGGACGGGGCCTTTATAGGGCAGTGTGTCAATGCCATTCTCGGCCATTAACAATAACAGTCGGGTTAATTCGAAGGTTACAAACAAATTTCGCCCAGCCATGGTTTGACTATATTGACGAAATGCGTCCTGTAATGACGTTGGTACGGTCTCGATAGCGAGATTACTCAGTTGGTTATAAAAGAGCGGACCTACTTTATGTTTTTTAGCCAGTTGAATTAACGTAGCCCAGTCAGTGTCACCCTGCGATAACGTTTTTATTTGTTGAATGGTTTGAGGGTTTTTAACGGGAGAAAGACAGGATAGTAAAAGTTGAATATCGTTCTCTTTTATAGTTGTTTTGGTTATGGTTTTAGATGGCATTTTTATAGGCCACCACGGAGGCGGCGCGCTTTAGCTTGTAGTCGAAAGTCATGCCAGCGTAGACCAATTAGGGCAACGCTGGTTAAGGTAAAGCCCGGTTCTTCCATCAGGGTAAAGATAAACCCGTTGACTAAAATGTTGAATACTAAAAAATAAGACAGGTCATCTTTACAGACTTTGGTCCAGGTGATTGCCCATAGGGAGATATAGCTGGCTAAGCCCAATAAACCGAGATCTCCCCAGATGCCGGCCCATCCCCATAGGGGGGCAAAAAAACTGGAGTCCAGGTAGTGGCCTTCCCAGCTTTTCCAGACGGCTGCGCTGGCTGGGTGAATGGTTGCTCCTAGCGGTCCTACCAGATCCGAGTAGTCTTTGATCATCCAGCCGCCGATCCGGCCAACGGTGTGTCCGGGACCCAGACCCAGCAGGCTATTTAAGATCGAGTCATAGTACCTGGGGATAATTCGCAGGGGAGCCATTTTTAGGAGCGTCGCGTCGCCGTTGGGACCATAGATATGGGGGCGAATCCAGGTTTGATAGGCGCTAAAGGCATCGACATTGTAAACGCACCAGTAAAATGCATAGCCGAGTAAAATAGCGGCGATAATATATTGCAGCGCCACTTTTAGGTCGGTGATTTTGCTCAAAATCAACAAAACCCAGGATACTAGGGCCACTAAGATGACCTGTTTAGCATCGGCAAATAAAATTTGAGCGATAACGGCAACCATCACCGAGATCCGCACCCATAGGGGGACTGCTTTGGCATTAAAATAGTAGTACAGCCCAAACACTAGAGAGGCGCTGGCACCGACAACGTGGCCACCGGATGAGAGATAGAAAACCCCCTGGACGTTATCTTCTATGGTCATGCGTTCGTGTCTGAGCAGACCTGTCATCAGGCCGACTTTTTGCCCTAAGGCTAGAGTCAGATGAGTGGCACCAAAGCCTAAAATCCATTTTCTAAAACGCTCTAGGGCCTCTCGGGTAAATGGAATTGAGAGAAGAGCGACGAGAAAAATAAAGGGCTCAGAGATGATCATCAAGCCGAGAAAGACGTTGATCAGTCCGGCGTTGTTGAGCAGGGCACTGGCGGTTGCGATCGCAAATAAAAACAGCAGCCCGATCATAAAGGCTTTAATCATGGCCAGCTGCCGTCGGTCCTGTCGACGACTGGTCAAAACAATGATGCCGCACACCAGGGGTAAGAGAATAAAATGAAGAAAATTAATCGGCGCAGGGGCTCCCATCGCCTCCAAAATTCTTGGAAAAAAGGCGATAGCAAAGGTAAACAAGAGTAGACTAGAGCCGGCAACAAACCCCTTGGAGACCTGGGTTTGAGGCACATAGTTAGTCTGAAGCATGGGGACGGGTAGGACGTTACAGGACAGGCGTTATGTGGGCAAGGCTGAGGACAGGGCCGTCGAATTTTGGTGAAAGCTGGAGGCTCGTAATACCCTAAAGTAAACCGCCATCAGCTGGGCATAGTTAGCGTTGGCCGTATACTTAGCCTCAAACTCCGTGCGGGCATTGCGGCGCATACGGGCCTGCTGGTCAGGATGGGCGAGCAGATGGGTCACCTGGCGGGCCAAATCCTGGGGATCGCCTGGGGTAAAGTGCAGACCGGTATAGCCGGGTTTGACAATTTCTGCGATCGCACCAATATTGGCCGCAATCACGGGCGTGCCGGTGGCAAACGCTTCCACCGCCACCCGGCCAAAGGTCTCGTACCACTTAGACGGAAAGATAAGAAACTCAGCCTCGCCCATGAGTGCATGGACTTCAGCCATGGGGCGACGGCCTAACCATTCAATGCAGGGCTGTTGTTGAGCGGCTGCCGTCACCAGGGGAGACAATGGCCCATCCCCAACAATTTTGAGCGGCATCGGCGACTTGAGCTGTTGCCACGCTTCGAGTAAGGTATCTAACCCTTTTTCAACAGAGAGACGGCCTACATAGAGGGCATAGCCACCCTTACCGTGGCCTACCTGAGGTTCTGGGGCCACAAAGTTGGGTTTAACGACAATCTTGTCGGCTGGCAGTCCTCCTTCAATCATTTTGTTCCGAGCAAATTGGGTCAAGGTGACATATTGGTCCACCATTTTGTCCCAGGTTTTCATAAACCGATGGCCCGTAACCATGGAGGCAACAGCGACACTAGCTTTGCGGTCCTCTCGGTAACAGCCATGAATAACGCCTGGATAGGGAATGGCCTTACCCAAGCAGTCTTCACAGACTTTACCCTCCCTAAAAAATAGGGCATTGGGACAGAGTAGCCGATAGTTTCGCAATGTTTGAACAACCGGTACTTTTTCGGCTCTGGCTGCATAGTAGACAGAGGGAGAGATTAGCGGAAAAAAGTTTTGCACATGGACCACATCATACCGATGGGTCTGTAGCTTTTCTCTCACAGCCTCATAGGATGGCTGCGACCACAGGGTGCGCATCGCTAGCTGGGCTTTACCCAATTCACTGATGCTATCGTTGTTTTCTTCATACACATCAACGGTGTTGCCATACTGTCTCAGCAATGTCTGTTCTGCGGCTGTAGAAACGTCTTCCCCGCCGCGAATCTGGTAAGCATTATGGATACTTAAAATGCGCATTAGCAAACTTTCCGGACATACTTACGACTGTGAAGCAAGGTCTACATAGAGCTGAGCCAGCTGTTTTCCCTTGGTCTCCCAAGAGAAATGACGTTTAACATGCTGTTGTCCAGCTTGACTCATACGAACACACAAATTTGGATTGTTAGCCAGGGTGGCTATGGCCTCCGCCAGGTCGGCTATGGCCTGTTGGGGATCCTTGACTGGAACTTTAATGCCGGTTTTATCGGTTACCTGGGTGGCGGGGCCACCGGTATCCAGACAAATGACAGGCCGCCCTGCCGCCATGGCTTCTAAACAGACCAGACCGCCAGAATCATGCAGACTGGGGTGAATTAATGCATAACAATTGTCCAGCTGCTGCAGGGTTTCGTCACGGGGCAGCGCCCCCAGGAATTTAACACGGCTGCCGATTTTCAACTGATGGGCCAGGGTTGTTAGGGCCTCACGCTCAGGTCCATCGCCTAAAATCCAATACTCAACATCGTTATTCAAATTAGCTTGGGCAAAGGCCCGCAGGCTTAGGTGTAGCCCTTTCCAGTGGAGCAGTCTAGCAATGCTAATAAAGCGTATGGTATTGGTTCTTGGGGCTGAAAACTGCCCTAACATTGACAGTTCTGACTGGGACAGACCCAAAGCAGAACAAGTTTGGATATTGCTAGCCCCCATAAGCTGCAGACGTTGGGCTGTCTCTTGGGTTGTGGCTCTGGCGAGGGCACTTCTTCGGGCGGTTACTTTAGCAAATGGATCGATTTCACCGACTCGATGGGTGGCGGTCCGCAAAAACTCATAGACCTTTGCCCGAATACTAAAGTCTTGCCAAAATCCTGAGGGGGTGGACTCGCCACCCCCAACGGGACCCCAGATAAAGGGAATGGGGAGCAGGGTTAAAAAACTAGGGGTGGAGTAGCGAACATAGGTAACATGGTGGGCGATGTCAAACGTTAGCTGCTGGTGTAAGCGTTTGGCAATGGCATAGGCACCCAACTGCCAAAAATAATAGTGGGGGACCTGGGCGTGCTTTAAATACTTGGCGGGTCCCGGTGGATCACAGTAGACAAATGTTAGATTTTTCGTGGCGTTTTGCGCGCAAAATTGTTCGATGGCCCCACGGTTTTCCTCACGGGTAAGGACCCACACCTGGTGGTGCTTCGCTAATTCTTGGACGATATGCCATCCTACCCCTGGTTCTGAACCCATGTCGGGTTTACAGGCATAGGCAGAGACTAAAACCTTTAGAGATTTCATGCAGTTGCTAAAAATCTGCGTTTTTGATTGTTTGGCTTAAATCAAGACTATGGCGTTGTCGATATAAGAAGCAGAGTTGCCCAGAGTGTGCTGCGTTTAACGAAATTTGCTTCTAACTGGCCTAGTATACTCTTCTAAAATTTAGATGAATATCCGGAGAAGCTTTTTCTATAGTAGCTTATTTACGATTGCTGCTTATCTCTTCAGTTGCTCGTAGACCTGGATAACTTTCTCGGCACTTTTTTGCCAGGTAAATGCTTTTACATGCTCTAGCCCCTTTTGTATTAGCTCCTGTTGCAGCAGCGGTGAGGCTTTGAGCGACAGGATGGCGGATGAGATCGCATCCACATCACTGGGATCAACCAATATAGCCGCATCTCCTGAAATCTCTGGCAGTGATGAAACGTTAGAGGTAATGGTAGGAGTACCACAGGCCATCGCTTCTAGAATAGTGATACCAAACCCTTCATAGAGAGACGGAGCCACTAACACATCAGCCGCATTATAAAGCTTTACTAAAGTAGCTTTATCTGGATTTTCAATCTGGGTGATATGCCTGTCTAAGCCATGGCGTTGGATTATGGCCCGTTGTTCATCGGTGAAATCAGCGCCGGCTTTAATCAGGTGTATCGGTTGACCTGAGACATGATTGATGAGTTTAGCTAATACTTCCAGCAAAGCTGTTATATTTTTTCGAGGCTGGCTGGAGCCCACGTTAAGTAAGCAAAAACAATCATGTGGGATTTTATACTGCTCAAAGATGGGCTCAACCGTACGAGTCGATAATCTATGAAAAACGGCTTCGACAGCATTGTGCACCACCGTTAGGTTTTGTGACGGAATATCCAACAGATTTCTCACATCTTTGGCCGTGTGAGCCGAAACTGTTACCACATGCTCCGCCTCTCGTAACCCCTTGACCGAGTAGTTCCATAGAGCCGAACTCAGCATAGGTAGAGTGGCCTGATGGTTGGCATTGGCAGGCTGAAGGAGATTAATCAAATCGTGACATGTGACCACTACCGGTGCCGCCGCAGACTTTAGCCAGTGGGCTAAATGACCATCACTGTGATCGATGATATGAAAAATATCGGCCGAGTTACTTTTTATCTGTTGAGGATAGTGCCAATACTGTTGATAATATTTACCCAGCTTATAGGCCAGTTTATTTTTTTTAGTATGCCTAACCTGCGGCTGTAGCTCAACAATCTCCCAGTCAGGACGTATAGCCCTCAGACCGCTGATGAGGCCATCGGCATACACATCCATACTAAAAGACGTATTAGGAATTCTGCGGACTATAGCAACACGCATAATAAAAGATAAAGTACTGATGCGTTACGGCTATCGCCTAACACATCCTACATAAGGTGGGTATGTTGTTTAATTGCACATCCCTTAGCCCTAATCAGTCTCAAGAACACTGCGCCAAAGGCCTATAGAACGTTCAGCAATACGCTGATGGCTATAATGCTGGTCAATCCGTTTGAGACTATATTGTGACATCTGTTGCCACCAGTCTCGATCCTGTATAAAACGGGCTAAAATCTTGGTAAGCGCATGGGCATCCCCTTCTGGAAAAACAAGAGCGGATTTGCCGATCACATTGGGGATTTCACCACAGGTGGAGCCCACCACTGGGATCCCCATAGCCATAGCTTCAATCAGAACATGGCCAAACTGCTCTTTCCAAGTAGAAACTGTCCGAGAAGGCAGCACCAGCACATCCATCTTAGCAATTTCTTGGGGAACTTCGTCATGGCTGACACCACCTCGCCAGGTCACGTGATCCTCAAGATTATAATCCCGAGCCAGCGTCTGAAATGTGTCCACATCCACCCCAGAACCACATATTTGTAGATGAAAGCGATGATCCTGCTGTTTTAAAAGATATGCAGTTTCAATCAGCGTATCGATTCCCTTTTGGTGGGCAATGCGACCCACAAATCCAATCCGCAGACTATCTGTTCTAGACCGATGTTGGCGCAGCCTTGGGGAAAACAAATCCAAATCCACACCT
This sequence comes from Leptolyngbya cf. ectocarpi LEGE 11479, assembly GCF_015207065.1. GTDB lineage: Bacteria > Cyanobacteriota > Cyanobacteriia > Phormidesmidales > Phormidesmidaceae > Leptothoe > Leptothoe ectocarpi. The sequence continues at coordinate 2,497 of NZ_JADEXP010000016.1, read as the reverse complement.
AGCTGAGGCATAATTTCCACTGGCTTGGTATACCCCCACTGTTTAATAATGTCAGCCCCCTCATGGTTGCCAGAAATAATACAGCGAGTCCGGTTAAATACAAACTGCCGCAGCCAACGACGGGGAGCTGATAGCCGTCGATCCATATTTTCCCAACTAAACAAAACCACTGGAATTTTAAATCGCCATGCTAACAGTGAGACTTCGAACGCGGTTAATGAGAAGACCTCTTCCTCAATTTGAATAATATCAGGACGAAAGTCAGCAATCGTTTTGACAATAGCACTCGGGGGGTAAACATAGGCTCCGGCCTGTCCTTCAAACCAGGTGGAAACTGGGTAAACCTTGATCTGGGGATAGGGTGTTTCCACAGTAAATCGTTTCTTCCACTGTAGAGCCTGCCAGTGCTGGGGAACCAATAGCCCCACCTCTGCACCCGCATTGGCGATGGCCTCTAACTTACCCTGGTTCACACCCACAATATAGGTATGACCCACGATTAAAACTCGCAGTTTACGTGATTTGGTTGTTGGATAGTCTGCCACTGTTTGGGTGGAGAGCACGGGCTGTAACGTTTTTACTCTTTGAGTAGTAATGGTATCTGTAGAGGGAAAAGACATAGGAATGGGGAAAATGAAGTGGGTAACATGGTAGAGCCATAGAACAAGCGAAAATAAGGGGGGCAGCCGTGAGGCAGAGAGAACCTGAAAATTCTTAGCAGTGCCTTAGAGCGTTTGTTTTCGTAAGGATGTAAAACCCATAGCTTTGACAAGAGTTTTTGAGTATGAAACTATTTTTCCAACCCATTTAGGCCGCGATTGACGGGCAAATAGCCAAACAATGGCTGGTTTTGCTAAGGGGCGAGGGGCTAATCCCACCCAAAGAAACCACAGACTAAAGAGCACTCGTTTTTGCCAACCGTGTTGGGAGTATAGCCAAAGTGAACGAATCCCCTGGTACATCAAGATGACAGACCGATCGTCTGGAATCGGATGAGTCTTGGGCTCAAACTTTAAAGAGGCTAGCCGGGACCATGCTCGACCAAAAAAGCGCATGTATAGATTGTCTGGAACGTCATAGCCTAGCTGATGCCCCTGGTGCTGAATCAGCTGACAGCGTTGCAAATCGTGGCGAATAAATCGATGAAAGCGCTCGCCTGTGATTTCTGTCATCGCCCATTGATTGCTGGTATGGATGCGATAGGCCCCGAGGGCCGTATCTACGGCGGCAACGTCTCCGTAGAGGGGCACGAGCACTGAGAGATAGTCATCAGACGTGGTGTTAAACGCCTGTGGAATGGGCATGATCTGCGCCAAGACCTGGCGACTGAGGGCATTACCGCTAGTGGGTACCCCCACATAGGTGCCGACAGTCAGCACAGATTGCTGGATATTCCCCCTGTCTAAGGCACTCCCCTGGGGATAGGAGTAATCATGCGATTGACCGTCTGAGTCAACAACGTCTAAACGATAGTGGACCTTAGCCAGGTCTGGCTGCCAAGCTTGAATAATCTGTTCAACGGCATTGGGATAGAGATAATCATCAGCATCTAAAAATAAAATAATATCGCCTTGGCTTTTAGCAAAACCACTGTTAAAGGCCGCCCCCTGCTTGCCATTGGTTAGATGAAAAACAGGGATAACTGACGACCCATAGCTAGCTATAATTTGTCGAGATCTATCAGTAGAAAAATCATCGACAACAATTATTTCCATAGCTGGATGTGTTTGCTCAATGGCACTCTCAATCGCCTGTGAAATAAAGGCTGCATAGTTGTAGTTGTTAATGACAATACTAACGGTTGGGGGCATGATCGAGCCTCTCATGTACGTTACTTCAGAGTTACTTTAGCCACATGGATAGGTCTTTTTGGATCAGTCCCTGAAGTTCCAGGATGTCATCGCGATAGATACGTTGCAAATGTAGTCTAGTACAGGGGGCAAGGGATAGTTTGTCACCCATGTTCCACTTTTTAATCTGTTTGACAAAATCTCGATATAAGCGTCTAGGAAAAATCGATAAAAACGCATCGCGCAGAAAATTCCCCCTAAACAACAGCTTTTGTAAGAGCAAACTTTTTGGCATGCCAGAGACATTACGTTTCTCTAGATCGGGGACAAAATCGGTATCTACACCGAGAAACGCATAAATCTCTTGCGATAAAGACAGTGAGTCTTTACACAAATCATCAAATAAGAATATTTTTATCTGCTCTCTATCAAATAGATTTAGATAGGGTTTGAGCTGTTTTGAATAAAAGCCAGCCTCTTGATAGTGCCAGAGATGAGCCCAGTTATTTTTGATACGCTGTTCTTCTACCTGCAGGGCATCTTCAAAGGATAGGGTTTCGTACCCCTCGCGGCGCAAGTGCGTATAGCAGGAAAATGCCCGATCCACTGGATTACGAAGAACAACGATCAGCCTTGTTTTGGGAATATATCGTCTAATGCGGTGCGCGGCCTTTTCACTGTATAAGTAGACGGGAGAAGCCTCGCCA
>NZ_JADEXP010000524.1 GCF_015207065.1 Leptolyngbya cf. ectocarpi LEGE 11479 | reverse complement strand
TCTAAGGACAGGTCAAACTGTTTGTTCCAATCAAAGTTGTAACGGGCATGGGAGAGTTCATCGTCGCGATCGCGAGCCCCCGGACGATGGCGAGCAATGTCTGCCGCATGGGCAGCAATCTTATAGGCGATCAAACCATTGCGCACGTCTTCTGCGTTGGGTAGGCCCAGGTGCTCTTTGGGAGTGACGTAGCATAGCATGGAGGTGCCGTACCAGCCGGCCATTGCCGCACCGATGGCAGAGGTAATATGGTCATAGCCAGGGGCAATATCGGTAACCAGCGGGCCGAGTACATAGAAGGGAGCTTCTGAGCACTCTTCCATTTGTTTGCGCACATTAAACTCGATTTGATCCATGGGCACATGGCCAGGACCTTCCACCATCACCTGCACATCATGCTCCCAGGCACGACGGGTAAGCTGACCCAGGGTTTTTAGCTCGGCTAGCTGCGCTTCGTCAGAGGCATCGTGAAGACAGCCGGGGCGGAGAGAATCTCCCAAACTAAAAGAGACATCATATTTTTTGAAAATCTCGATGATGTCATCAAAACGGCTGTAGAGAGGATTTTGCTTATGGTGGTGCAGCATCCACTGGGCAATAATGCCACCACCGCGAGAGACGATACCGGTAATGCGATTTTTGACCAGGGGCAGGTGCTCAATCAGCAACCCGGCATGGATGGTCATGTAGTCCACACCCTGCTGGGCATGCTTCTCAATGATATGAAGAAAGTCATCCTCAGAGAGATTTTCAATGCTGCCATGGACGCTTTCTAGAGCTTGATAAATGGGCACGGTGCCAATGGGTACCGGCGACGCGTTTATAATGGCCGTGCGGATTTCATCCAGGTTGCCTCCACCCGTGGAGAGATCCATCACCGTATCGGCACCGTATTTAACAGCCAGGAGCATCTTGTCTAACTCCTCACTAATGTCAGAGGAATTGGGCGATGCACCGATGTTGGCGTTGACCTTACACTTGCTGGCAATGCCAATGGCCATGGGCTCTAGATTAGGGTGGTTGATGTTGGCGGGAATAATCATCCGTCCCCGCGCCACTTCCTCCTTAATCAAGTCAACGGGCAAGTTCTCTCGCTTAGCTACATGGGTCATTTCCTCAGTAATAATGCCCTGGCGAGCGTAGTACATCTGACTAACATTCGATTGTCCTCGACGAGGCGTAATCCAATTAGTTCTCATATTCAAAACCAAAGTGAAGTGGGATAACAATGTGACGATTTTGCCCTTGAAGCGTCGGGCACAGGAATACAGGAGATTGACTGCAAGGGTTTAGTAGGTTTTGGCCCGCAGCTGATCGTAGTTAAAAATTTGAGCGGTACCGTTTTGTTTTGATAAGGCTGTCCAAACCAATGTGACAACGGTTGATGTAATTAGGGCGGCGGCAAAGCTGTGAAGTAAGTCTGCACTGCCTGGCACGGCAGGAAACAGGGGTGCAAAATCAGGCTTTTGGAAAAACAGTACCCCTGCCACCATGCCCACCAATGAGCTAGCAAAGGCATTGACGCCTGTGAGATGACGGCTGTAAAGGCCGTAAAGCATGGGAAAAAGTACCGCAGCACAGATTAAATCGGCCACAAAAAACAAGTAGAGGACGCTGTAGCCTTGGGAGGCAATTGCGATCGCAGGCAGCCCTACCACCACAGTCAAAATCCTTGAAACTCGCAATACGGCAGCCGGATCCGGCAATAGCCGCATCAAATCGAGGGTAAACACGCTGGCAATACCATTCAGCATAGTATCAAGACTGCTCATCACCAGCGCTAAGGCCAGCACAATCACACTCACCAGCACCCAGCCAGGCATCGCCAGCTGATTGAGTAGGCCAAACAACGCCGTCTCGCCAATAATGTCGGGCTGCACATCCGCCAAGGGAACCGCTAATACCCCCAGCATTCCTGCAATAAAAATCAGGGGCAAAATCACTACCGCTGACCCCAAAAAGGCACGGCGAACTGTTTTGTTATCACGACAGGCATAGACCCGCTGCCAATTGCCCTGGTTAAAGACTTCTGCGGCCACAATCGCAATCATCAACGTAGCCCCAAAGCGAACACCGCCAATATTGCCCAGGGATAGAAGTTCTGGCTGCTGGGCCGCAACCGCACCCAGGGCACCAGCTCCCCCCAGGGCAATAACAATAATTCCAGCACAGAGCAACAACAGCGGCACAATCACCACAAACTGCACCACATCGGTCAAAATTGTTGTGCCTAACCCGCCTACCGTGGTGTAGATAAACACCGCTGTAATCACCACTAACGCCGTGACTCCCAGCGGCACATCGGCCACCAGCTGCAGGGCTTTGGCAATGGCTGTTAGCTCCGCTGCCAGGTAAATGAACATATAAAACACAATCACCGCTTCCACCAGCCAGTACATCGGCCCGCCAAAGCGATACTTGACATATTCATTGAGGGAATGCCCCTGGGGCATCAGATGTCGCAATCGGGGTCCCACAACAAAAAACAGGGCTACTGCTCCCCCTGACCCCAGACAGTAGCCCAAGATGGCCGACACTCCGCCAAAGGCAGAGCCCGCTTCTAAGGGACTAAACAAAATCCAGGCCCCCAGGGCAGAGGCGGTCACGGTCGCTAGGGCTGACCACCCACCTACCTGGTTGCGGTTAACCATGTAGCTTTCTAAATCAATCCGCTGACGTCCGGCATACAACACGCCGAACAGGGTAAATGCTGCTGCGGTTACCAGGGTCACCAGTAGCGCAATCGCTCCTATGGACACAGTCCTGCCTCATCTCGTTGGACAAACACTAGGAGCTATGGATTGATTACCGTCCGGCAATAATTCACCCCTTGGATTTCCCACGGACACGGATCAGCACTGAAAATCAACTAAAGCTGCTGCTTCCCTACGCTGGCATTACCCAGAGTCAGGTTCCGAGGGTATAATCTCAGCCCGCCTTTACGGGCACCCCTAGCTGTGTAGCTGATAGTAACACAGGGATGAACCTGGTTTAGATG
>NZ_JADEXP010000523.1 GCF_015207065.1 Leptolyngbya cf. ectocarpi LEGE 11479 | reverse complement strand
GGCCTATGGCGGGGTGCTGGCTTTGATGAATACCGCGTTTTACCTGGCGATTGATCGGATTCCCCTGGGTATTGCAGTGGCGATTGAATTTACTGGCCCATTGGGACTATCGGTGATTAAGTCGCGACGCTGGTTAGATTTACTTTGGGTGACGCTGGCAGCGCTGGGGGTAATTCTACTCGCCCCGCTCCAGGGGAGTGGTTTGGACCCTATCGGCCTAGGCTTTGCTGTCCTGGCAGCCCTGGCCTGGGCCGGTTATATTTTGCTCGCAGCCGCTACTGGCCAGGTGATTCCAGGGCTAGAAGGGCTGGCCTGGGGGATGGTGTTTGGTGCTTGCTTACTCACGCCCATTGGGATTGGCACGGCGGGGACGGCGCTGTTGGATGGGCGACTGCTGGCGATCGCAACGGTGGTGGCGGCCCTATCCTCGGCCACCTATGCCCTAGAGCTGGTGGCGCTGCGGCGGCTGCCGGTCAATGTTTTTGGGGTGCTGCTGAGTGTTGAACCGATGCTGGCGGCGGCCTCTGGCTTTGTGGTGCTGGGGGAAACTTTGACGGTGCGATCGCTGATTGCGATTGTTTTAATTTCGATTGCGGCGGGGGGCTCGGCTCGGTATGGCTTGGCTCCTGGGGACTAGGCCGAGGTCGATAATAACGAGACAGAAACGAGATAGAACGGTGATATGAACTAGTAAAAGGCGCTTGCGATCGCAAGCGCCTTCAGATGAAACGCTGGGCGGTAAGCCCTACGAATTATTGCTAAATCGAAACGTTCATACCACAGCTTCGTTGAGCAGTTCGGTGATGGCACGGTGCTCAATGGGAGGCTCAGCCAGAACAGCCTGACGGGTATCCGTAATCAGCCAGTCTAGGGCCGCCTCTTGCATATCGATGGATGCACCAGTTTTGTCTACGCAATAGCGACCAAACACCAGCTTGTCAATCAGGCGAACGCCGGGACCAATGCGGGAGTATTCAAACACTACGCTTTTATCCACCGTGGCACCGCTGCAGATGCAGCAGTTGGGGCCAATCATACTAGGCCCAATAATGGTGGCACCGTCTTCGATTGCGGCCATCCCACCGATATAGACTGGACCTTCAATATTGATTTTGTCCCAGTTAGCCTTAACATTTAGACCGGTGTATACCCCAGGCTTGACCTCCTGCCCAGGAATACCAACGCCTTTGACCTGACCGGTCAGAACATCTTGAATCGCCTGCCAGTAGTCAGGCACCTTACCGATATCCACCCACTCAAAGTCCATGGTGATGCCATAGAACGCTTCGTTTGCTTCTACCAGTTTGGGAAAGAGGTCGCCACCGATGTCAAACTCTTGACCCGAGGGGATGTAATTAAAGATTTCTGGCTCAAAGATATAGATACCCGTATTGATGTTGGTGCTGAGGGCCTCTTCTACCTTGGGCTTTTCTTGGAATGACTTGATCCGGCCGGTGTCGTCGGTGACTACTACACCGTAGCTGGGCACCTGTTTTAGAGGTACCGACTTCATCACGATGGTGGCAATGGAGCCTTTTTCCTTGTGCTGTCGTACGGCTTCGGTCAGGTCTAGATCAATTAGCGCATCCCCGCAGAGAACCACAAAGGTATCGTCAAAAAAGGGTGAGAAGTCCTGAATCTTGCGCATACCACCCGCAGAACCGAGGGCATCACCCACCAGTTCACCATTGGTAATGCGGCCTTCAAAGGAATAGGCCAGCTCAACACCAAAGCGCTGACCGTCTCTAAAATAGCCTTCAATTTCGTTAGCAAGGTGGCTGACATTGGCCACAACTTGATTAAAGCCGTGCTGTTTTAGTAATTCTAATAGGAACTCCATCACTGGCTTTTGCAGGATGGGGATCATCGGTTTTGGAATCGTGTAGGTGATCGGTCGTACACGAGTACCTTTCCCTGCGGCCAAGATCATGGCTTTCATAAATGCTCTCTCTAGTCCTTAATTAACAGCTAAGAGGTAAGAATAAACGGACATTACGGCTCTATTATTAGCTACGATAGCAAGCCCATGGCTCCAATACGTAAACTGACAAAAGCTATCATTGTCACGCCAAATTAGTGTCCACCAGAGTTAAAAACTCGGCAACGTCCAGATAGTAACAAGCGTGTTTACAGTATACCCACGCATATTCATGGACTTCATTGCTGCCTCATAGACACCCGGAGAAATATTGTTTTTTATATATTTCAGCCGTTACCCGACACTCGGGGATTAGTTTGTTTTACGGAGTGCTCCGTTGCCTTAATCTGGTGATGCGGGAGCCGACAGTTGCGGCTAATCGGGTAAAACGTAGGCGGGCACGTCCTGCAGGGTAGCTGCGTTCAACTGTCTAACCTTGAGATCGCGATAAAAACGATCTTGGGCCAGCTCTACCTTAGATTGCGACGATAGAAATAATAGACCCCAAAAAACGCCAACTTTTTCATGGCGGTAGTCTTCATCGGTCAGCTCTGTTGTAATCGGACCGCCGAGAATATCGGGCCGAAAGTTGGCCCAATGTTCCAGCAGACGCTCAAAGTCCATCCAGTCAATGGCGCTTTCTAGCTCTTCCCAGTAGCGGTCTAGAAAAGTGGACAGGGCGTCGGCAATTTCTGATAGATTTTCCTGGTGGGCGAGCTGGGCAATGGTGCTGATGGCCTTGCGTTTGGAGTGAGGCTTGGCCCCCCGATTGCGATTTCTGGGGGTGGGGTTGGCCATGGCGGCCGCCATCATTTCTAGCTGGGCGATCAGTTCTTGCAGGGTGACCTGACGTTTTTCGGGGGGGCTGGCTACGGCCCGACGATGGATATAGTTTTCCAGGTTGCGGGGTAGCCTTTTGGCGTAGCCCTGGGGCTCAAAGGAGTCTTCATCGTCTTCAAACTCCACCACCTCTTCTTCGATTTCGGTGCGGATCAGGGTGTCGGCTTTGAGCAGGACCAGCATTGAGGCGTAGAGAAATGCCTGCCCCGATTCGGATAGGTTTTTTTCGTAGGGGGAACGGCCGGGG
>NZ_JADEXP010000522.1 GCF_015207065.1 Leptolyngbya cf. ectocarpi LEGE 11479 | reverse complement strand
GTTAAAGGCAGCTGTAGAACGAGCTATTAAACAGAAAAATCAGATTGCTATTATTCATCGAGCAAACATGCTAGATATGCAAATAGCACAGACTCTAGAAAAAGCTATTCAATTAGCTGGTTGTCAAACTTTTTTAGCTAACTTAGATACCATTTCAAGTTCTGGAACTATTTGGACTAACCAGCTTGAATATAGACTCACTTGCTGTAGCCATTTTATCTTATTGCTTTCTGCTCAGATGGCAACAAGTGAAATGGTTATTGAGATTTTACATCAAATTCTAAATCAAGACATAGAGCAATATAATCACAAACCTTGGCTTTTAGTACTTCACTTGCATACAGATATTCCTTTTCACTTAAATCATGATCTTCGCAACTATCTGACTCTAGCACGGCAGTACAATTGGAAAAAAACAGAAGATGAAAAAGAGCTGATTCAGGATCTTCTGAAAATCATTAAGGCTGGTAACCCTCCACCGATAATTTCTGCTACGTACAGAACTGTGTGTAATAGTGAAAGGTCTAAATTCCCTCTCACTATTTTGGATCAGCCTAACAGCTCTTTTGTTATACCGCCTTCTCATGTTGCAGAACCAGAATTGCCACAAGGGCAGGTACGTCTTGCCTCTGCTTTTTATATCGAGCGTCATCCTCAGGATAGTCTCTGTTATGAGGAAATCTCTAAGCCTGGTGCACTCATTCGGATAAAGGCTCCGCGCCAGATGGGGAAAACTTCTCTCATGGCCCGGATCCTTAATATAGCCCAAGAGCAAGAGTATCGAGTCATTCCTCTAAGTTTTCAGCATGCTGATAGAGAGATTTTTAGCAATCTCGAGCAATTACTGCGCTGGCTCTGTGTTCGAGTTTCGCGGAAATTGGGTCTTTCCCCTCGCTTGAATGATTTTTGGACAGACACCTATGGTAGCAAGGATAACTGCACCGCCTACTTCGAGGATTATTTGTTACCAGAAATTGCTACACCTTTAGTGTTAGGTATGGATGAGGTTGATCGGGTCTTTCAGTATACCGATATTGTCGATGACTTTTTTGGCCTGCTGAGGGCCTGGTATGAAGAGGCCGGTTATGGTGTGGGTGGCAGTAGTCTCTGGGAAAAACTACGGCTGGTGGTGGTGCATTCCACAGAAGGATATATTCCCCTGGATATTAACCAGTCACCCTTTAATGTGGGTTTGCCCATCGAGCTGAAGGAGTTTGAACTAGAACAGGTTAGCGATCTGGCCGGTCGGCATGGTTTGCACTGGAGCCCTGACCAGCTTGAGCAGCTGGTGGCGTTAATTGGTGGTCATCCCTATCTGGTGAGAGTTGCATTTTATCAGATTGTCCAAGGAGAGCTGACCTGGGAGCAGCTGCTTCAGAGTGCTCCCACAGAATCAGGCATTTATGGTGATCATCTGCGCCGTCATTTATGGAATTTAAACCGTGACTCTGTTTTAGCTGAGGCGTTTAGTCAGGTTTTGGCGAGTCAGGAACCGGTGGCCCTTGAATCGGCCCACGCGTTTAAGCTCCATAGTCTGGGTCTGGTTAAGCTGCAGGGAAATGGTGTGGTGCCTAGCTTTGAGCTTTATCGACAGTATTTTAGCGATCGGTTGAATTGTTCTTAATTGTTGGTACATATAGAGCTGGAGAAGGGTGATGAAATATAAAGTGGGGGGACATTTACCCCTGGATGCGCCTAGCTATATTGTGCGGGAAGCGGATGAGGCACTATACCGGGCGTTAAAGGCAGGCGAGCTGTGTTACGTATTTAACTCGCGCCAAATGGGTAAAACCAGTCTGCGGGTACGCACATTCCATCGTTTACGGCAGGCTGGTGTGGCTTGTGCTGCCATTGATCTCAACAAAATTGGCAGTAAGGATATCACGGCTCAGCAATGGTATGCCGGTCTGATGCGTCGGCTGGTGACGAGCTTTTGTCTACCGGTAAAACTTCGTGACTGGCTAAAGGAGTATGATTATCTCTCACCCGTAAAGGTTCTAAATGAGTTTATTGAACAGATCTTATTAGCCCATGTGACTGAGCCCATTGTTATCTTTATTGATGAAATTGATAGCATGCGGCGGTTGCCATTTGAAACTGATGACTTTTTTGCCTGTATCCGCTCTTGTCTAGATTCTGGTCACTTGACCTTTGCGCTTTTAGGGGTGACCACACCCTCCGATTTGATCACGGATAAGTACTGTACTCCGTTTAATGTGGGCCGAGCCATTGACCTACATGGCTTTACGTTTGAGGAAGCCCGTACCTTGGCGAAAGGGTTAGTCAATGCTGAACGTCCAGAGACTTTACTGCGATATATTTTGGATTGGACAGGGGGACAGCCATTGTTGACCCAAAAGCTTTGTCAGGCAATTACAGCTAAAAAAGAGGCCATTAAAGCAGGAGAGGAACAGCGCTATGTGGAAGTCTTGGTTGAAAGGCGCATTTTAGATAACTGGGAAGCTCAGGATGAGCCGCCCCATTTAAAGACAATCCGCGATCGTTTGCTCAATATTGAAAAACGAACGGGACCCCTATTACAGCTTTACGAACGTATTCTCCAAGATGGTGATGTATCTGCCGATGACAGTAGCGAACAGTTAGAGCTACAGCTGGCAGGCCTGGTGGTCAAGCGGGACGAACAACTGCGGGTGTATAACCGGATTTATGCCACGGTATTTAACAATCAGTGGGTACAGCGGGTGCTATCAAATGTTTATGAGGAGTTTATGAAAACGGTCTCTAAACAAGAACAGAAGCTGCTGTCCATGCTGAATGTGATGGAGGGCAAGGGGTTTGATTATATTTTAAGTGAGATTCTAAGTGAGATTACACTCAAAATGAGTGTATTGTTAAGAGCCGACCGTACCACTATTTTCTTTATTGATCCCGAAAGAAATGAATTATGGTCTATCAAGGCCAATAGTGGTAATGCTAAATATCCTACTATCAATATTTTAACTAATGAAGCGAGTACAGAGCAGCTGACAGAATTTCAACAATTTATAGAGGCTA
>NZ_JADEXP010000015.1 GCF_015207065.1 Leptolyngbya cf. ectocarpi LEGE 11479 | reverse complement strand
GTGCTACGACCAGTGGAACCGCATGGCGTTTTATACAGTTAGAAGGCAAGGTAGTAACAATTGATTTAACTGACTATCCTCTACCACCACTGGCTAGTATTCTCGGAATGTTGGCTTGGATGATTGAGACGATTTGAATATCTGAGAATTTAATACTGTTTGCTCAACAGCGCCAATCCTCGTAGAAACCTATGATAAAGCTCGCAATCGGATGATTGATCATCTGATTTAGTGCTTCTCTGCACCCATTTTCTAAAGCTTTAGCAACACGAACAGAGAACTTTGAATCATTTTGAAGACGCTCAAAAGCTTTAGCTGCTAACTTTTTATAATTGGCATCTGGACATTGCTCTGTGACATACTTAATTTCTTGCTTTATGAGACTCGCAAGATTTTTCAGCTCATCATCAGTGATATATCTCGCAGAGGTTGGATAGTTTGTGATGATTGTATTTTGTATATTAGACCTATGTGCTTGGAGAGATTCAATCTGATTGGAAAGTTGTTTGATACGAGCTTCACATCGTAATACTGACTTTTGCAGAACTTGCATTTGCTGCCCCATTTCGGGGCTCTTGATCACCAAACCTGAGAACTTCGACTTAAGAGTTCGTATCTGTCTTCTCTGAAGGTGAATAAGTTGTTGATCAGCAAGTGATTGAGTCGTTAGACTTTCCAATCCATCTCTCAAATACTGAATAAGAAGACGTACTTCTTTAATTTCACTAATATTTTGAGAGAGCGTTTTATCCGGATAACTATCTCTTAGCTTTAAATTTTTTGAAAACCTAAAATACTTCTTGACATCAGGTTTAGGAGGCGAAGGCTCCGGATTAATATCCTCTTCTACTCTCTGCTCTGTATCAAAGGTATTGAGATAGTTATCTAAAGCATTGAGAAGATCAGAAATTGGAGGTAGATCTTCTGGAAGCATAGTCAGTATGAGCACCAATGCGCATTAACAGGAGTACTACCAGTTGAAAACCTTACAGGGATAGATCACGTACGACATCTAAACTTCTATCGCTCAAATAATCACATACCTCCAAAGCTCGTATGCTTATCGTGTTAGAAGCTTCGAATACATTTACGTGTGTATACATAAAATTACTATTTACTATGTGGCTTATCCGGAAAAACTTTAAGTAATCCTTGAAAACTTTCCCAATCCTTGATTAAATCTCCACAACTTTTGTAGCGATACTAATTGCTGCTTATTGAGGCAATACTAACCAGTCAAAAATATCTTGGGCAGATAGAGCTAACTCAAGATCAGACAATACAGGCACTATTTCTTGATTGCGATGTAGCTTGATGCGTGATTCTGACGAAATGGTTAGGACACTGTCCGCTTCGGGGTCCAGCAACCACCCCAATTCAGTTCCATGCTCAATACAGTGCAATAGTTTTTCTAGAGGCTTTGTCTGAGCCTGTGCTGGCGATAAAATTTCAATTGCCCAGTCAGGATAGGTCTCAAACCGATTGGCAATACGCCCGGATGCCTTACGAGGAATGCGCTGCCAGCGAAATACAGAAACATCTGGCACAACTACTGCTCCGCCAAATACACAACGCAGTTCTGAAAAGGCTTTGGCAATACGCTGAGATTCTGCCACTCCATCAATTGCTTTACATAATGCCACCTGCAGTAAGCTATGTTCCCCCTGTGGCATTGGCTTTTGAACTAGCTGATTGTTGATAAATTCACTGGCAGGTTGAGTTTCTGGTAGTTTCAGAAATGCATCTAATGTTAAGGACTGAACGCGGGTTTGTACCATAGCGGATTATAGATGAAGCGACGCTGTCCATGAGCATTAGCTAGCCCACATGGCTTAATTTACTGTTATTTTATTCCACTCATCAGCAACCATGCCAAACATCATCCTCTACGGTACTCCTATCAGCACCTACGTTCGTACTGTTCGTTTGCTGTTAGCAGAGACCAATACCGACTATGAACTCAAGGATATCGGCATTTTTAATGGCGATAATAAAAGTGACGAGTATTTGAAAAAGCAGCCCTTTGGGAAAGTGCCAGTTCTAGAAATTGATGGAGAAGAAATTTATGAAACCAGCGTAATTACCCAATATTTGGATCAAAAGCTCGGCGATGGTCAGTACAGTCCATCTGATTTACTCGCCCAAGCACGGATGCGTCAGATTATCTCAATTATTGATAGCTATCTCTATCCCTCTGCCATTGGCTCAATTGTGATTCAGCGTTTGATTGTGCCTCAACAGGGTGGCCAGCCAGACGACAATGTGGTGCAAGCGTCCATTCCCATGGTTAGACAAGCACTGAAGGCGATTGAAGTATTGCAAACTGGCAATCCTTTTCTGTTGGGGCAGAGTGCTAGTCTGGCCGATTTTCATCTCATTCCGATTTTTGTTTATCTGGCACAAACACCGGAGTTTGAAGCCGTGATGGCCAATACGCCTAAGCTAAGAGTCTGGTGGGAGCAGGCCAAAGCGTTGAACAGCGTACAGCAAGTATGTGCCTAGAGTAGGTTATGTCCTTCTAGGCAATCAAACGGTCATCCCACCAGTAGATCTTCTTCTGGGTAGTGAATGCTGGTGGGTTTGGGATCTCCTAAGAGGGCGGACATGAGTAGTAAGATCCCCACACGACCAATGTACATAGTGACAATGACAACGAGCTGCCCCAGGGTGGATAGCTCAGACGTGATGCCTGTGGACAAGCCCACTGTGGCAAAGGCAGATACTGTCTCAAAGAGCAGATCGATAAACTCAATACCGGGCTCTGTTAGCGATAGCAAAATGGTCACCATCACCACCGTCATGCCAGACGCTACCACGACGCCAACAGCTTTAAGCACCCGTTTATCTGGGATTTCCCGCTGATAGGCTAGGACCTCGTCTTCACCTTTGAGGACGGTGCGGGTGCAGTTGAGCAAAATCCTCACCGTAGTGGTTTTGATGCCCCCACCGGTACTGCCAGGACTTGCACCGATAAACATGAGTGCGATCGCAATAAACAAAGAACTCGTCTCCATCGCCCCAATATCAATGGAATTAAAGCCAGCAGTGCGCATAATCACCGATTGAAAGCCCGCCTCCAACAGCTTCACATTCAAGGGTTCAGGCCCTAGGGTAGCGGGGTTCACAAACTCAACGGCAAAAAAGGCTAGGGTGCCCAGGGCCAGCAAAATGAGGGAGGTGCTGGTGACCACCTTGAAGTGTAGAGAAAAAACCTGATGCTGACGTTTGCGGCGGATGCGATCGCGCACCCATATAAACATCTCCATAATCACCTGATAGCCAATACCCCCCAGAATCACCAGAGCCGCAATCACCCCATTAATCCACGGCGACCGCGCATACTGCACCAAGCTATCCTCAAATAGACTGAACCCCGCATTGTTAAACGCGCTGATGCTATGAAACAGCGACAGCCACAGACTCCGCCCTGCCCCATAATCATTGGCAAAGCGCGGCATCAGCAAAAATACACCGCTCAGCTCAAAAATCATCGTCATCGCAATGATTGACTTAATCAGCGATGCCGCAGACGACAATTCAGCCGTATCCAATGATTGCTGGATCGCCAACCGGTCTTTGAGCCCCAACCGTTTCCCCAACAGCAGCAGTAACAACGTAGTCGCTGTCATATAGCCTAGACCACCCAGCTGTATGAGCAGCAAAATAATCCCCTGACCCAAAGGAGAAAAATAGGACCCCGTATCTACCACAATCAGGCCCGTGACACAGACAGCTGATGTTGCCGTAAATAAAGCTACCACAGGGTTATTCCATTCACCACTGGCGGTGGCTAACGGCAGCATCAGCAAGAGTGTGCCAACGGTGATTACGGTTAAAAAGCCAACACACACAGTCCTCGAAACGGTCATGGATGATTTACTCGCATAGTCCTAGTCCAGGATTACCATAACCGCAGCAAAAGCACGTGTCCCATCCGTAGGATATGGCCTTCATACTTAGACCTAACTCTACGTAACATTTTGCTGGTCATTACACCTGTCTTATGGATCTGGGCATCAGACAGGTGTGGTTGCCATAAAAAACAACGCTGGTAGGCTTTTTCCCAGCGTTGTTTTTACTTATTCAAAAGCTTTAAGCGAGAGCGCCTTCCTCAGGCCATCCCTAATTGGGGCAATCAACCAAACGTACAACAGCGGTAGCCGCATAGTTGCGTAGAGCATCACTGTTGGGCACAAAAGCAGAACCTGACTCATTCACAGGTGTCGCAATCCCACAGTAGGCCGAAAGACTCGAGATCACATCAGCGGCCCAGTGCCCCTGGGTATCTGAGAACGCAAAGGCTTGCTGAGTTGGAGTCAACGCGGTGCCCTGACCCAGAACCCGTTTACGATACTCCGCCGCTCGTCGAACAACAGCCATCATCTCAGCCCGAGTGACCTCTTGGGCCGGACGAAAATCGCCAGTGGGATAGCCGCTGACAATGCCGCTCTGGCTCGCAAACTGAATCTTGGCCGCGCTCCAGCGGTTGCTAGCGACATCGGTAAAGGGGTTTGTCGTCACCTGACTAGGCAGGGCAATGGATATATTGTCCTGGGCATCCAGTGCCTCAATCACCATGGACACCAGCTGCTCACGAGTTAAGGCATTGCGAGGACGAAATGTACCATCCTGGAAACCCGCAATAAAGCCAATCTCTACAGCACGGCTAATTTGAGTCGCATAGACGTCATTGGTCACATCCCGGAAGGTAACCGTAGTTGGCGGTTCAGTCACGGGCGGTTCAGTCACGGGTGGCTCAGTCACCACTGGCCCACCCCCTTGTTCCACTAGGGCAGCCAGCGTGGCATCGTTGGTGAGGTATAGGTGCCCGAGTGTGCGGCCTTCAAAGGAGCGTCGGGTCAGACGCCAACCGGGATTTAGAAAGATTTTGGTGAACCCATTGCTCGCCTGGCCAAATGTGCGCCCCAGCTTCAACGGCGGTGAATTGCGATAGGGATTGGTGGGAAACGAACTGGGCTTAGCAACCAGGATATATTCGCCGTTTTCTTCGTCAATGGAAAGATTAAAACGGCTACCGGCGTCGCCATCACCCGCACGCAGTGAGTAACCATTACTGTCGGTGCTACGACCACAGATACCACTAAAGTCAAAGTTGAGCAGTAAGGGCTCAATTTGAGTGGGGTTGGATCCTGACTCGCTCCAACACTGCTGAGCATCGGTCTTTTGCTCGATGATCATAAATTCTGGACGACCCAGCAGGCCGCCACCAGGGGCCGCCACCAAGACAAAGTCTTCTTGGGACACCTCAATGTTGTCAAAAGCTTGGGCATCTACGCGGGTAGTCGCTCCAAAAATAGTCATGGTAGCTGCGGTAGCTGCAGCGATCGCTAAGCGGAATGGTTTCATGGTGTGTTCGTTGAAATTGAACTATGAGCAGGACCTGACTTGAGTATTGCCCGAGGGGCAAAGGGGCATGACGTGACAGTAATTTTTCTTGATAGAAACTAGACCACAAACTTGTCTCGGTCATGGAAAGTTTGACACGATAGAGTTGTTTTAGCGGAGTTTCGAGGAATTTTTAAATGCAATCGATGGTTCAAGAAATAACCCAGTGGTTACAACAGTGTGGCAAGAGCCCGGTCGCTTTAGTGGCCGTCACAGCATTTACGTTAACATTGGCCCACAGCTCAACTGCCCAGGCAGTAGACGAAAACGACTTAAAACGCTTGATTGAGACCAATGAATGTCCAGGTTGCGATCTGCAGGAAGCGGATTTACGCCGTCTGAATCTCACAGGTGCCAATCTAGAAGGTGCCAACCTGAGGGAAGCCAATTTTTTCTATGCGATTTTAGATGGGGCTAATCTTTCGGGAGCCGATCTAAGGGCAACCAACTTTGCCTCTGTCAGAGCGGTAGCGATTATTAGTGATGTCCTGGATAGCGAGGGCAATAATCTGATATTCCCAGCCCAATTTATTGGTGCTGACTTTGAGGGTGCTCTGCTCAACTATGCTGACTTCTCCGATGCGCTGATGGAGGAGGCCAACTTTCAAGATGCCTACATTCACAAAACTCGGTTTATCGCTACCGACCTACGATTCTCAAATTTTGAGACAACCTATGTCCATGACGTTGACTTGAACAGGGCCAATCTCTGTGGTTCTACGTATTGGGGAGGCAATGATTATCGACGCGATTGTACCGTCCCTGACACCGACTTGGAAGAATAGCTGAAGAGTAAGAGCTTAGCACTGGTCACGATTTACGCTTCACTGCCCTTACCCTGATTTTAGTGAGTGCAGGGCACTATGCGGGTTTCACCTGCTTTAGCATCTCTACCAGTACATGATGGGCATCCTTGGCATCGGTTAAGGGACGTTCAAAACTGATGCGCACAGGAGTAGGTTGTCCCTCCACGGTGGCGTCTAAGTCCATACCGTTGGTGTCGATGGCTTTCATGGTGGCAGCGGTGGCAGCGGTGGCATCACCAAATTTTTGCGCATAGAGCAGCACCGCGTCGGCATGATCGTCATTCATGTGTTTGCAGATGCGATCGCTAACGGTGGTTGTGATTGCGTCAGCCATAGAATTTTCCTACAAAATTTCGTACACTACTGTTCTAAATCATAGGCCGGGTTTTGACACAAATAGTATCAACACATCCCCCGCCCAGCGAGCATCCCTGGCCAACGGGGCATATCTTCCAAAGTCCCGGTGCCCACTTGACCTACCGCGTCATTGGGCCATGTTGTCAATTATTTGATCGTGAGCAACTTCCCTGGCCCTGCTGCCGCCTCCAATGGCGCGGCAAAGAACCCAGCTGGCGACGTATTGGAGCGCGTTTTATTGTCGATTTGGCCACCAAATGCCATCCATCCTACTGTGTTGAAATCATCGGTCAAGGGTATCGAGCGAAGCCGATTGTAATTACCCTGTACACCAGCAAGCTATCCCAAGAAATGCAGCACTGGTGGCACACAAAGCGACGCTATTTGGAGCACGTCCCCCTAGATACAGCCATTGCAAGGGGTATCGAAAAGACAACGATTGAGTCTGCCTAACTCACGCAGGCTAGCCCAGAAATCCTGCGATAGGATGAGTAGTACTGCTTTGTAATTCATATTGACGAACATCCTATGAGCGTTGAGGTTCGTTTTCTACCTGATCAAGTGACCATATCAGCAACACCGGGAGAGCCCATCTTGCAAGTTGCTGAGCGGGCAGGAGTCAATATTCCCACCGGCTGCTTGATGGGGTCTTGCCACGCCTGTGAAGTTGAGGTTGAAGGGCAAGATGAGACTATCTGTGCCTGCATTTCAGCGGTACCGGCCACCCCGTCCCCCTATGTGATCAACCTCTATGTGGATCCCACCTGGTGATGGCCTCAGCCACAAAAGTCAGTCCTGACGGACGACTCATGGGCACTAATTTACTGAGAGGGCAGCGGTGACTGGCTGTTCCAAAATCACGGCCTCATAGGGAATAACACCGGTTTGCTCACTGCCCAGGCAGTGGGCAGCCGCTTTTGACAAATCCAGGGAACGTTTCCCCACGTAAGGGCCTCGATCGTTGACGCGCACCACAACGGTCTGATCATTTTTTAAGTTACGGACCTGCAGCAAGGTGTTAAATGGCAAGGATTTGTGGGCAGCGGTGAGCGTATTTTGATCAAAAATTTCACCGTTGGCCGTGAGCCGCCCATGGAAATACGGACCGTACCAAGAGGCCAGACCATTGAGCTGTTGCTCAGAAGGATGCAAACCCTTGAGCATAATCTCGATCTCGCCTGCATCTAGAGGTACCACCCCCATGGCTTGTCGTAGCTGATCACTCCAGGTAATCGCAGCCCATTCACTTTCACTATTCATGGCCAGCTGCGTAGAGCCTTCATTGACCAGACTCACAAGAATATCTTGACTCAGACGAATAGCAGGCTGATTGTTCTCTCCTAAGACAGGGGCAATGTCATGAGGATTGAAGGGCTCATCTACCAGCATTTCCTGCAAAGCTTGCACTACGTACTCAGGGCCATGGGTCCCACGAATATCACCAATTACGGTTCCCCGTAGCAATACTTGAAATAGGGTGTCTAGCCGTGCTGTGTCTTGGGGTTTCTCAACCTCAACACATCGACTTAGATTATCCCGTCCAGGAATTGGGGACACTTTTTGCAGAGTGGCAGTTACCGGCTCACGCGGGTTAGCCACCCTAGCATCTTGACCAGGCGAATTCGTACTTGGCTTGGGAACTTCTACTGCTGGGATAGCCCCTACCGAAAGGGTCGATACTGGGGGCGAAGAGTCAGTAGCTGGCTCTAACGAGAGTGTAAACAGCGTTTCTAGAGATACAGCCACAGCTGCCAGGTTTAAAGGCTCTAGCAGCTGAAAGGAGCCGGGAAGTAACGCTTTTAACGCTGCGCTATCAGTAGACGGTACAGGCTGCCTCTTGGTGTTCGACATCACGCTCACTGACTGCGATGATACAGCCATAGCATTTAGCAACGCCGAAGAGACAGGTGATAGCCCAACTGGTCTGGCTTGGCCGACACTATCCATCAAGGCTGGAACTGCGGATACGGATACGTCAAGAACCGGTACATCAAACATAGATGAACTGACAGGCAAACACTTTAAAAAAAGCAACTCCAGGTTTAAAACTGAAACAAGAATTTCAATTTTTTATACGCTGGCAGCTGCTGCCAGAAAAATAGGAAATAACGCTAGTCTCTGGTCCGGACAGTTGTATCTAAAGTTACATTCAGTTCAGTATACCGTCTGTTCTAAACATTAATTTCGATCTGCCATCAGCTCCATAACTGCTCAGAGGACAGGGACCTGGCCCACTAGCGCTGTAATGACCGGCCCCATAGGCAATTGCTTGGCCTGCGGTTAGCCTGATTTTACTACCGGCAATAAGTAAAATAAATCTTTAGCTCAAAGAGCATAGATCATCGTCATACAGACCCCTGCTGGTATCTGTTAATCGCTCCGTGATAATGGGCACTGAGTTTTGCCATGACCTATAACGACGTCAAAAAACGGTTAGTCGCACATCTCAAAGAGCTGATCCGTGAACGGGATCCGTACCTGGCCACCCAGGGCCACTATTATGCACAGCGCTACATTCAGGCTCAGCTCAACCAGTGGGGCACTGCTACAGCTATAGCCTTTACCCATCAGGGGCATGAGTATTACAATCTGTGCCTTGATTTACCGGGTCAGCAGATGCTGCCACCTGTGGTGATTGGAGCCCATTACGATACTGTGCCCGGATGCCCAGGTGCTGATGATAATGCCACCGGAGTCGCTGTGTTATTGGAACTGGCTCGACAGTTTTCTCAGCAGCCCTCGCGACGTCCTATTCGGTTGGTAGCCTTTGATTTAGAAGAATATGGCTTGGTGGGGAGTCAGGCCTATGTGCAGAGGCTAGAAAAGACGCCTATTTATCTGATGCTGTCCCTGGAGATGCTGGGGTATTGTGTCAGTCAGCCCTCTGCCCACCCCAGCCAAACCTATCCTGTGGCTGGACTGCGATATATCTATCCCAAAACGGGTGATTTTATTGCCCTGATTGGCAATTGGCAAACAATTCCGACCATGTGGCGCTTTGGGCGGACCTTTGCTGCTGCCGGAGCCAGCTGCGCCTGGTTGCCAATGATCAATCGGGGAAAACCGTTGCCAACTACCCGTCGTAGTGACCATGCACCTTTTTGGGATGCGGGCTATGACGCCATTATGGTTACTGATACGGCTGACTTACGAAACCCTCACTACCATGACCCAAGCGATACGCTCGCCACGTTGGATCTAGACTTTTTAACTAAGGTTTGTATAGGACTCAGCCAGGGAATTGCACGGCTGTGAGGCACTATAAAAGCCGGAGTTGTTGATTGTGGTCGTCGTTTAGTGCGATCGCATCCAAATCCACGGCCTCCTGGGGATGCACATCATCGTCCGTCAGCAAGGCCTGGGCTGCCACCACCATGTCCTTGCTTAGATCGGCTAGATCATCGCGATTAGCTAAGTAAGTTTGGAGAGCACTGAGGGGATCTCGAATAGTGTCAGCCGTTAACTCAGGCAGGCGGGGGCGAGTAAGCTGACTCACTAACTCAGGGTGAATAGTATAGGCATGGGCCTCAGCTAACGCCTGATGCAACGCACCATGGTCAATCTCGTCAATTTGCGCCGGGCTCAGTTTATAGACCAAACGCACCACCGCATCGGCAATATCGCACTTGGCCAGAGTTTGTTCCAGATGGGCCTGAGGTGATTCTGCAGTGGAGAGATCAACGTCTACGGTTTTGAAAGCCCGGACAGGTAGGGGACAAAACTCAATTGCAGCCTGACCTGACTGAACGTCAGCTAAAACAAATCCTTTTTGTTCTTTTTCTTCGCTAAAGTCCACGCGTTCAAGACTACCAGGGTAGACCACTGGCGGGTCTTGGCACAGAATCTGGTGCTTATGGACATGTCCTAGAGCAACATAGTCAAAACACGATCGAGCTAGCATCGCCATCGGTACGGTAAACCCCTTACCAACGGCCAAAAACTTCTCGGCCCCATAGCGAGCCGTATCGGTCATGAGATGAGCCAAGAGAATACTTGGAATCGTCGGATCTAGCTGGCGTACTTCTCCTTCTAGGGCGACCCGTAGACGATCTAGCATCAGTTCATTAATGGCCCCTAGGGAAAGTCCCTCAGTGTCGGGGCGCGTGAGTAATGTGGAGTGGGTCAGCCAGGGTAGGGTGATCACCTGCACCGGACCGGCCTGGGTTTCGATCCGGTGCGTAGTTAAACTGTCGCCGACGATAATATCTGGCACGTTTAGGGTGCGATAAATGCACAAACTCGCACCGCCCATGCCCTGGGAGTGCTGATCGTGATTTCCCACTAACAGAACAGTGGGAATATGGGCGGTCACTAAGCGTTGAAACTGCTGGGCAAACGCTTGCTGCACCACAGGTGGAGGGGTGGCATCGGGAAATGCATCCCCTCCAAAGAGAACCAGATCAACCGGCTCACTGAGGGCTCGATCAATACAGCGGCTGAGGGTGATAACAAAGTCTTCTAAACGAGTATTGAGACCCGTTTCTGGATTGATATGTCCATGGCTAAAGCCACTACCCATATGGATATCGGAGAGATGAAGGATCTTTACCATGGGTATTCTGGGCTAGGGCAATAGGCGCACGGACAAGTCAGAAAGCCATAACGCTATGGCTATCAGTATCTTTGTCCTAGCTGAGAACGTCAAGTCGTCCTGACCACTGCACTGTGGGCGGTGTGATAAGCATCTATGTGGGCAAACAGCTGCTCAATATGTTCTGCAGTCGTAAACGGATTGAGTAATACGGCCTTAAGCCAGCGCTCACCTCGGTAGACCGGCAGTGACAAAAAGGTGTTGCCCTTTTGTAAGAGCCACTGTTGGAGTTGTTGATTCCAGCTATCTCTTTGGTGAGCTGGGACTCCTGAAGGCTCGGCACGAAAACAAATTAGATTCATCTGCGGCTGGCTAGCCAAAACCAAAAAAGGTCGCGCTTTGACAGCGGCAGTAAAGGCTTGGGTTAGGTCATAGTTGTGGTCAATGATGGCACTGTAGCCATCTCGACCGATGTGCTGTAGCGATAGCCATAGCTTGAGAATATCGGCATGGCGAGTCCCCTGTACAGTCAGCTCACCCAGGTTAGGCCAGTCGTTGTGATCATTCATGTAGGGAGCCAGCACCCTAAAGTGATGCTGGAGCAGATCAAACTGGCGAAACATGACCATGGCACAGGTTTTAGCCACGTATAGCCATTTTTGTGGGTTAAAGGTCACCGAGTCTGCCAGCTCAATGCCAGCTAGCTGGTAGCGGTGGCGCTGAGAAAACATGACGGCTCCACCATAGGCCGCATCCACATGGAACCAAAGCTGATGGCGCTGGGCAATTTTCGCCATATCAGCAATCGGATCAATGCTGCCGGTAACGGTGGTGCCAGCGGTGGCTACGATGGCAAACGGTTTTTGTCCGGCTGCGATCGCACGCGATATCCGAGCACTAAGATCGTCAATGTCCAGCTGAGAGTCTTTGTTAGTGGCCACTGGAATAGCGGCCTTTGTGCCCAGCCCCATGATCATGGCCGCTTTTTGAAACGATGTATGAGCAACTTCTGACACCAAGAACACGGGCTGTTGTCCCTGGGGAATGCCATGTTCTAAAGAACCAAAAGCTTGATTGCGCGCCACGATTAGCGCCTGTAAGTTAGCCAGACTGCCGCCGCTGACCAAAACGCCATTGGCCTCAGGCCCCAGACCAAACAGCTGGGTTACTTGTTGCAGAACAAGGGTTTCTAAGCGAGAGAAAACCGGCGACATTTCAACGCTCAACATGTTGTTGTTGAGGGCGGCCACAAGCAAATCGCCCACGACAGACATGGTGGTGGGGATAGAGTCCATATGACCGATGTAGCCTGGATGGGCGGCATTCATGGCATGGTGTAGCTGCGATCTCACCCTCTCCAGTAGCGACTCCACATCTACGGACCGATCCGGCACCTGCGCCCAGTCCTGGACCTCTAGAGACTCAGGCAGCGGCGAACGCTCCGTTGCCTCAGCCATGGTTTCCACCAATAGGTCCACCACCTGGTGTAGGAGGGATGCGATCGCATCCCGATTAGCACCGTCAGGCCGCATAAATGCCGTTGTCGGCAACGCCGAAAAATCCACTATGTCAATCGTTTATTGGGTATGCCCTACAAGATTACTCAATAAACCACTTAATACACCCAACGAATATGGGGTTTTCCAGGACGCATGCCCAAGTGCACAAACCCTCTGTTAGCACCATAGCCAACGCTGTGGGGATAATGCTGGTCACACCAGGCCTCTACTTCATGGACACTAACACCCTTGATATAGAAATCAACGGCTCCTTTGTCAGGGTAGTCATAAAGATGCTCCGATGTTCGAGCGCCCCCAATGCGGATATTCACCTCAGGGGGCCGATAGCCAGAGGTAATCACCAAAGGATTACCGCCAAAATGCTCCCGGCATCGTTCTAAAAACTGACAGAGTTCATAGGCCGTTTGGCATTGGTAATCGTCGCGAAAACGTCGAGCCTCGTCATACAGGGCAAATTCCCCGTAGGTAATGTGGGGAGTAATCAACGTATCAAACGACATATCCGGGGTTAGACGGTCTGCCACCGGCTGATTGCCCGCCACATCCTCAACAATTTGGTCCAAACGCTCTTCGGGAGTGTGGTCACCCGACTCCCCAGCTTCATCATGATCGTCATCCCAGTTGGGCGTCGATGACGTCACCGGCTGACAGAACAGATCGGCCTCGGCCAAACGACGACGACGCAGACCCTCCTCTACAGCACTGCCTGGATTTCTGTATTTAACAAACTGAGCCGCTATCCAACGATGGTCTTTCCAAAGCTCAGGTGAATCGCAGACCCGAGTAATGGACTCAAAGTTATCGCCTCGATAAAAACCAGAGCCCAGATTATAGGCAAAGCTATACAGAGCACCGCGCTGGTTGCTATTCATGCGGCTCCAGCTGGGAATCTTCTCCATGGCACCGCGACAGGACTTATCCACGTGATCAATTAGATAATCCTCTGCCTGGGGCTGCGTGATCGTATCCCCTTCACGCACCTGTACCCCGTCGGGGTAGCGCGTGGTGCCATAGCCGATGGTGGGCACCTCCCAGCCTCGCAGCGGATCGGCATAGGCTTTAGCGCGTCCATCCGGCAATGCCTGGGCAAAGCCTTCAAACTCTTTAATCAGCTCGATACCCGCACGGGGGATGGCGTCCAGTAATCGATCAGACGGTGGCTTAGGCTTGGGAACAGTAGGGTTGTTAGGAGGAGTCACGGTTGGGTTTCCTTGTTTAGGGACGGCAATAACACCTAGCCGATCGACCCAGCGTCCGCTATGACCATAGAAACCAATCACCTGATGGTTAGGCGGAACGGCCAAGTCCACAACGTTACCTGTCTGGGTGCCAAACAGTTTGCTGCGCCCCTGGTTGGTCAACAGCTCAACAGAGCCGACATAACGGCCACCGGGTGCTGTCAGTTTGACATTGGTAATATGCTCGTTGGCATTGAGCAATAACGACGCTTGATCCGAGCCCGTACCACCGTGGGTGGCTAGCTCCAGCTTGGACCACACCATCTGAATTTGGTCCAGATAGCGACCCACCCGTACCCGCACTTCCACAGGAGTGGAATTCCGGGCAAGCAGCCGATCGCTAGCCTGGGGCGGCCAACCAATATCAGAAAATTCCTTACCGCCGTTACCGCCTACGGATAAGCTACGCCATACACCATTCAGGGATTCCATAAGCACACTTGCCTTTGCTGAGTCAAGGTTAAGCCCCGATTCATTGCTTGAATCAAAGCTCAACTCGTTGTTGGCTATGGCTTATACATCAATTTGGTCTATGGCGATTCCGGAAGACATCAACGCTTATACATGAAGAATTATTTCATAGGGCGATTTCAATGACGTCCTTATGCAATTGGTAACCCTACCGATGTATCCCGCACTCAGTTTTGACACTGCCGCGCCAGCGACCGGCACGCTCGTCTTCTCCGGCCTGGACCTTGGTTGTTAAAGGCTGGTCACCAATGCTGCTATAGCCCTGGTCGTGGAGCGGATTATAAAAAACATCGTGGGCAAAGGTATAACGCCACAGATCCTTATGGGTCCAGTTAGCCAGGGGGTTTATTTTGATGCGACCGTCTACATCTCGCTCCAGAACTGGCATGTGCTGACGGTTTACCGACTGATCGCGCCGTCGCCCGGTAATCCATGCCTGAACGTTTAGCTCATCTAGCGCTCGCTCCATGGGTCTGACCTTGGTTAGCGAATGGAAACGCGCCACATCTTTTTCCCATAGCCGGTCACCGTAGCAGGCGATAAACTCGTCACGACTGGCGGCTGCTCGATAGGTATACAGATCGAGGTCATACAGTTCTTTTGCTTTTTGGGCCGTGGCCAACGTTTCTGGAAATAGATGCAGCGTATCTAGAAAAATGACCGGTACCCTAGCCGCCAGCTCGTGGTAGAGCATATGAGTAATGGCCCCCATACTAAAGGAGGTCATCTGAGCCAGGTTAGGAATCGTAGCGACGGCCCAGGCCAAAATTTCCTGCGGGGTGGCTGATTCAAAGCGGCGATTGAGTTCAGCCAAATCTAACTGGTCAGGCTCAAACGTATGCCTCGCTGACCGAAGAGTCGTATATGATTGCGCTTCTAAACAAGAAACCATATCTATCGATGGGCGTGTAGCCCGTAAAAATATGTCTGAAAACATCCTAGCCTATTAATCCCCCATAACCCACCGGAGAAATGTAGATTAATCCGATCTGATGGGTCGTGATAACCGTCTTTAAGTGTTTTATGAACTTTGTTTAACTACCGTAGGACAATAACAAGTATGAAAAAGCTCATATTTTACACAAAGCCTGGATGCCATCTGTGCGAAGGATTGGAAGAGAAGCTAGCTGAGCTAGCACATCTACCTATTGATGTTGAGTCTCGCGATATTACCCAGAATCCGGCCTGGTTTGCGGAATACCAGTATGAAATCCCTGTACTTTGTCGGGTGATTAGTTACCCTGAAACGCCCGAATTGGGAAAGGAACAGCCGTTACCCCGGCTCTCGCCCAGAGCACCCGTGCGTCAATTAGAAAAAATGCTGCGGACATATCTAGGCCCCTTTGAGGCAAAATAGCGAGATGCCGGTTTGGAGAGGACTGTATGACGCTGCGTGAGCTACTGGCAAAATTGCCGTCTGGGTTGCTACCCAGCCTGGAACATCCGGCTTTGGATAGATCGGTCACCGGGCTGTGTACCCATTCCAAGCAATGTCAGCCGGGGGAGCTGTTTATTGGCATGCCGGGGACTCAGGTGGACGGTGGAGAGTTTTGGCTAAGTGCGATGGAGAGCGGTGCGATCGCAGCCATCATTTCCACCAACGCCCTCAAAAACAAGCCCGCTCCGGATGACTCCACACTACTCATCCCCACGCCAGACGTTGCCACGACCTGTGGTGAGCTTGCCGCCGCGTTCTATAACTATCCCGGCAAAACTCTCAACCTGGTAGGTGTGACCGGCACCAACGGCAAAACCACCACCACCCATATCATCGAGTACCTGCTCAATACCAGTGACGTTCCCACAGGTTTGTTGGGCACCCTCTACACCCGCTGGCCCGGACACCAGGAGACTGCTGTACATACCACCCCCTTTCCAGTCGATTTACAGCGAGAGCTGGCCAAGGTTGTTAAAGCAGACTGCCAGCACGCCATCATGGAAGTCAGCTCCCATGCCCTAGCGCAGAAGCGAGTTTGGGGCTGTCCCTTCGAAGTGGCGGTATTTACTAATCTCACCCAGGACCATCTGGACTATCACAAAGATCTAGAGGATTACTTTGAAGCCAAGGCCCTCCTGTTTAACCCTGACTATCTCAAGGGACGCGCCATTATCAACAGCAAGGATCCCTATGGGCAAAAGCTGATCGAGCGACTAAAGCCTGCACAAGTTTGGGCCTATCACATTACCGATACTGAGGCCGATCTCCATACTACTGACGTCAGCTATGGCGAGTCAGGAATCACCGGTACGTTAGTGACTCCCATGGGCTCCGCGGCCTTTACCTCTCCTCTGGTCGGGCAGTTTAATCTTGAGAATTTGCTGGCAGCCGCCGGAGCCGCACTGCATTTAGGTGTGCCGCTGGATTCTGTGATTGCTTCTCTGGCAGAATTCGGCGGTGTGCCTGGACGGATGGAGCGGGTACAGATCGGTCCTGCACAGGATCTCACCGTTATTGTGGACTATGCCCATACGCCTGACAGTCTAGAAAATGCGCTGCGGGCGGCACGTCCGTTTATTTCGGGGCAGCTGATCTGTGTCTTTGGCTGCGGTGGCGATCGCGATCGCACCAAACGCCCCCAAATGGGTCGCATTGCCCATGAGCTAGCAGACCGGATAGTTGCCACCTCTGATAACCCACGAACAGAGGATCCTCAGCAGATTCTGGCCGATGTGGTCGCTGGGATTGAAGCTAATTTGAGTGAAGATGAGGTGGTTTGCGATCGCGCCACGGCCATTCAAATAGCAATCCTGTCGGCTCAACCCGGCGATGGCATCCTCATTGCAGGCAAAGGCCACGAAAACTATCAAATCATCGGCACCGAAAAAATCCATTTCGACGACCGAGAACAGGCCCAATTAGCGCTCACACGTCGTTTCGCATCCTAGCAAGCACTGGTATTTACGGGTAGTGAAGCTCCGTGCTAGTACGGAAAGTTACGTAAGAATACTCATTTATCCACGCTTTTCCTTCACTAACCTAGGAAGGATAAATACATTATCAAGTACACCATGGGTGTATTTGAGAGCCACTATGGACGCTTCTACAGTCAGGTCATCGGCGTTAACACCGCCTCGCTCAGCAGCTGCGGCGGTTTCCGTGCCAGAGGTTAATCCTCAATTTTTTAAAACGGCTGTCCAAGATCTCAATAACCCCATTACAACCATCAAGACCGCCCTGACCCTGCTTAATTCATCTGCACTCAAACCTCAACAGCGTCAGCGTTATCTACAAATGATCGGCCAAGCGTGCGATCGCCAAAGCCAGCTCATCAACCATGTCTTTGCCCTACTCGAACTGCAGCTCACCCCCCAAACAACAGCCCTTGAAAAAGTTCAGCTTTGGGATTTAGTACCCGGTGTGGTCAGCACGTATCAGCCATTGGCCCAGGAAAACAACATTTTATTGGCCTATACTGTGGCTGCTCATCTGCCGCCTGTGTTGGCCATTGAAGGCTATCTCAAACAGGTTTTGGTCAGTTTGCTCAGCAACAGCATTCAGTTTACTAACGGCAACGGGCGGATTTGGGTTAATGCCCATCAGCGGGCTGATAAAAAAGTAGCCCTGGTGATTCAGGACAATGGCTGCGGCATCATGCCATCGGCCCTACCACAGGTCTTTAACTCGTTTTATCGCAGTACGTCTGACAGCAGCAGCCTAGGACTCACCCTGGTGGAGCAGCTTTTAGCACACTGTAATGCCTCTATTTCAGTCAGCCGCAGTCCCGGCAAAGGTGTCACGTTTACAATTTTGCTGTCAACCGAACCTGATTAGCTGACGTGATGACGAATCCGGGCGCTATGATAAACCCCATAGTCGGAATATCTCGCCCATAAATAAGCCGTGTTAGAGAGTGTCCGCATCCAAAACTTTCGCTGTCTTCGGGATGTCACGCTGGAGTTGGGACCGTTTACGGTGTTTGTCGGTCCCAATGCTTCGGGGAAAAGTGCGATCGCAGATGCTCTAACTGTTGCGCCGGTAGACCTGCTACTACCCAGCAAGCATCACAATCTCAACTTAGATTCTCCTCAATACAATCGTGAGCCAGATATTCATTTGCTAAAGAGCAACGACTTCTGGCAGGGTAAGGAGCGTCCACTCTGGACAAAAGATGCCATATCCTTTCACACTCCCTCTAAAGTTTTGACTGGGCAGCGTTTTAAGTATTCATTCTTGTTGAGCGCATTACGAGTACCGAAGCAGGCAAATGAGGAGTGGAAGCTGGATTCTACAGGAAGTAATTTAGCAAATCTCTTCAATACTCTGTCCAGACAAAACCAAGACAGATACGTTAAGACATTTACCCGTCTAGTGCCTATGTACTCTGATATCAAAGTCAGATCAATTCAAGGAAATGCTCGTTTGCAGTTTCTAGATCGTTGGCAGGAAGACTTTTGGTACGAACCTGACCAAGTTTCAGATGGCACGATGCTGACGGCAGCCCTAGTCGCTCTCTGCTTTCAGAAGGAAGCGCCAACACTAGCGGTCATTGAAGATCCTGATAGAGCCCTACATCCCTACCTTCAGCGGCATGTTGTTGAAATGCTTAGAAAACTGAGTAGAGGTGAGCTAGGCAATGAACCTATACAAATAGTCTGTACTACCCACTCTCAGTCTTTTCTGAATTGTCTAGAGCCCGGGGAAGTTCGCTTTATTCGCCGCAGTCGTGAAACTGGCGAAACCGAAGTCCAGAAGGCTCCTGTAGACAATAAAAACTGGGAAAAGGTTTATGACCAATTCCAAAACTCCTTGGGCAGAATGTGGATGACAGGTGCTCTGGGTGGAGTTCCTGGAATCTAGCAATGGCAAATATTTCCATTGTCGTCCATGCAGAAGGTCCAGGAGAGCTGGGCAATCCGGATCGAAATGTCCGACCTCAGGATTCATTACAATCAGACAATCTTGGCCCTGCCCATATAGTTGTGCAGCGTATTTTGACGGAAGGAGGAAAAATTCCTGCAGCCGCCATTGAGTTTAAGGAGCCGCTCCGTATTGCTTACGAGACCGGAGCGCGTGCTCAAGGCAGTAAGTTACTCAAATCTGGCGTCCTTAATGATATTCTCAGCCCCTGGCAATTGAATTTTCAATCTGTGCCGCCGCTCATAGTTTTTCTGGTGGACAGTGATGATAGTCCCCCACAGGAACGCATATCGATATTGCAACAGGCACTTGATAAATATTCTCTACAAGGGGCTGTCGGTGTCGCTGTCAAAGAATTTGAAGCTTGGCTAGTATCAGACTCGAAGGCCATAAACCAAGTGATTGGCTCAGTTTCAAAAAGCTTTCAGCATCCTGAGAATCTCAAATCAGGAGAAGCGAAACGTAACCTCAGCGAGTGGATGCAATCAATTGCCCACGCTAATCACAAAATTATCGATATTCGTCGAGACTTGGCAACTGCCATGGATTTAAACTTGGTCGCTGAGCTGTGTCCTTCATTCAAAAGATTTCGCCAGACGTTGCTGGCATTTGATGCTCAGAATTTCCAAATACAATAAATCATCCGCAGCCTATTCAGACTCATCTGGCGTCAGGGTTTCTATTAATAGCTGGGCCTGCTGCTGTTTTTCTTGCAAAAAGCTGTCACACTTTTTTAGCTCGGTGACGGCTTTTTCAAATTGCTCAAAAATGTCAGCCAGGGGCAGCTCGCCAGTTTCTAAATCGTTGATAATCGCCTCAACCTGTTCGACAGACGTTTCATAATCCCAGGTTTTGGCAGATTTTTTGGCTCTAGGCATAGTGCTTGTAGGGGGGCTGACTATGGATCAGTTTTGCTCACCCGCGAGCCTTTCGCAACTGAGATTTTGGGAGCATTACTGACGAAATTAATGGCTGGTGTGAATAAGTGGCTGACGCTATGCAAGATAAAACGTCAGTGCAGTGGTTGGTGAGGAGTGAACCATAAAATACCACTGGTGCTGGCCGTTATTTTGTCTCCTTTTGAGTATGCAACTCTCTAAATCTTTTGCTAACTCCGCTTTCAAACTCTGGGTATTTGCTGGGCTCACGTTGGCAGCCTTACCGACGGTGGGTATGCCTGTCGCTTTGGCTCAAGCAACAGGCATACCCGTCCAGCTTGCCCAAGCATCCAACACCCTGACTCTGTTGCGCAATGTCCAACATGGTCGGAATGTGAATGCGATCGCATTTAGCCCCAACGCTCAAATGTTCGCCAGTGCCGGGGGAGACGGCATGATTCGCGTTTGGGATGTTGATGCAACGCTACGGGGGGACGAAAAGCACTGGATGCGTCGTCTGATTCAAATCCCAGGTGCCGATCGCTATGTAACATCACTGGTGTTTAGTCCAGACAACCGATATCTGGTGACCGGCACCTATAACGGGAATGTACGAGTTTGGGACCTCAATGCTTGTGAGCGCGACCGCCCCGTTTGTAATTCTCAGCTGATATTAGATCGAGATTATGTAGGCGTTGCGCCCAAAGTTCAGTTCAGCCCGAGCGGTCGTTGGCTGGCGGCCACTAACTATGACGGCACCGTCACCCTATGGGATTGGGCTAGCCGTCGAATTATCAGCGTCCTTGAACCTGAAACGGGTAGCCACGATGGGTCTCGTCCCGATGGACGTTTCTCTTCACTCACCTTTAGTCCCGATGAGGCCTATCTAGCAGCGGGCAGTCATGATGACTTTATTACCCTATGGAGCTTAGATCCCGATGACGAGTTTGAGCGCTTAGCCACCATTGATACGGGTAACGGCGTCGATAGTGTTGCGTTTAGTCCCAACGGTGAATTCTTGGCCAGTGGTAATTTTCGCGGTGTAGAAATACGGTCAATTCGTGAGCGCAGAGGCCGACTAAAAATTGAACAAGCAGCGGAGTTAGAGGTAGGTCGACGGGTCAATACCCTGGCCTTTCTACCCAATGGTCAATCACTATTTGTGGGTGACAATGTCGACCACATAGGGCTTTGGGATCTCGAAGAAGAAGAGCCCCTGGTCACGGTTCCTGCCAATCAGCAACACTCGCGTCCGGTGCTGAGCGTAGCGCTTTCACCGTCTGGGAATTTATTGGCTAGCGGTAGCTCTGACGGTGTGATCAAATTCTGGCGTCCTTAGTCAATCCCCTAGAGCCACCCGTTAGGAAGACTCCTCCGTAACGCTCAGCACTTCTGCTTCCAGCTGACCTTGTCCAAGACGAACGGCGATTTTATCACCGGGGGATAGCTGGCTGACCTCAGAAACCACATCGCCAGAAGCGCCTCTTACTAGAGCATACCCCCGACGTAAAACAGCCGTAGGGTCCAGAGTAGAAAGCTTCTCGCTTAAAAGCTGATGCTGATGCTGTCTGGTTTGTAGCTGCTGGTGAAACACTTGAAGCAGACGTTGTTTGCGCCAATGCTGTGCCTGTTGTGCCTGCTCTAAGTAACTGTAGGGCTGTAGTCGCTGTAGCCGGACATAAAGCTGCTGGAGATCGCGCCTCTGCTGCTGCAGCTGGGTGCCAGTTGCTTGGGCCAGTCGCTGCAGTAACTGGGCTTGAAAATAGTGCAGATCGCTGAGAGCCGGTACGAGCTGCTCTGCCGCTGCCGTGGGGGTGTGGGCACAGGCGTCAGCGACTAAATCTGCCAGGGATTCATCCCGTTCATGGCCAATGCCGGTGATGACTGGAATGGGGCAGGTTGCGATCGCACGCACCACTCGCTCATCATCAAAACAGACCAAATCCTCCACGGCACCGCCCCCTCGCCCCAGCAATAGCACATCGGCTCGACCGTCCTCGATCACCCGCTCAATCGCCTGAACAATAGACTTAGGAGCCTGTTCTCCCTGCACAATTGCAGGCGATAAGAGAACGTGTAAACCCGGATGTCGCTGGGTCAAAGTCCGCTGAATATCGCCCCAGGCCGCCGCCTGAGGCGACGTCACCACCGCCACCCAGTTAGGCAAAGACGGCAGAGCGCGTTTCTGCGCCTGGTCAAATAACCCTTCACTGGCCAAGCGCTGGCGCAGCTGACGATAGCGCAGTGCCTGCAGCCCTGCGCCTGCCGGTAGCACCTGCCAGACGGTAAGTTGATAGCTACCCCGTTTTGGATAAACCTTGAGCTGACCGAGCACAACGACCTGCTCCCCCAGGGTAGGCACCACACTCAGTTTTGGCAGCTGGCTACGCCACACCACAGCATTTAACGTGGCTGAGCCATCTGCCTCCTGTAACGAGAAAAAACAGCCACTACCATGCTGGCGAGCACTAGACACCTCACCAATCACCCAAATATTACGAAGATTCTCATCCCCCTCCAGCAATAGCTGAATGTACTCCGTGACACCAGCTACACTGACCGCCTTGAAATCTAAAGTATCCGTCGCCATTGGGATAACCAGCGAATTTGGACATTTTTTTGGGCAATTAAACAGTATCTTAATAGTACATTTGTATGATTTCTGAGTACAATCACAAAGGTGGGCATGATGTACTTACCCGGTTCTATTGACCTACCCTAAACAACACCATGGGCTCTCAACATCGTGAGCTTATAATTGCTGAACTCGGCCACCCTCATCTAAATACTTAGGCAGCATGGCAAAAACATCCACCGAAAATAACGAGCGTAAAAAAGCCTTAGATATGGTGCTCAATCAAATTGAGCGCAACTTTGGTAAAGGTACCATTATGCGCCTCGGGGATGCGAAGCGCATGAAGGTTGAAACGATCCCAACAGGAGCCATGACGCTAGATTTGGCTCTAGGAGGTGGACTGCCCAAGGGGCGCGTCATCGAAATCTATGGCCCTGAAAGCTCTGGTAAAACAACATTAGCCCTACACGCCATTGCCGAAGCTCAAAAAGAAGGAGGGGTGGCCGCTTTTGTAGATGCCGAGCATGCCCTGGATCCAGTCTATGCAGCTGCCCTGGGGGTGAATATTGACGAACTGCTAGTTTCCCAGCCTGATACCGGTGAAGCTGCGTTGGAAATCGTCGATCAGCTGGTGCGATCCTCAGCCATCGATTTAGTCGTCATCGACTCTGTAGCCGCCCTTGTGCCCCGGGCTGAAATCGAAGGGGAAATGGGAGATGCCCACGTGGGGTTACAAGCCCGGCTGATGAGCCAGGCCCTGCGCAAAATCACGGGTAATATCGGCAAATCCGGCTGTACTGTTATTTTTCTCAACCAGCTGCGACTCAAGATTGGGGTTACCTACGGTAATCCAGAAACAACGACCGGAGGTAACGCGCTCAAATTTTACGCCTCGGTGCGACTAGATATTAGACGTATTCAAACCCTCAAAAAAGGAAACGATCAGTTTGGCATTCGGGCCAAGGTGAAAGTGGCCAAAAATAAGATTGCGCCGCCTTTTAAGATTGCTGAATTTGACATCATTTTTGGCGAGGGCATCTCTACGATTGGATGTATCGTTGATCTCGCCGAAGAGCAAAATATTCTGACCCGCAAAGGGGCTTGGTATAGCTACAAAGGAGAAAATATTAGCCAAGGTCGCGACAATGCTATTCGCTATCTAGCGGATAATCCAGACATAGCCGCCGATATCGATCAGCAGCTACGTCAGATGTTAGAGATTGGCGATGCCGCTGCAGAGGTTGCCCCACCAGCAGAAAGCACAGACGAGAAGACTCCAGCTAGTAAATCAAAGTCTGAGAAGAAAGCCAAGGAAAAGTCATAGGGATCGGTGATGCGCTCGCCTGAGGAGCGACTAAACAGCCACTACCCCGATTTTGCGAGGGCCGCTCAACTGTCACCCTGGTGCAGAGCCCAAGACTAGTGCAATGTCCCTTCATCACCTAAGGTATCTGACTGCTCAAGCTGAGTAGACGCTTGAGCAATCTCATTACCGCTATTAAAGAAATGAAATAGGGAACTGCCAATACGGATGCGATCGCCATCACGTAGTGCATATACCCGAGTCAGCGGTTCACCATTCACATAGGTTCCATTGGTGCTTTCTAAATCGGACAAGGTAAAGCCTTGGTCCGAACGGTACTGCAGTGCTGCATGACATCGTGACAACCGCTTATCGGGGATAGCAATGTCCGATTGACGAGGATCGCGTCCAATCGTCCAGAGGCCATCTTTAGAGTAGAAGTTTTTAGATTTACTAGTGGATAAGTTGCTAATGATATAGATTTGCTGCTCGCAAATCATGCCTTGAATATAAGTAGCTAATTGACTAGGAGCATTCGCATCGATAGCAAGCATGGCATCTAGCAGCTCACGGTCGTGCTCATATAATTTAGAGAACGCTTGAAATAAACCCAGCTTCGATTCCAGATCAGCCTCATTCTCAGCGGCGATCAGCTGACGATACTCAGCTAGGTTGTTGGGATAAGCCATAAAACTGTTCAAATAGAACGTTTAGTCTAAACCGTAGTGACTAGGTAACGATATGAGTTCCAAGAAACAGACCTCCAGCTCTAGTATTCGTTAAGGATTACGTAATATGGGAACGGCAATCGTATTTCCACAGAACCTTGAATTTGACCAGCTTTATTATGAAAAGATGGTTAATCTTCCGGATATTTAAGTGTGAATTGGAGGTTTGCTAGAGTGGCTGCAAAGAAAGTTTGTTGGCACAAGGCTGAATCGTTTTGTGAGGGGTCTGCGATCGCACCCCTAGTCGTCTGCAATTGAATCCTTAGGCTAAAAACTGCATCAACTCACGATTAACACTTTGGGGAGCTTCTTGCTGAATCCAGTGGCCACAGTCAGGAATAGACCGCTTGATCAAGGTTTCATCCGATAAACCTGGTGCAAAAAGACCTTTAGCCGGGAGCAACGTATCATCTTCCCCCCACATTATCAGGGTGGGTGCCCGTAGAGGCACCAGACTCAACCGCGATGGGCGCAGCCAGCCGCTTATATGGAACCAGTCATTGAGGCTAAAGCAATGACGCACATGCTGCAGTACCGCTGGGATCACACCAGGCTTCTGTAACGCTGCCTGATATAAATCAGTATTTGCCTGAGAAAAGGCACTTTTTCTAACAGCCTGCTGTTGAAAAAGATAGGTGAGCAGGGAGGATAGATTATCCTGAATCAGCCACTGAGGTAATCCCGGCGTCTGTAATGCCAACATCGGCCAATTTTTTTGTAAATGATCCCAACTATGGGCTAACCCATGGGTTAGTGCTGTTTGCCAGCGCTGAGGAGTACTGAGTACAGCTAATTTTTCCACATTGGCAGGAAAGCGGCGGGCTAGGTGCCAAGCGATAGCTCCCCCCCAATCATGGCCAACAATATGAGCTTTTTCATAGCCCAAAGCCTGAATCAGCGAGCAAATATCATCACTGAGCGTGTCTAAATCATACCCATTACGCGGCTTATCAGAATCGTTATAGCCACGCAGGTCTGGAACAACTACCTTAAAGTGACGCGACAGATAAGGTAGCTGATGACGCCAAGAATACCAAAACTCAAATAAGCCATGGAGTAAGATCAGGAGCTTGCCACTGCCTTCAGTAACATAGTGAAGCTGCACTGAATTGGCTTTGATATACCTGTGTTCCCAGCTCAACGGTGTGGCTCCAACTAAAAGACAATTGCCGTGACTTTAGATCACAACACACTACCCTTAGTTTTGTAACATAGATTACGAAAGCCCCACCAACACAGCCAAGATGGCAATCTAGGCAGAACGATAGGCAACCTGATATTCAACGGGTTGAATCCGGTACTTAACTAAGTTAGCTAATTCCTGAAGCTGGTTGATAGCCTCAGCCCCCTCCAGTTTCATCAGCTCTCGGTCATCACGCATTTCTGTCCATGTGATCCCGTAATCCGAGACCAAAAAACGAATCAGATGGTCATCGCCTAGACTGACCATAAATGAAGCACTGTTGAGCTGAGCACCGCAGGTGTAACACGACGCCAGGTAGCCCTGATTTTCAAGGACGATTGCTAGCGCTTTTAGATTTAGGACCAAATCTTTTACGAATTGGCGGTGCTGCTCTGCAAGTCGAACAAACATTTACGTTCTCCTTCCCACCGGTCACATTGTAAGGGTGAATCTTAATTTTTGCTTAATGTTTTTTATAAACTATTTGATTAGCTCTTCTTAACCTTCAGTCTCAATGGGGCAATTCCGATAAAAACTAACTGACCCTATTGAGATGTCAGCTACATAAATGAGCTAACAGTGGACTCTAGGCTATCTTGCCTAATGGGGCGATGTACTCAAACTACCCAATCTAGGAGCTAAGCTGACAGTCGTTTCAGAAATGCTCCCATGAGTCAATAGTTTTGAAAAGAAATGTTGCTAAATTAAGTTTAACGCTCCTAGGGTAATTTGCCCTAGAAATATCAGCAAACTGTGACATTTAGCCACACCATAGCTACCTTAAGCTTATCTGTCTAGGCATAAGGTCTTCTTTGTAACGGTTTAACGAATAAATTCGCAATCGAATTGTTAATCTAATCAGTCACTCTCTGGTAGTTACTGATTCCCTATGGATGCAAATCTAAAGCGGGCTTAACAAACGCAAAGAAGTTTAAGTCTAGTAACAACCCCACGTCTCACCTGGACGATCTATTCGACTAATGCCCACCATCCCAAGGCTGGGCCAATAAATCTGACAGTAAGCCAAAGGACAACCATTAGAACAATTCCGCCCCAGGCTCCACGGGTTGTCCAGGTGACAAAGTCTTGGGATTGCTGCTTAGTAATAGGGAGCCAAGGAACAATCCGTTCAGGCTGTCCATAGTCTTCACCTAGCTTTGACTGTCGCCGCTTTGCCTCTCCCATGGTGTCCTCTTGACTCTGTAGGGTCGTTTAGTTTTATTAGCTCAGTTTTAATTAACTTGGCACGATTATAGCGTTTGATTTAAGGGTGCTAGCCAGCTGGGTTCTAGATAGGTGCTTTGGGCGATGGGGTTCAGGGTTTTAAGAATTGTGCGGCCATAGCTGCGATGGTTAACGCGGTTATCGAGTAGGGCGACCTTGCCCTGCTGAGCACTGACGGGTGCGATCGCAAGCTGCAGCGTCTGCAGTGCCGTGGGTAATAAAAATAGCCGAAACCAATCCTGTCGCTGACGCTTGTAGTAGGCAACTTGGCCGGCAACTAGTGGATCTTCTAGGGAAGGGATCGGCAGTGTCGTGATGATTAGTACCCCCGGTGGTGGACACCGCAGACGATAATCCTGCCAATACTCCCAGCCCGTGACCAAAATGCCATTATCGGTCAGCTCCGGTCGCTCGACTTGCACCCGAGAACCATATTCTGCAGCTAAAATCGAGCCAATTTGGGCTTTAAGCGGATTATCTCCCACCAAAATTACCGTTGGCTGGGTACGCGTTTCCGGTAGCTGGAGCAAGTTGCGAATTTCTTGGAGAATCGCATTGGGAAACTGCTGGCTGTTAGGCATCGGCAACCGATCGGGCGCGTAGAGTTGAATCCCATCTTGTTGCCGATCGGGGGTGAATTTTAGACAGGTCACATCGTCTAGACCTAACCGCTGGCGATAGTTCTCGGCTCGCTTTTCCTCATCCACTGCGGCCCCAATCAGAACAACCGGCTGTCGCTCCCAGATGGGGGCCATCCTATCGGCCAGGTTGACCGGTGCACAGCGTAGGGTCAGCTGGCCGGACTCCCGATTGAGCTGCAGCCATGTCATCCCATCATCTCGCTCTAGCTGCTGCCGAAACTTCTGCCACACAGGGGGCAATGCTTCTAGCCCCAACGGCGTGTCTGCCAGCAGGCTGTACAGATCGATCAGCAAAGACTGCTCCTCAGCATCGGCCAGATAACAGCTATACGGGTTGGCGGGATGTTGAAACGCTAGGTGAGTCAGTCTGACTCGTAGATCACGGATCGCCACCTGCTGCGATGGATAAGCCAGGCCCAGCTGATGCCAATCGGCATCGGTCAGGCTACAGGTGAGCTGGGTACGCACCCAGTCGACTAATGGATCAATCCCATCAATCAGAGTGACCAGATTGGGGGGAAATGCGGTGGCCTGGGCAGCAGATGGAGTCTGGGCAGTAGCCTGGAGCTGAGCCGACAGCCAGGCACTCGGTGTGGTAATCAGAATGCCTTGAAAGGTTTCGCCAGGCCAGCGCTCACCAATTTGAATGGATTTAATGGTGGGCAACGTTTGGAGCAACGTGGGGATCTCATCTTGGACCAGCTGTTGATGAATCGCAGGGGGCACCACCAATACAATGGGTCCCGGCCAAATCAAGGCTGGCATCAGATAGCTCAGCCGATAGCGTCCCCGATAGGCAGCGGTGCTCCCTGTTTGCAAAAGGGCACTCCGACCGAGACGAAGGGCTCTAGCCACCAGACGCGCCATGGTCAGATGATGAGGCCACTGTGTGTGGCCCTGCTGGCGTAAAAACTTACGAAGTAGCTGGTGGACCTCTGCCTCAATCACGATCGCTGTGACTCTCTCTATCTAAAAGCCTGCTGTCTAAATGGTGTTGAATGTAATCGTGGCATGACGATTACCCCAGTTAAATGCAGTTACTGACGAAATAACCAGCAATAACGGAGCTGTGTGTCTCATTGTGACATACTCCCTTGGGGTGTTTGGTTGATCGCTTACAGCCAGGTCTCAGGTTGGTCGTCTTTCCCCCTTGATCCCATCCTCCAGTTTTTCAGCTATGTCCGTACTCCCCCCTACACCGACTCACCGCGTCAACACCATTGGCATCGTTGGTCTCGGTCTGATTGGTGGATGCTTAGCCCTAGATTTTAAGCAGCTAGGGTACACCGTTTATGGGGTGGCTCGACGTCCGGCCACGGCGAGTACCGCAATGGAACAAGGAATTGTCACTCAAGCAAGCTGCGATCTCACCCTGATGGCCACAGCAGATATGGTGTTTGTCTGCACACCGATGGCCGTCATTGTGGCGACAGTGGGGCAGCTGGCAGAATATCTGTCGGAGTCAGCCATTGTCACAGATGTGGGCTCGGTCAAAGGAGAAATCGTGGCGGCGGCTACAGAGCTGTGGCCTAACTTTGTGGGGAGTCACCCCATGGCAGGCAAAGCCGAATCGGGTCTAGCCGCCGCTGAATCTGGATTGTTTCAGCAGCGGCCCTATGTAGTGACACCGATTGATACAAGCCGGTCAGCTGCGGTGGACCAGGTGGTTGAGATCGCAACTCAACTCGGCTCCAAAATTTACACAGCCACTCCCAGCGCCCACGACCGCGCGGTTGCCGCCATTTCCCACCTGCCTGTGATGGTGAGCGCTAGCCTGCTCCATACCTGTACTAGTGAGCCTGACACTCACGTCAAAACTTTGGCCCAACAGCTAGCCAGCAGTGGTTTTTGCGATACGAGTCGCGTCGGTGGGGGCAATCCTGACCTGGGCACCATGATGGCCCAATACAATCGACCCGCATTGCTGGCGACACTGCGGCAATATCGCCAGCAGTTAGACAGCACCATTGAGTTAATCGAAGCGGAACAGTGGGAGGCATTGGCCACTAGACTCGGTGCGGCCCAGCAGGAACGCCCCAAGTATCTTTAAAGATTAACGACAAATTTGCAGAGACGTTCCATGGAACGCCTCTGCAAATAATAGACACGGTTCTAATAATCGGTCCTAAGCAGACTGTTTGCTCTCAGTCTCAGCCATGATCACCGGTTCCTGGTACAGAATCGTTGTAAAGGTCACCGTCGAGCCTAGACCTTCGCCCATGCTAATAAACTGCACCTTGCCCCCCATGGCCTCGATCAGCCGTTGGGAGATAGCCAGTCCCAGACCAGTCCCACCATACTGCCGGGTACGCTCGCCATCCACCTGGCTAAAGGTTTGAAAGAGTCGGTTTTGCTTTTCTAACGAGACACCAATCCCAGTGTCCTCGACACTGATTTTGATATGTCCGGGCCAAACTCGTCCCTGAAAGCGTACGTTCTGGGGTTTAACCTCAGCGCTGATGGTAACACTCCCTTCAGGCGTAAATTTGATGGCGTTGCCAATTAAATTGAGCAGTACTTGCAAGATCCGCTGATAGTTGCCGTACAGTTTGATTTCATCCAGGGTGGCAGGCAGCTTCATATCAAACTGTAGCCCCCGCTGCTCAGCCTGGGGACGGGTAAAATTCTCCACGTCGCAAAACAGTTCCTGCAGGCTAACGGCGGTGAGATCGATCTCCATTTTGCCCGCCTCAATCTTGGCAATGTCGAGAACATCGTTAATCAGATTGAGGAGGTGTAAAGCAGATTTATGGGCTTCTTCGATAAATTCTTCTTGCTCTTCTGGGTCATCGGCCATGCCATCTAGCACCAGGCGGAGAAAACCAATCATGCCATTGAGTGGGGTGCGCAGCTCGTGGGACGTATTGGCTAAAAATTCACTTTTGAGCCGTGAAGCCTCTTCGGCATAACGTCTGGCTTCTTCTAGCTCATCATTTTTATCAATCAGCTTTTCGTTCGCCTTTTGGAGGTCATCGGCCAACGTGCGACTGGCTCCAAACAGCTTGGCATGGGCAATAGCCGTTCCCACCTGATCGGTGAGTTCATTGACCAGCTCAATTTCGAGGGGATGCCAGGGACGGTGGGGAGGCATCTGTAACAGAAGAACACTGTTAGGCTCATCGCGATAGCAGGTGGCTACAGTCAATACGGTATACGGACCGTTATCGTTGTCCTCCCGCTCAAAATCTGACAGGACAGGTTTGAGGGTATTGATGGTGCAGCGAAAATCTGACTTATGGGTGAGTTCAAAGGTTTGTCCCAGACAAGGTTGGAGTTCCGGTCGGTGAAATTCCGCCACCACATCCAGGGTTTGCATGGCGACAGAATAGTCACACACCAAACAACGATGCAAATCTAACAGCGAACCCAGGCCGTCTACGGTCTGCTGCCAAATTGTATTGAGTTCAAGGGTTTTACGAATATTCGAGGCGATATTGGTCAGCACCCCGTGGTAGTTAGACAGGTTTGCCAAGAGACCGGCCTGGGCAGAGGACGCTGGATCAGCAACAATGCCCATGGTGCTCAAGTGCTGAGGCATTCTTTCGCCTCGGGTGACCGTGAGTATGGAGCCCTGTCCTCGGAGGTATTGACGGTCAGGATCGTCGGGCCATGAGGCCACACTCAAACTAAAGTCCAGGCCAACGGGATGGGGACCACAACGAATAACACACTGAAACTGTTGCGGTTGACCATCGGCTAATACTTGGGCTGCCCGT
The DNA here is from genome assembly GCF_015207065.1 of Leptolyngbya cf. ectocarpi LEGE 11479. GTDB lineage: Bacteria > Cyanobacteriota > Cyanobacteriia > Phormidesmidales > Phormidesmidaceae > Leptothoe > Leptothoe ectocarpi. The sequence goes on along the minus strand of NZ_JADEXP010000015.1, from coordinate 7,606 downwards.
TTGAGATAAGGCACCACAGCAACCGGGCCAAATAGCTTACCAATCGATTCCTGCAGATAGCGTTCGGACTCTAATGGAATCGTGTCTGGCCAATGGATGGACACAATTTGCCCCTGGGGATCGTGAATCACTTCAAGGGATGCACTATCAGATGCACTGTCAACTGTGACGGGAACGGCCATAGGCTCTGAGTCAGCTGTCAATTGCGATCGCATAATCCGGAAGAAATCATGGGCCCTATCTTTAAACTGCTTACGAGTTTGCCCTGTCTAGATCAGAAACATGTATACCAATCTTGTTCATCAGTCGTGTCATTCGTCCTCCAAACACACTGAATCACAATGCACCAAGTACTGTCCGTTGGTCAGACCCCACAGCTACCCTTCATCTTGTCATGGGAGTAAGTCAATGGTCATCCCTTGGAACGATATTTTCCAGATTTTTCAGATGACGCGCTGGGTAATACATAGATGCACGCAAGATGCACGTAGTTTAGTACATGGTCGTCAGCCAGCTCCAGCCCTTGCAGCCGTCCCTATCGCTACCTTCATTAATTTCAAGGTTAGGCAAAGTATTGAGGCAAAGCATTAAGATAAGCAAAGCGCTTCTATGATTTTTCGTCCGAGTATTCACTTTTTTCCATGACCGACGCACCCGTTTCCCGCATTCGCAATTTTTCGATCATTGCCCATATCGATCATGGAAAGTCCACTCTGGCGGATCGTTTGCTACAGCAAACCAACACCATCAGCGAGCGGGACATGAAGGCCCAGGTCCTCGACACGATGGATCTCGAACGGGAGCGGGGGATTACAATCAAGCTCCAGGCCGCCCGCATGAACTATAAAGCCAACGACGGTGAGCAGTATGTGCTGAACCTGATTGATACCCCTGGGCACGTTGATTTTTCCTATGAGGTCTCGCGCGCCTTGGCCGCCTGTGAGGGGGCACTGCTCGTGGTGGATGCGTCCCAGGGTGTAGAAGCTCAAACACTGGCTAATGTATATCTGGCTCTAGAGCACGATCTCGAAATTATTCCCGTCCTCAATAAGATAGACCTGCCCGGTGCCGATCCAGATCGGATCGCTCAGGAAATTGAAGACATTATTGGTTTGGACTGTAGCAATGCCATTTTGGCCTCGGCGAAGGCGGGCATCGGCATTGATGACATTCTAGAGTCCATTGTTGAAACTGTACCGGAGCCAGAAGATAGTACGGAGAAGCCTCTACGGGCGCTGATTTTTGATAGCTATTACGACAGCTATCGTGGGGTGATTGTGTATTTTCGAATAGTGGATGGGACGTTGAGCCGTCGCGATCGCATCCGCCTGATGGCCTCTGGCAAAGAATACGAAATTGACGAGCTGGGGGTGCTCTCTCCCCACCAGGTAGAAGTAGATGAACTCCACGCTGGGGAAGTGGGCTATATTTCCGCCTCCATTAAAGCCGTGGCCGATGCCCGTGTCGGTGACACCATTACTCTAGTCAAAAAGAAAGCCGAGGAACCCCTCCCCGGCTATGTCGAAGCCAACCCGATGGTGTTCTGTGGCCTTTTTCCCACCGACTCTGACCGCTATGAAGACCTCAGAGACGCCTTAGAAAAGCTGCGCCTCAGCGATGCGGCTCTACAGTATGAGCCTGAAACCTCCAGCGCCATGGGATTTGGTTTTCGCTGCGGCTTTTTAGGTCTGCTGCACATGGAAATTGTGCAGGAACGTCTAGAGCGAGAATATAACCTGGACTTGATTACTACCGCCCCCTCTGTGGTGTATCGCGTAACCACCATCGACGGTACGGTGCTCAATATTGACAATCCCTGCGAACTGCCCGAGCCCCAGGAACGAGAACAAATCGAAGAACCCTACGTCAAGGTCGAGATTTTCACACCGGAGGAGTTTGTCGGCACGCTGATGGATCTGTGTCAGACCCGCCGAGGCGACTTTAAGGATATGAAGTATCTGACGGAGGGGCGTACCACTCTGATATATGAGCTGCCCCTGGCAGAAGTTGTTACCGACTTCTTTGACCAGATGAAATCTCGGTCGCGCGGCTACGCCAGTATGGAGTATCAGCTGATTGATTATCGAGTAAATCATCTCGTCAAGCTAGATGTAATGATCAACGGCGACAAAGTCGATCCGCTAGCGGCCATTGTGCATCGCGACCAAGCGTATTACGTGGGTAAGGCTCTAGCAGAGAAATTAAAAGAGTTAATTCCTAGACACCAGTTTAAGATTCCCATCCAGGCCGCCATCGGCAGCCGGATTATTGCCAGTGCCAGCATTCCAGCCTTGCGCAAAGATGTATTATCTAAGTGCTACGGCGGTGATATTTCTCGTAAGAAAAAGCTGTTGAAGAAACAGGCTAAAGGCAAGAAGCGACTGAAGGCTATCGGTACGGTAGATGTGCCCCAAGAGGCATTTATGGCCGTATTGAAGTTGAATTAGAGGTCAGGGATATTGCAGCTTATCCCCCAAAGCTGACACTGCTGGCGAATTCAATGTTCAGAAACATTGGCAATAAGGCAAACGTTATCCAGACCCCCAAACCCCCAGAAAAATGGGGGCTTCAGAAATTACTCCCCTTAAGAACCTATAGAAGAGCATGAATTCAAAGTCCCCCAAACTTGGGGGATTTAGGGGGCCTACGACAGGCTTGCCATGTTACAAAATAATTCGCCAGCAGTATCAAAGTTGGGGGGCAGGGAGGCTTTAGAAACCGTTGATGCCCTCAAGGCTCTGCCTCAAAAACGCGTCTACTCCACCCTCACCCGTCGGGTCAGGATAGCCATCACCTCATTTGGTCGACCAGTGGCCAAAGGACGGCTCCAGTCGTTGGGTTCGGCGTAATTAAGTTTGAACAGGGTAGCGATCGTGTTTTGGACAGACACCAGCGTGCCTAGCAGGATCACGCGAACATCTTCGTACTCATGCTCAGGCAGGCTGCCATCCTGGGTCGGAGGCACCGGGGGCACACCTGTGCCCTGGTTCGAATCGATAAACATGGCTCTGATCTCCATATAGAACGGGTTAGGAAACCAGAGCGCATAAGATAGCCACCCCGTGCATATATGCAATCCGGGGTGGCAACAGGTACCATAAACCTGCGCTCCCAGGCTGCTCAGATCAGCTGGGGGTGTAGCCGCCGTCAAGGTGTTCCCGCACCTGACGGTGGTGCTAAATTATGTGCTCTGTGGTTAGGCCGCTAACGGCCACAGAATTAAGAGTACTCACAAGTGTTTTACTGAGTCAAGAGGCCAGTTTGAGATTTTGAGTCATCGATATTGGGGTTCTCAGATCTAACACCCGTGTTGATGATGAGGCTGAAACCCACCAAGATTGGCTATGTAGCTGCAGCCTGCACTAGGTTTTGAACCCTGGACAGGTGGGCGCTTCCTCACCAAGTACAAGATCTGAGGTGTAGTCAACTGGTGTCTGATGCCGGTATTCTTTTATTTTTCTACAAAGGGCAAAAGGGCAAGAGAGAAAAGGGCTACTGGAGAATCCTGGGCGCAGAACATACTACACGAAAACCGATAAAGTAGTTGCGGTCGCCGGGCGTATAGTAGTAGCGGACGGCGGAGCGGCAATACGCCGGATTGTAGTACCAGGAGCCCCCGCGTAGCACGCGCCTAGCATTCTCTTCTCGATCTTCCCAGGCAGTGCCATTAGCCAGCATGCCTTCATAGTTGTTATGAAAATGATCCTGACACCATTCCCACACATTGCCATGCATATCACTCAGTCCAAAAGCATTGGCAATATCAAACTGATTCACAGGAGTGGTTTCTTCTCGATAGTCTCCCTTAGGTCCATCACCGTAAGTGTATTCACCGTCATAGTTTGCCACCTCGGTTGTGATAGTCTCTCCAAAGTAAAAGGGCGTGGTCGTTCCGGCTCGACAGGCATATTCCCACTCTGCCTCACTCGGTAATCGATAGGGGCGTTTAGTGAGCTGTTCTAGACGCTGACAAAACTCCACTGCGTCATACCAGCTGACGGTGTCCACCGGACGATTATCCCCTTTGAAGTGAGAAGGATTAGGATCCAAGGCTTGATCTATTTGCTCTAGTTTGGCCACCGCCTGCCACTGGGCCTGGGTGACTGGATAACGCGCCATAAAAAACGACGGCACCGTCACCTTCTGCTGAGGCCCTTCCCTGTTTTGCCGCTCCGGTTCATCCTCAGGGGAACCTATCGTAAAAGTATCACCGGGCACCAGCACCATATGGAGCAGCAGCGCTTCAGACGGCAGGGCTAGCGAGGGTTCAACGTATCCTTTGGCGGTGCGCGGAGTACGGCGAAGGGTAGGAGGCATAGCAGAGAGGAATAGGGTCAGCTAAGTCGTCGGTTTCCCTACCAAAGTAACTGACCCAGCTTGATTTTTGGATGCCTCGATGGACATCGCTGGAATAGGCTCTGGACTCTCCTGGGGCACGCCCGACAGATTCCCATCTGCCGGTTCTGGCCAGCCTTGCGGCAGTAGAAGAGTGCTGGGCGCAGAACATACTACACGAAAACCGATATTGTTGTTGCGGTTGCCGGGCGTATTGTTGTTGCGGACGGCGGAGCGGCAATTCGCCGGATTGTTGTTCCAGGAGCCCCCACTTCGCGGCCTACCCCATCCGCTAGCATAGACGGCTCAGAGCAGGCTGTATAACCTCTGAGATAAAACGCTTTGGACTTGGAGAACGCATCATCACCGGTCTCTATGACCTACTTGAAGGGCTAGTAGTCGCTCGCTACCAGCGAGATAAACGAACTCGACTCCAGCAGCTCAACGGCAAGCTAGACGTCCTACGCTACCAAACCCGCTTGCTATTAGACTTTGACCTCATCTCCCACAAACGCTATCAGTATGCTGGCCAGTTAATAAATGCCATCGGCATAGACCTTGGAGGATGGATTAAACAGCAGAGGAAGACGTCATTGATCAGGAGACAGGAGACAGACACATTAATGTAGGGTGCTGTTAGCGCAGCGTAACGCACCACCCGAGCCGCCACCTTATATTGGCTGGCCTGCTATGAAACGCTATGGTAACCTCTGGCTCCAGGTAATCGCCTTCGAAAATCTGCTACGAGCCTCTAGACTGGCCCAAAAAAGCAAACGCTTTCGGCCTAATGTTCTGGCCTTTAACCATCGCCTAGAGCAAGAACTACAGCAGCTCCAGGCTGAACTAAAAACCCTGACCTATCAACCGGGTGGCTACCGCACCTTTCGCATCCGAGATCCTAAACCGCGCATGATTTCAGCCGCGCCTTATCGAGACCGGGTAGTCCACCATGCCCTGTGCAATGTGATCGTTCCCTTGCTAGACCGCACACTGATCCACGATACCTATGCCAATCGTTGCGGCTATGGCACCCACAGAGCCCTACACCGCTTTACGGGCTGGGCTCGGCAGTATCGCTACGGCTTGCAGTGCGATATTTCCAAATATTTTCCATCCATCGATCATGAAATCCTCAAAGCCTTTCTGCGCAAGCATCTCAAATGCCAAAATACTCTCTGGCTAATCGACACCATTATCGATGCCAGCAATGAGCAGATACCGGTGATCGAATACTTTCCAGGAGATGAGACGTTACAGCGGCAGTATGCTGCCGGAGAAATTGACCTGGAACCGTTGTTGCAGCGGCTGCAAAGCTGGGAAGCGCATTTGAAACATGGGGATACGTATCGGCTGCGGCAGAAGGTATTTGAGCGGCATACATTTGTGAGAGCCGCAGAGGAAGAATAACGACTAATATTTTCTGCATCTCCTACTTTATTTTTTCAGAGAGCAAAAGAGCAAGAGAGAAAAGGGCTATTGAAGAGCCCTGGGCGCTGAACATACTACACGAAAACCGTTGTTGAAGCGGTAGCCGGGCGTAGAGGGGCGAGCGGCGGAGCGGCAATCCCTCGGATAGGAGTACCAGGAGCCCCCGCGTAGTACGCGACTAACGTTCTCTTCTCTATCTTCCCAGACAGCGCCATCAGTCGGTGCTCCTTTGTAATTTTTATGCCAGTGATCCTGACACCATTCCCACACGTTGCCATGCATATCCATCAAGCCAAAGGCATTCGCCCCTTTGAACTGATTCACAGGAGTCGTTTTCTCTCGATAGTCTCCCTTAGGCCCCTCTCCATAAGACCCAGATCCTCCTACCTCCTTCCAATCCGTACCCCGATAGTTGGCCAGATCTGTAGTGATGGTCTCTCCAAAATGAAATGGGGTGGTTGTTCCTGCTCGACAGGCATATTCCCATTCCGCCTCTGTGGGCAGTCGGTATTGACGATTGGTATAGATCGTCAATCTGTCGCAGAATTCCACCGCATCATGCCAGGAGACCTTCTCAACGGGGTTATGCTCCCCCTTAAACCTAGATGGCTCTGACTCTAAAGTCTGGTTTACCTGCTCCATAGCCGCCACTACCCGCCACTGGGCCTGGGTCACCGGGTACTTCGCCATAAAGAAGCGCCCAAGGGTCACCTCATGCTGAGGGCCTTCATTGTCCCTACGCTCTAGCTCCTCCTTGGGCGAACCCATCACAAAGCTACCTGCCGGTATCTCCATCATCTGCAGGGGCCATACGCCTTCGGCGATGGGTTCGTCATAATACTGGTTTTGACCTCGGCGTTCTTTGATAGAAAAGGTATTAGCTTTTTGCATAGGGCAAGAGGGCAAGAGAGAGAAAAGGGCTACTGGAGAATCCTGGGCGCAGAACATACTACACGAAAACCGAGATCGAGGTTGAGGCGGTTGCCGGGCGTATAGCTGTAGCGGACGGCGGAGCGGCAATACGCCGGATTGATGTACCAGGAGCCCCCGCGTACTACGCGGTTAATTCCTTCTTCTTCCCCGTCGTCTCCATCATCCCAGACACTACCATCGGTGGGGGCTCCTTCGTAATTTCCGTGCCACTTATCCTGACACCATTCCCAAACATTTCCATGCATATCACTCAGTCCAAACGCATTGGCAATGCCAAAATGCTCCACTGGAGTCGTCTTACCTCGTCGCTCACCACTCGGGCCATCTGCATAGGCACTACCGCTGTAATTCGCTACCTCCGTCGTAATCATGTCTCCGAAGTGAAACGGTGTCATCGTGCCAGCCCGACAAGCATATTCCCACTCCGCTTCGGTCGGTAAGCGATACTCCCGCCCCGTATGGGCAGACAACCGGGCACAGAACTCCACCGCATCATGCCAGGAAACTTTCTCCACAGGCCGATCATCTCCCTTGAACTTGGCTGGATCGGCCTTTAGCTTGCGTTCTATCTGTTTCAGGGTGGCAACAACACGCCATTGAGCCTGGGTCACCGGATAACGCCCCATAAAGAAAGGCTCTACAGTAACTTCATGCTGAGGCGACTCGCGTTTACTGCGTTCGGGCTCATCGCCTGGAGAGCCCATCATAAAGCGCCCCTCTGGAATCGCGACCATCTCTAAGGACACCTCAGAGGGCAACTGTTCAATATAGCGATAGGCCGTCTGCTGCTGTTCCTGGCGCTGCCACTGCTGGCCGCTACCGGTCAGGGTCACTACGGTGACATCAAAGGGCTCTAGCCCTTCATCTTCCTCGACAGTTTCTAGAAAAGATAACGGACGTAAATCTCGAA
>NZ_JADEXP010000521.1 GCF_015207065.1 Leptolyngbya cf. ectocarpi LEGE 11479 | reverse complement strand
CCGTTGTAGGGCACACTTGCGATCGCATCGTGGGCCTTTAACAGCGACTGCTCAGCCGTCACCAGTCGCTCAATCAGCGCGCCCACCGGTACCGGCTCGGCCAGGGTCACCGCCACCTCAGGCAGGGGCGCCGTCGCCTCGGGGCTAAAGTCAGGAATATTATCCGTGGCCCCAAAGGCGCTGGCCTCAGCCGCTGTTTTTAGGGCTAGCTCTAGACCGCGCTCATCCACATCGGTGGAAGAGGTCACCCCCAAACGCCCCTGGTCGTTCCACACCCGCACCGTCACACTGGCTCGGTTCGAGGCTTTGACCTGTTTGGGTTCTCCCTTATCCACCTGCACACTGGTGCTATCGGTGGTGGCACCATAGATGTCGTACTTAGTAATGCCGAGACGCTGGGCGATGGTTTGGGCGTTAGAAGAGATTTCGAGGACTTTAGACATTGTTATTTGAAAAGCAATGGAGAATAGATTTAAAAGCCCCCAAAAGTTGGGGTTTGGGGGCCTTCAGCTGATAGATTCTTTTCGGAACAGGCCCTAACGACCACCGACCGTGATGCTGTCCACCTTGATGTGGGGCTGACCAACGGTGACATAAATGCTGCCGCTGATGGAACCGCAGAAACCAGGGGCCAGGCTCAGGTCCTGGGAGCACATGGAGATCTTTTGCATGATATCCACCGCTTCACCGATCAGCGTTGCCCCCTTTAGGGGGCGGGTGATCTTCCCGTTTTCCACCAGATATGCTTCGTCCACAGCGAAGTTAAACTGCCCGGTGGCACCGACGCTGCCGCCGCCCATTTTCTTGCAGTAGATGCCCTTATCCACTGACGCAAAGATATCGTCCAGGCTGTAGTCGCCGGTATCAATGTAGGTATTGCGCATGCGGGATGCGGCGGAGAATGTGTAATTCTGACGGCGACCGCTGCCAGTGCGAGGATGGCCGGTACGCACCGAACCCGCCCGGTCCGACAAAAAGTTTTTGAGCACACCATTTTCGATGAGCAGGGTGCGCTGGGCGGGCATGCCCTCATCGTCCATATCAATGGTGCCAAAGGAGGCATCGGAGCGACCCTCATCCCAGGCGGTGAGACTCTCATGGGCAATCTTTTCGCCCTTCTTGTCAATAAATGGGGTAGTGCCCCGCTCGATCTGGGTGGTCTCTAGCAGGTGACCACAGGCTTCGTGGAAGATCACACCGCCAAAGTGGTTTGCCATGATGATGGGATAGGTGCCAGACTCCACATAGTCGGCGTAGAGCATTTTGCCTGCGGACTCGGCCAGGCCCTCAGCGGTGGTGTCATAGTCCCAGGCGGTTAGAAAACTGGGGTCGCTGGTATTGCCCAAACGCTGGCTAATGGAGGAGCGGTGGTCGCCATCGGCACAGAGCACATTGGTACCAACAGACTGGGTGAGGCGAATATCACGGGCGAAGGTGCCATCGCTGCTGGCCACTAGGATTTCTTGCCAGTCTCTAAAGTAGGCCGTGCGCCGTGCCTGGAGGTGCTTGGCGACCTTAGCCACTGAGGCATTGGCCCCCAGGAGCACATCCCCCATGGCCTGCATCGAGCTGCAGTTAGTCAGCCAGCTTTCCTTGGTGCTGGCATAGTCGCGAAACATCTCTAGGGTGACCTCTGGCACGTAGGCCGACGTCCCTGGTAGCAGCAGTCCCATAATGGACAGCCCTTTCTCTAAAGCGGCCTTGAGACCCTGAAAGCTGACATCGTTGGTGCTGACATAGCAGTCGGCTTTGCCCTTAAATACTCGCACCCCGGCCCCTGTGGTTAAGCTAGGCGAAATGCTGGTGATCGCATCGTCCTCTGCCAGACAGCTAATATAGTTAGTCCGCTCCAGAAAAAATTCAATAAAATCAGCCCCGGCTGCCCGGCCTAGGCCTAACAGTGTAGACAGCGGTGCCGCCCAGGTGGCATCAAACCGGTCGGGGGCCGCCTGATAGCTTTGGCTGGGGAGTTCCTGCAGGCGTAGGGATGACAGTGGCGGAGCAGCAAGGGTCATAACGGTGGCCTAGTTTTTTTCAGACTGTGGGTGAACCCTCACCAGTCTAACGCAAGGGTCTGGTTTACGACCTTGAGCCGCTGCCTATGGGATCCTTAGGCAATTTTCAGGAAGTTCCCAGGTAATCTCTGTAGAATTGGGCACCGGGTGGGGACTTAGTCCGCCACGCAACATCAGGCGCATCTTTTTCATCAGTGGGCATTACATCTATGTAACTATTGTGCTGGTTGGCTATGGTTAGTGTGTTGCAGACGTCATTGGGATTGCTCAAATCTCAGCTGTCGCGAAAAATTGTCAAGTCGATTTTTTTGAGCTTGGTCGCCATTGAATTTGTGGTGTTTATTCCGTCCTATCATCAGCGGCGGACCGATAAACTCAAAGAGCTGGAAGCCGTCTCAGAAGAGGTGCTGCTCACACTAAAGGCCAATGTGATGACTGAGACACTGCTGTCTACGGATCTGCTGGCCTCCGCCCAAGCCACACTGAGTCCCGATACGATCATTTTGGGGGCGGCGCTCTACGATCGACAGGGACAGCTGGTGGATGCTTTTGGAGAAGAGCCGACACTAGCAGCTCCCTCAGGCGGTCTGGAAAAAATTCAGAGACTGTTGACGGTTTCGGCGACTCGCTACGATGTGGCCTGGCCCAGCCGACAGTTTCAAGATCGCTATGTGTTGGTGATTCGCCATGATGCCACATCGGTAAAACGCTACATGGTGCAGTATTCCATGGGTATTTTCTGCATTGTTGTTTTAATCTCTGCGTTTTTAACCCTGGTGACCATCTTGCTGCTGGGGCGTATGGTGATCAATCCACTGCTGTTGCTGCGGGACGATCTGTGTCAGGCAGCTAACTTAGTATATCAGCCTCAGACAGCCAAGTTTAAGAGCCTCCAACAGTCTCGTCAGGATGAGTTAGGAGATGTAATTCGAGCATTTGCTTCGATGTTTGGTCAAATCTCTCAGGAGGTGCAAGAACGACAGCAGGCGGAAGCTGCCCTCAGGGGTGAACAGGAGAAAACAGAAGCG
>NZ_JADEXP010000520.1 GCF_015207065.1 Leptolyngbya cf. ectocarpi LEGE 11479 | reverse complement strand
TTCCCACCCAGTACTCCACTGTTGTACAGTTCCCCATTCCCCTAAAGAGACTTTTCAAACCATTCCACATCCCAATAGCGCTCAAACTTGCGACCGACTTCTCGGTAGTAGCCCACACGGTGGAAGCCAAACTTTTGATGTAGAGTAATAGACCCAGAATTGGGCAACGTGATCCCCGCGTAGGCCCGATGCACATCCTCATCCGCCAGGGCATCAAACAGCGCCTGATAAAGCTGGGTGCCAATGCCCTGTCCCTGGGCTTGAGGCGCTAAATAAATACTCGTTTCGACTGACGTATCATAGGCCGCCTTAGTTCTAAATTGACTACTCGTGGCATAGCCCACCACCGCCTCGTCTTGCTCAGCCACCAGCAAGCGATGACGACCCTGGGGTGCATAGTGACACCACCAGTGATCTCGCCGTCGTTCGAGGGTGTAAGGTTCGATGTCAAATGTGATGGTGGTATTGAGAATGTAGTAGTTATAAATGTCCGTTAGGGGGGTAAGATCGCTGTCCTGAGGAAGACGGATGGTAGTCACCATAGGGGTTTTAAAGAATAAGAAGCCGTTTGCCCAGGATGATATCAGGCATTGGTGGCCCCCGTAGATATTCACAAACGTATGGCTCTTGGAATCCGTATAAATACGGAATTAGTTATGTATTTCTATGTTTTTTTCCTGTCCACAGGTGGTTTGACAGAATGCTGAACTATGTCAAGGTCAGTAGCCCATAGGAGTTCCAAATTGCAACCCGTTACTTGGTTTGATTCCACCCTCGAAGTTTTACCTGATTACTATCTCAACTGTGATAGTGCCAAGCGTCTTTGGCAAGACTGGCGAGTCTTGAGGCGTTTATTTATTCGCCGTGACCACAGCCGTGATTTGTTGCTCCATGGACAGGATGGCTGGTTGCCAATCCATGGGATGACGGTCCATCGACAATTGTTGAGCATCACCACTGATGAAGGTGAAATGGTGCTAAATATGGATGAGCCGGTTGTATGGCTCAGTCGGGCGAATCCGGCGAATACACAAATTACCCGACACTCTAGTAGACACCCTGGAAACCAGGCTAACTGGTGTTCGGTTTAGACCAGCGCCTACGGTTGCTGTGTCGCGATTCCCAACCGGACTCCTTCCAAATCTCGAATCCGATCCATCGCGGCTACGACCTGTCCATGGGGGGTAGCGGCATCCGCCCGCACGGTTACCAGGGCTGGCTGTCCTGGTGCAATGAGTGCCTGCACGTCAGCTGGCAGCGCTTCTAGGGTAACTGGCTGGGTTCCCAGATACAGCTCGCCATCGGCAGTAATTGTTAGTGTCAGCGTCGCTTCATCTTGGTTTTCTGCTGTCGTTGCTGTTGGTAGGGTGACTGGCAGTCCTTCTGCACGGGTTAGGTACAGTGTGGACAGGATAAAAAAGGCGAGCACTGCGAATACCACGTCGATCATCGGCACGATGTTGATGGTCAAACGGGGGTCTTCGTCGGGAGGGAGTTGCATGGATGGAGAGTGAGGGCTGTAGGAAAGAGCACGGGCAGGTTAGAGTTAGCTAAGGCAGCATTAGAATTCGCTGCTCAGAGTGAAAAGTAGCAAAGTGCAAGTATGGGGCAATAGAAAGCTCCAACGGTTTATGTACTGATTAACTCCACTAAATCTGAGGTCCAAAATCCAGGCTCAATTCTCAACCTGTTTGAATATCTGTCCGAATATTGAGCATGTTTTTCGAAGTTCTTTGCCTCAGCATATAAAAACTTCCACTCCATTGTCCTTGCAAAAAGACAGGCCGCAACAATATCTATTTCCCCTACTTGATAGTATCTGTTCCTGCGTGTATCTCCATCTTCATTAGTAGAGTTTCGAGTTCTTTGAAAGTCAATCGTCATAGGAGACTGGCTAAACTGATTAATAAAATCATTATCTGGCAACTGACCAAGTTTTGGATGTGGAACTTTCGAAGCACTGTACTGATATTTTACCAATCCAGACTCTCTATATTTCTGTGGGAGTCGCTTAAAAAAGTTTTTCAGGTTAGATGAAGATAAATTTTGAAGAGAGTTTTTTAATGGACCTATCTCTCGAAGAATGTTTTCAATCAATAAGCTTGACAAATGGCCTTGCTCTGCAAGGTACTCTACATAACCCAATTGAGAACTTTTATTATTAGATGTTTTGATTACTTCTACATTCTTACATTCCAAAGTAATGGGCTTTCCCTGCACTTGAAGATAAAAATCTTTTTCCATATCGCCTAAAGCACTACGGTAATCATCAATATCTCCTCTCTGCATTAAATTTTCTAGAACTTTTTCGAGGTGCTTTTCTGCTACTGCACCTCGCACTGCCATGTAGGCCCTCGGATTGTACTGGAAGACTTCAGCAAGTTCTTGAGATGTCAATCCTGTGGCTTCGTAAAGATTAAACTCTGTCATGATGACTCCTTGTAGTAAGCCACCAGATCAGATATTGAGCAATCAAGATGTTTGCAAAGTGTATCTAGCACTGCCAAGGTTGTATTGTAATCTGGGCGTGAACCTATAGCTTCAAGAGTTGCCTTAGATAGGCCTGTCATCTCTGCAAGTTGCTGATATGTCAATTTCTTGCCGTGCTTCTGACTGTATAAAGCCATTGCTGTTCGCAATTTTACCTCTATCACTTGTATTCCTAATACAATTTCGCTATGCTTGGTACAAAGGATCTTTAAAGGTGCCCCTATTTGCCCAAAGTGCATATTATAGGGCAGTTCAACATTAGACTATGCTCAAAACAATTAGCCTTTACACTGGTGCTGGTGGTCTAGACTTAGGACTTGAAGCTGCTGGATTTGACACAACCATTGCCATTGAAATAGATAAGTGGGCTTGTGAAACATTGAAATATAATCGGCCAAACTGGAATCCGATTCAGCGAAGCATACATGTTGTAAGCAGTGAAGAAGTTAAGGAACTTGGTGGATTTATTCATGATGAACCAGCTTTGCTAATTGGTGGTCCCCCATGTCAACCTTTTTCAAAATCTGCCTACTGGTCTAGGGGGGATACAAAAAGGTTAGATGATCC
>NZ_JADEXP010000519.1 GCF_015207065.1 Leptolyngbya cf. ectocarpi LEGE 11479 | reverse complement strand
GGCCCCCATAAAATCCTCATATTAATTATTTAACCTGAAGCTAAGCCTTACAGAGAGAAGCTAATCCTGGATGAATCTAATTCATATGATTTAACAACCAGATGAGATTCTTACCCTCTCCATTGGAAGAAGTAGGTAGTCTAAAGAGGTTGTGTTTTTAGATCGCTAAGACCTTTGTGCTAGTGGTAAAACAGCACAGGGCAGCATCTTTGTACTTTCTTACATAATTATTAATCTGTACGCTTGAAGATAATCATGAAAAAAATTCAGTTAAGTCAAACGGGGATTGACGTCAGTTGTTTATGCCTAGGAACACTGCGGTTTGGGACCCTTAACACATACGAACAATCAGCCCAGCTGCTGGACATTTATCTAGAAGCTGGAGGTATGTTCATTGACACAGGCAACAGCTACAATCAATGGAGCGCTGACGGCAAGGGTGGCGAAAGTGAAGTTGTGGTTGGTCGATGGCTTCGAGAACGGGGCAACCGAGATGATCTCTTCATTGCCAGTAAAGTTGGTTTTGGTTTTGGTTATGGGGAAGTGCCTGATGGTCTAGCTGCAGCAACTATTATTTCTGAATGCGACAACAGTCTGAAGCGATTGGGGATTGATCATTTAGATCTCTACTATGCCCATAAGGATGATCCACATACGCCCCTAGAGGAAACACTTGAGGCGTTTCACTCATTGGTGAAAGCCGGTAAGGTGAGATTTGTCGGGGCGAGTAATTATTATGCTTGGCGTTTAGCAGATGCAGATGCGATCGCAACGGCTCAAGGTTGGAACGGATTTACCTGTATCGAACAGCGATTTACCTACCTGCGCCCAAATCCTGGCGCAGATTTCGGCGAGCAGCGTCTCATCAATCAAAACCTGATGAGCTATTGTGACGCTACACCCCACTCCTACGGGGAGCCTATGTCCGACCCGATCGTCCCATCTCAGCTGCTTATACCGGACCAGATACAGAAGCCCGGATAGCTGCACTACGGGAAGTCGCCCAAGAACTCAACGCCACCGCCAATCAAGTTGTATTGGCCTGGATGATGCATCGCCAGCCGCCCCTGCTACCTGCTTTTTCAGGGGGTCGCCCCGAACACATGCAAGAAAACCTGGGAGCGTTAGACCTGACCTTGTCCACTGATCAGATGGCAAAGTTCAACAACGCGGGGCATTGTGTGAATGAAGAACCTAACTAGCGTTGGGGCATTAACTTTCACAAGATCCTCATATTGTGTTCTTAGCATTATTGCGGTTTCGACTCAAATGAATACCAGTGATCTACCTTAAAGGAATTAAGATGATGATTAGACAGTTTTTGAGCCTGTTTATAGGGCTTGCTTTAGTAATCAGTTGTTGGACTGGACTCGGCTTTGTTCAACCAGCAACAGCTCAGACATTGGTTACCAAGAACCTGAGCAATGCATATATCCTATCTGATGTATTGCGTAATCCCGTTGATGAGAAACTCGGTGAAGTTGGCGAAAAGATTGACCTGAATAATTCTAGCGTGCTGATCTTTAGACGGTATCGAGGACTGTACCCCACTCTGGCTCGAAAGATTATTGCGAACTCACCATTTGATACGGTAGAAGATGTTCTCAAGATGCCGAACTTAAGCGATCGCGAGATCGATATTTTGAAAGCCAATCTAGAGAATTTTGTAGTGACTCCACCTGAACCCGCCTTAATCGAAGGGGGAGATCGGATTAATCCTGGTATTTATAAGTGAATCATCAGCAAATACGGGGAAGTTGCTCGCCACTGAGAAAATCGAGAATGCGCCGGGATCCAACAGCATTTTTCATCGTGACCAACGCCCCTTGAGCATCCACCACTTGTCCAATAATTCGGGCTTGTGGATGGTACCGTTGCAAACATTTCAGCGCGTCTGATGCAGTACTGGCTGGTACAAAAGCAACAAAACGGCCTTCATTGGCGATGTACAACGGATCGAGACCTAAAATTTCACAAGCACCCTGGACTTGTTCTTCCACAGGAATTACTGTGCTCTCTAGTTCAATTTTCACACGAGCAGTCAATGCAATTTCATTCAAGGCACTGGCCAAACCACCACGGGTTAGATCGCGTAAACAGTGGATTGGTGAATTCTGTAGCAACTCCAGAACAGGATCTACCAAAGGAGCAGAATCACTCTTGATAGTGGTTTCAAACGTCAGCCCTTCACGAGCAGACAAAATAGCAATACCATGGCGGCCAATGTCTCCACTGAGAATAATAACATCACCTACTCGAACAGAACGGGGACCGATAAAGCCATCGTGCTCAAGTACGCCAATTCCAGAGGTATTGATAAATATCCCATCTCCCTTACCCCGATCGACTACCTTCGTATCACCGGTAACTATCTGTACGTGAGACTGTTGAGCAGCTGTTTGAATTGACTGAACTACCTGCCACAGGGTCTCCATCGGCAGCCCCTCTTCTAGAATAAAACTGAGGCTAAGATAGTGCGGTCTCGCCCCAGCCATGGCTAAGTCATTGACCGTGCCATGAACAGCCAGAGAACCAATGTCACCTCCTGGGAAAAACAGCGGTGTGACCACATAGGAATCGGTGGTAAATGCCAACCGGTTACCAGCCAGATCCAGACTAGCCGCATCATGCTGCCAGTCTGGATCTGGCTGAAATGTTGCTATCAACATTTCTTCGATCAGCTGGTGCATTAAGCGTCCACCACCGCCATGGGCCAGAAGTACTTGAGGATATTGCTGTAAAGGAATAGGGCAGGTAAGAGAAGATGACATAACACTATCGTGGTTTTATCAATACTAATGTGTCAGGTAGCTAGATTATTCCAAGGGCTAATTCTGTACTAATAACATGAGAGTTTCCAACTTCCTCACAAATTCCTCATCATTTTGTTCAAAACTTAGCCATATGCAACAAAGCAATCTATGAATTAGCTGAGATCTTGCACCATTTTCAGTAAGGGTTGCGTAGAGAGCGAAAATCTGAAAAAAAGGGCGTAAGTAAACGTCGAAGACGGCCATCCAAACCATGCTTCAACACGCCCAAAGGCTAGTGTATAGC
>NZ_JADEXP010000518.1 GCF_015207065.1 Leptolyngbya cf. ectocarpi LEGE 11479 | reverse complement strand
CTGCAGCACCCACCAACGTCACTTCCTTAAATTGCCTGAATGCTCGCCAGTATGAAGTGCGTGGCCAGATTGAGAATCAGCCTGTCGTGTACTTGCACACAACGATTGAGGGTGAAAGCTCCTATTACCAGGTAGTGGCTTGGACTACTGCCAAAGATTATGAGGCGGCTAAAGGAGAATTGCAGACGGTGGTCGGTAGTTTTCGCGGTACGTAATCTCGTTTTCTTATCACGACTGTAGGAGGGAATGTCCTTTCTGTGGCGTAATGGTAGTGATGCGATCGTGTGAGCCAGGATTTTTTATGGGCAATTTTTGGGTAAGGCAGCTGAAGAACGCTATGCAGTCAATGGGGCGCTGGTTAGTGGTTGGGGCTGCGATCGCTATCCTACTTATTCCTGCTGTCTGCTTTCCTGGTAAAGCGTTAGCCAGTCTTAACGACGACCGCTACGATGGCAATATTTTTGCCCTCTATGCTGGCAACGGAGCGATTGTGCCACCCCGTGTCAGTCTGGCTCAGTCCCTCAAGCAAGAAAAACCGACACTGCTGTTTTTCTATGTGGATGACAGTCGTGATTGCAAAGAATTTTCATTTGTGGTCTCTCAGCTGCAGGCTCCCTATGGCCGGGCGGCAAACTTTGTCCCGGTGATGGCCGATGCTATTCCTCCTAAGGAGTCTTTTTCCCCCAGCGAACCGGGCTATTACTTTAAGGGATCTGTACCCCAAACGTTGGTGCTAGATGCTAGTGGTAACGTTCGTTTTGATGAAACGGGGGCGGTTAATTATGAAGCGGTGGACGATGTGTTTCGAGAGGTTTTTGATCTCCTGCCCCGTGAGAAATCCCAAGAGCTGCGTCGTCGTCAGGTGAATGAATTGAATGTGGAGCTAGTGCCGAACGATTGAAGATGTATGCAGAGGCGTTCCATTTTTTTTGCATGTAGAGGCGTTCCACGGAACGCCTGAATGATTGAGTTGTGAATAGCCGTCCGTCCCTAACCGTTTGTGCCTCGCTGGTGGAGAAAACCACAAATCAGGCTGCCCTGTGTCGTACCTGTGAGGTCCTAGGCGTTACTCGGTTGGTGTTACCGAGGCCCAACGATGCCTGGGCGTTTCGTAAAGTTGCGGCATCGGCACAGCAGTGGCAAGGCATCGAATATTGTCCGCCCGAGCAGCTACGGCCATGGCTATCTCAGCAAGTGGGATATACGCGGGTGGCGCTGACGGTGCATGGACTATCCCAGTCTCTGGAAGACTATGGGTTCGCCGCGAAAACGCTGCTCATTTTGGGGCGTGAGCTGACGGGTATCCCTGCCGACATAGCGGCCCTGTGCGATGTGGCCCTGAAAATTCCACAATACGGTCGGGTAGAGTCGCTCAATGTCCAAACGGCGGCTGCGATCGCAATCTATGAATACAATCGCCAATGGCGATAGCTCCGGGCCCCATAGTTTATTCCAACGGAATATCTGCCGTCTCGGATGCCTCTTCGACCACTTGGTCTAACTCAATTGCTTCATCTTCGAGTTCGATTTTTGTTTGCTTGGTTTCCTCCACAGGACTATCGGGTTCTAATGGGTTAGTGCGTACCCGGCGAATCGGCAAATTGGCCATTAACGCTGTCATCCGCTGATCGGATTCGAGGGAAAATTCCAGCTTCTCAAAGTCGAGTTCGACATAGCGGGATACCACATCCAGAATTTCTTTGCGCAGCTTTTCCAAATTTTGAGGAGAAATATCAGAGCGGTCGTGGGCCAAAACAAACCGCAGGCGCTGCTTAGCCGTATCACTGCTCACCGGTTCACGGGAGCCAAAGAGTCGTTCGAGGAAGTCGCTAATCATGGTCGTTTCCGATAAGGCGGAGAGCATTCATAATTTTTTAATCAATAACGGTACAACGATCGCCGCCCATCGACCGTCTGGGTAAACCTAGTTAAATAACTGACGTAGTTTCTTAAAAAAGCTATCTTTTGGCACGCTCAAATCCATCAGTGGGACCTTTTCTCCCTGGAGTCGCCGGGCGATGTTGGAGACTGCCGTACCGGCATGGGTCAGTTCTTTACCCAGAATTAAAGGCTCACCGTTGTTAGTTGAGACAACTACTTGCTCATCATCGGGAATCACGCCCAGGAGCGGCACTGCCAAAATGTCCTGCACATCCTTGACTGACATCATTTGCTCAGCTTCCACCATAGAGGGTTTGAGTCGATTGATAATCAGTCGCATTGCCTTGATGTCATTGGCTTCTAACAGGCCAATGACGCGGTCAGCATCGCGGACAGCCGAAATTTCAGGTGTCGTTACGATAATGGCCTCGCGGGCGGCTGCGATCGCATTGCGAAATCCCATCTCAATTCCCGCCGGGCTGTCGATCAGGACAAAATTGTAGGCTTTGGTCAACGCCCGCACCAATTTCTTCATTTGCTCCGGGGTAATAGACTCCTTAGAGCGATTTTGAGCGGCGGGAAGCAGCGCCAAATTGGGCTGGCGTTTATCCTTAACCAGGGCCTGATCCAGCCGACATTCACCCGCCAAGACATCAAGGGCCGTATAGACGATGCGATTTTCCAGACCTAGCAGTAGGTCTAAGTTGCGTAACCCGAAGTCAGCATCAATGACTACGACGCGTTTACCTGCTTTGGCTAGGGCCATGCCTAGATTGGCGGTACAGGTAGTTTTCCCAACGCCTCCCTTGCCGGAGGTAATGACAATAATGCGGTTCATAGCCATGGATTCAATGGGAGATTGAGGACGATGTGCGTAGGGGGATAGGTCTTAAGTAGGGCAATAATCGCACGTTGTGGCAAATTTTATGGGAAAATCCTGGGCGATTTTTTTAGGATGGCTAATTTGTAAGGGGGATGCCCCCTGATATGGAGTCATTCTTTCAAGGAATATTGAGGTGAATCTGGGCAAATTCAGCTGCGATCGCAATGCGAATTCCATCCGTATTCACATAGGCCACTTCTGGCTGATACAATGCTGGCGGCTTTTCTGGCGCGCGGGCTACTTGATCGGCAATACGCAGCTGGGTAGGCTGCATGTGTAAAGCCATGATGCGACAGGCTGTATTTCCCCCAGAGCC
>NZ_JADEXP010000517.1 GCF_015207065.1 Leptolyngbya cf. ectocarpi LEGE 11479 | reverse complement strand
GAACCACAGTCAGTTAAAAACCGCCTAAAAGACTCCTATTGTTTGTCTACAAGACTCTCAGTTACTGAGGAAGCAATTAATCAAGGATTCGCTGATAGAGATGCGGCTGTGCAGAATAATAGTTTCCGGTTGAGGCAAGGGCGTCATATCTTATTATCAGCGTGCCATGAAAAACAAACTGCCAAGGAGATTTATATTCAAGGTAAAGGTCCTCGAGGTATATTTTCGTATTGCCTGCAGCAAGCTTTGGATAAAGCAACACGGCAAATGACATATGCTGAGCTACTAACACAAGTTAGAGATAGCATTAAAAAGCATGAGGTTTTAGAACAGGCACCTCAATTAGAGATTATTAAAGGGGATAACACTGACTTACAAAAATTTTTTCTAAGTCAGGAGATACAAGGTGATGTTAGCGGGGTATTCACACTTTCGTACGATGGAGGCTGGAGAGTGCATGCTGGACATGTTCACGGCTGGGACAATGTTGAAGCAACGGGTGGGGTTGAGCTATCGATATTTTCCTTTGGTGATAAGCCCGAAAATATAAAAAAAGGTTTGAATCGGCTAACAACTGCTTATGTAAAGAAAGTGCATCCTACCTTTAGTCAGGTACATATCAATGAACCACAAATATTAAATGAACAGAAGCTCTATAAGGCTTTGCTCACTAAAGCTTCAATATCTTCTTCTTTACTAACGATATTTTTGGAAGGGCATCAGGCTGGTGTTGAAGCATTACGTCGTTCACTAGTACGCATGGATAGACGTTTAGTAGATGCGCAAGAGGTGAGTGATGCTTCTCAGGCAATGGTGCGTCTGAAGGCAGGTGATGGTGAATATCAAATTTTTCGTGGGGCTATTTTAGGAGAACCGTTGTCAGTACCAATGGCTGTAAGGGAATATCGTTGTTTAGAGGTTCCGACTGATTTAAGTGAGCCTTTAATGCGTATTAAACGTTGGTTAGACTTGCGTAACTTAACGAATACGAATCTAGGCAATGCGCTTTCTAGTAGCCTTGATTTTCAGTTAATTCAGAATCAGGAGCTATATGAAGGAACAGACTTTAGGTTTGAGTGTAAATATAGGGATGGAAGATGGCTGATTCCTGATATCCAGTTTCAAATAATTAATCGCACGTCATCTCCTATCTATTGTGCTGTTTTGTATTTATCTCCAGAGTTTGGAGTCGATTCAACTTTGATCGAGGCAGGAGAACTTAAAATTGGAGCTTATGATACAAGGCAAAGTATTGAGTTTAATTTGGCAGTCCCTGAGATACTTGTAGACCAAGGCATAACTGAATATCCCACATTCTTTAAGTTGATTGCTTCTAATCAATCTTTTGAAGCACGAATTTGGAGTCAGCCAGGACTTGAGAAAGTTTGTAGAGAGATACTGCCTAAGAAGAGAAAAGGAGAGCTATGGTTAACGCAAGAAATCGCCATTAGATGCGATATATCAGACAAGCAAAAAAACATCTTTGATGAACAGGTAAGTTCAGGTACCATGAAATCTGAATTCCAGTTCCAGAACAATAATCAAACAATCGAAATTGATGAACTATGGGCAGTAAATAAGTTTGATTTATTAACAGAGCTAGGACACTTGTCAGAGCGTTCACCTGTTGTGACTGAACGACCTTTATTTAAAGCGGATAATGCTCAATTGCCAGGAAACAGTATATCCAGCTCAAACATTTTTTTCTTCACAAAGGGAAAGAAGATTTTTCAAGATATTGTTGTGCAGATTGTAAACATAACGAGAGTCCCTGAAAAAATCAACAACTATAAGTTAGTTCCTACAATAGCTAACTTATCAGAATATGACAGAGGACAGGCTCTAGTTTTGTTGGAGAAAATAATCACAGAAGTCTTGAATTTTGATCAAGAAATTTCTTCGCTAGCCGCAGTGTTAATAGTTGAATGTTACGATCTGAACGGTCTAAGGTTACTTTTTTCTGAGTACTTGGAAGATTAGTTTCCCAGCTTTAAGTGATTTGAGTTTATTAAATTAGGAGAAATTGATTGTGGACAGAGCAGAATATGAGAAGATTTTAGGGTTTTACGAAAAGTACTTCAATGGTCAAAATGACTACATTAGTAAAATAGAGGCATTAGACTTTAAAGTCATTGATAATCTAGCCAATGATGAAGGCATAATCCCTGCAGCGATTTTTTGCTCGGTGCATAATGATACTTCTGTTCGTAGTTTTGCAGCTTTCCTTTTGGCAAAGCTCAATGATAATGCTGCAATCATCAACCACACACGAAGCTTGATAAAGCTGAGTGTCCCTGAAATTTCACAGCTATCATTAGCTCTGCTAGAAAGAATGAAAAGAGATGCAGGAGCAGATCCTGTAAGTGAACTTGTTGCGATTAGCTCAGACTTGAACTGTAGTTATGAAGTCCGGAAGCAGGCAATTAATAGTATCAAGCAGGTTGTATCTAATACATTGTCTTCATCTTTTTATTCCTGGAAAGACGAGGATTTAGAAAATGTTCAAGAAGCAGTTTCAATTTTCTTGAACTTAGTTGAAACTCAAGAGCCTATTTCATTGAAGTCAAGTGCAATTGCAAACATAGGTGATCTTGGAAATTACATATCACCAAATCAAAAACAGCAAGTCATTCTGGAACTCGAAGGCATAGCAAAAGTAAATGAAGGTTTACGCCCAGTGGTCAGTGAAACACTGGGCAAAGTAGAGTGCACGTTTTTATTGAATGACTCAAATGATTTATGCTGTGATGTGTGTTGCAATTCGCAAGTTTCTCCTTGCCCTCAAACATCTCCAAATACCTTTATTAATCCAGGCAAAGTGTGGGATGGTGTAGTCTGCTACTTCTCAGGTAAGTGTGATTAATTGGCATAAACCCCCAGCTTTACTGGGGGACTCGTCAAGTTTGACAGTTCCGCAAGGTTCAGAACTGTAGTATCTAAAAGGCTTACAGGATATAAACCTTTAGATTTTAAAGAGATCGAGATGTTTGCCCCTATTTCCGTTGCCGCTTTGAGCGGCTCCCATATATAAAGCCTCCAGCAGAGCTGGAGGATACGTTTACTGAATGTACGATAATCTCAAGGAG
>NZ_JADEXP010000516.1 GCF_015207065.1 Leptolyngbya cf. ectocarpi LEGE 11479 | reverse complement strand
GAAAAATAGGGTAAGGGTGGCTATCGGCAGCACCCAGATTTGGAGAACGGACGGCTTCCGAGGTAAAAAACTCACAGATATATCCCCTGGCTGTCATTACCTGAGGGCCTCAGGCTGCGCCAGTGTACCATCCAACGCTAGGTTAGAAACTGAGGTCCGCGACTGAGACCAGCGGTAGAAAACGTAATACACTGGCCGGGCACCTACGCCATGTCCAGCCTGTTTATCGGAGAGTCAGACCATGCTAGCTAAACGTATTCGACTGTGGTTATTGACCCCGAGTCAGGTTAGCAATCGTCAAAAAACGTTTGGGCTGCTTATTAGTCTTTTATTTGCTCTAGCGTATGGTCTGATGGCAGCACACCAGGCTTTCTCGGCGGATTACGTTATCCAAGAAGATGCCCGTCACTATCTTTTTTGGATGGATCGCTTTGCCAATCCCAATGCGTTTCCTAACGATCTAATTGCCGATTATCTACAGTCCATCGCGCCTGTGGGCTATAAGTTGTTTTTTCGCACTGCGAGTGCCCTTACCACCCTAGATCCCCAGACCATTGCTAAACTGTTGCCGTTGCCCTTGGGGCTGATTACAGCTGGTTTTTTCTATCAGTTAACCCTCGCAGTCTTGCCCCTACCGCTGACCGGGGTGATTGCATCGGTGCTGTTAAGCCAGAGTATGTGGTGTGCTCAAGACGTGGCGTCTGCCACCCCCCGCGCCTTTGTCATGCCGTTGCTGGTGCCACTCTTGTTGTATTTTATGCGACAGCAATGGCGGTTAAGTTTAGGATGCCTGGGGCTATTGGCCTTTATATATCCCCCCGTGGCGTTAGTGGCGGGCACCCTCTATGTCGCCAACGCCATTCAGTTTAGAGCGCTGGGAAAATCCGCCCGATTGAGCCCGCTAGTGGATCGTGACAAACTCGGGCTAGCGGCGATCGCTATTTTGATTGTGGCCCTGGGTATTTTGCCTAGCTATCTCAGTTCTCAAAGTTTTGGCCCGGTGGTCACCATGGCCCAGGCCCATACCCTGCCAGAATTTCAACCCGGTGGCCGCCATCCATTTTTTAGGGATAATCTGCTGTATTACTGGCTAGGCTGGCTGTCTAGCCACAGTGGCTTGTTTAAGCGCTCTATGTTTACGCCAGTGACGATGCTGGCGGCCCTGTTGATCTGGCCGATGTACCTGACTAGGGAACGGTTTGTATTATTCAACATGATTAGGCCGACCTGGCGAGTGTTTATCAGACTTACCCTCGTCTCTCTATTCTGGTTTGTGATGGCCTATGGGATTGCCTTTAGGCTATTTATGCCCGTCCGGTATACAGGCCATAGCTTTTTAGTGATTGTTCCGATTTTAAGTGCGATCGCATGGACTCTGCTAATCGACTGGGGCGCTCACGTGGCGCTGCGATCGCGCTGGCAGTCCTGGGGCATCTCCCTGGTGCTACTAACCATCGGCTTACCCATTTTCTTTTACTATCCGCTACTGCTCAACAACTTTCCCAAACCCAATAATGTGGTGGGGAGCCAAGCCGCAGTCTATGAATACTTGCAAACCCAGCCCCAGGGAACACTAGTCGTCTCAGTTGATCGCCAGGCTAGTGACATTCCCAGCTTTGGCAGACGTTCGGTACTCGTTGCCCCTGAATATGGCAATGCGTTTCACCTCAGTTACTATCAGCCCATGCGAGAACGAGCCAGTGCGTTACTAGATGCTCAATACACCGACGACCCTGCCGTGATACAGCGATTTATTCAGCAATACGGCATTACCCTATGGCTGGTGCATCAACAAGCCTTTACCCCTGAGTATTTAGGTAAACAAACCTACTGGGCCAATAACTATAAGCCTTTGGCTACTGAGATACTCTCCAGGCTTCAGCAAGGCCATACACCAGCCCTGCAAGGTGCAGTCAACCGCTGCACCCAGCTAGAGACTGAGCAGTTTTGGTTGCTAGAGTCCAGCTGTATTATTCAGCAGATATCGCCCTAGCACACAAGCAACTGAACGCTTTAGACCAGCAGGCCGACCTTTTAGTTAGCCAGCACACCGGGCCAGTTTTGGTCTGCCTGGGCAATGTATCCAGGAATATCCTTAGACCAACGCTTTTGAATTTTATCGTTGTAGTTTAGGTACAGTTTGCCATCAACGATTTCCCAAGCCGTAGGTTCGATGGAGGCGGTGCTACCTTGACTCACCGCATAGGCGCAAAAGCCGCCATACTGGGGAGCATACTCCTCAGGATTAGCTGCAAACAGATCGCGATTTTCCGCTGAGGCAAACTGCCAAGTCGCCCCTTCCCAATCATGGGTAAACTCATCACTACCGGGGGTGTACTCACCTGCTGTAAAGTAGGCCACCGGATCGGCACCACGAATGGCGATGCCATCTTCAGCAAATACAGCATAGGTCGCTGCGGTCTGTTCCGTTTGTTCGGATTGTTCAGCCGTTGCCGGGGCATCAGCGGACGATGTGGGGCTTGAATTGGATGCCGCGCAGCTAGCCAATACCATTGTGCCAGCTAAGGCGATAGAAAGAAGAATTGAGCGTTTCATGGCACAGTGAATGAACGGTTATCTAGATTAATACGCAGTTAATCTGAAAACCACCTGAGAAATTCTATTCAGTTCACTGAGAGTGCTGACGAGTAGAGCTTGCTGAAAAACGGATCAAATTAGCTAAAAATACAAGCGTCAAATTTTGATGATGTTGGCAACGGTTTACACATAGTAGTGGGTACTTTAATCAACACGCTAAGATATGGGCAAACGCTATTATGCTGAGACATTAGCAGATAAATATAGCTAGGAAATGCGGCAGTTATTACTCCACTTCTCCAGTCAGCATGGAAAAATAATATTCACCTCCCAAGCTTACAATTATTCGTGCTTTTCGAATTGATTAGTCATCATTGTATCGGATGCCTCACTCACTCCAAAATATATCGTTCCCGATTCGGATTTTCCTGGCTCATGCTAGGGCGTGTCATCAATTAGATAGACGAAAAAATCGATAGGTATTTCTATCATAAAGTCGTCGATAACGATAAGAGGACAATGACGAACCGCCGATATGCCCTGCGCGATGACCAATGGGAGCGGAT
>NZ_JADEXP010000515.1 GCF_015207065.1 Leptolyngbya cf. ectocarpi LEGE 11479 | reverse complement strand
CGCTACCAAGCTGAGCTTCGTAGATCGCTAAGGCTCGTTGATAGATAGGTTCAGCTTCATCGTAGCGGCCCATATCTTTGTATAGCTGTGCTAAGTTATTCAGACTCCGCGCAGTATCAGGATGATCGCTACCAAGCTGAGCTTCGTAGATCGCTAAGGCTCGTTGATAGATAGGTTCAGCTTCATCGTAGCGGCCCATATCTTTGTATAGCTGTGCTAAGTTATTCAGACTCCGCGCAGTATCAGGATGATCAGAACCGAATCGATGTTCTGACATTTCTAGCTGTGCTTTGTACCACCGCTCAGCTTCCGGCCAAAGGCTTTGTGTTTCATAAAATCTTGCTAATCCAGTAAATACCCAACCCGGAGCGTCATCATCAGTGAGAACATCATTAAGTTCTTGAGCTACTACAGCCATGTGAGGAACAACTAGACTTACATAATATCGGTCACGCATTCTGACAATAGGCTCAATATTGCTAGCAAATCTGTTCACGGCCAGAGCTACACATTTTTTCAATGCAGACGTTTCTTCACTAAGTTCAGTTTCGAGCTTACCAACTACAAATTCACGAATAAGCTGATGCAATTGATAGCTTCCATCCGCATCACTCTGTAAAAAATTACGTTGTACTAGCACCGCATCCAATTTATCTTCTAAGTCTTCCTCATCCCACTCTGGTAGTGCCCATACAATTAACTCAGACGGTATAGGTGCTAGGGCAAAAATGCTCAGTAATCCCATCAATATTTTCGCATCGGATTCCAAATCCTGCCAGCTCAGTTCAAAGGCTGCCTCAATTGAATACTCATAGGCCATTTCCTCCGGTAAGTCTCGCAAAGCCTTAGCCGTTAGCTGCTTGTGCTCTAGACGATCCAAAAGCTTCACAAAGCTCACATTTGGATGCATCGACAGATACCGAGCTACCAGTTCTACTCCGAGCGGTAGTCCTCCAACCCAATTACACAGTGCTTCTGCCTCTTCTTGCTGTTCTTCTACTCGCTCACCATCATCGATAACCTGTATTAATAAGGATAACGCTTCATCTAGTGGCAGCACTCCTAAATCCAACCGATCCACTGGCTTTCCAAACCGTTGTCTTGAAGTCATTAGGACTCGGAAATCTTCTTGAGTTCGCGGTAAAAAGGGGCGGATATCGTTATAAGTAGTTACATTATCCAAGACAAGTAACTTTCTACCAGGGAAAACAGATACCCATTGGTCATAACACCATTGAACTTGAGAATCTATAGAAGTGTTCTCTGGGACTGACCAACCAAATATTTTTGCGGCTGCTAATAATTGATTCGTTAAGCTAGTATCGCGGATATTAAAATACCAGCGTCCTCCAGGATAGAGATCTCGACTTTCACGAACATACTGCTGAGCTAAAGCCGTCTTGCCAATGCCTCCCATTCCAGCTACTGCAACAAACACAACTTGTTCTGCATCTCGTAGTTTTGACTGAAGCATTTGTAATTCAGATCTTCTCCCTACAAATTCTCTCGAAATCAAATTTTCTAGACCATAATCACATGAAAGTGAAGATGGAGGTCGGAGATCACTGGTATCTAATGACAAGGGTGACTGACTATAATTGATTGTTATATTGGCACCTTCTACACCTTGTATTACAGGTAAGGATGGATCATTAGTTTGAAAATTTTGACCACCAAAAACGTTTTCGACAACTTCACCAATAACTTGATTTGAGTTGCCAGAAACAGTTTGTATAACTTGAGTGCTAGGTCTAAATAGTGTTATTTTTACTGATGCTTCATTGATTTCGCTAATAATAGGAGAAGAAAGTTTTGCCATCTTAGAGGCTAAATGAATACGACTAATACCGCTTGCATTTAATTCAACCCTTTGCATAATTCTGAAAATTTCCGCAATAACGGGATTACGCCTAAAGGGAATAACTTTTTCAGGATTGTCGTTTAAATCTGATGGTAAAACACCACGTGGCAAAGGCCCAAAACTAGTAATCTCAACTCGATTAGTATAAATCTCTATTCTTGTTGGTTGATTGGAAAAGTCAGAGTTTTCATAATCACGATGGACAATTGCGTTGGCAATCGCTTCTCTGAGAGCCAGTCTTGGAATTTCTAGATCATCTCTTTCTTCGGTACCAATTCTACCCGTATTATTGAGGTTTTTCTCCAAGAAACCCATTGCAGCATCATAAAGATTCAAAAGATTATCAGAAATACTTTGTTGCTGTAGTATCCTAGAAGAGCCGCGCTCTGAACCTGCATAAACAACCATATGCAATTTACAAGAATCATATTGGTTACTTAATAGATTCCTAGGAGCAAAACAAATTAGTGCTCCTAACGAAGGATTTTCATCATGAAAAATGCCTAAGTAAGCTAACTTACTAAAAACACTGCTTCTAAGAAAACCAACTTCTCTGAGCTTTGTGACAGCTTCAGGCTGCTCTAGAAAAAAGTTTATACTTTCGTTGTCAAGTTCTTGGATGTTATAATTGACAGGCCTACGATCATATTCTAGGTGATTATAGTTCTTAATAAAAATACCATCTACACTAGAGGGCTCGACAATCGTTCGATGAACTAAGCTTTTTGATTTTCTTTTCTTCTTATTAAATTCTCTTGCCCAGCTATTGAGATACTCTTCGAATTCTTCAAGAGAATTCACCTCTACGACTTCAAATATTTCACCGGTAGCATTTAGGTATGCTTTTACCCTTTCTTGTCGTTGCATTAAGTCTGCTAAAATGCGCATTCGAGCATGCACAGAAACTTCATGTGTAATCATTTTTTGAATATCACTTTCAGATTCACATTGCTCTGACAAATAAAGAATTAGAGTCGGAAGATTTAATTCACCTATTAATTTAAGTTCATACTCTAAGTAGCTAATGTCTTCTTCTGGATATTTTTCTCCATAAAAATTTCCTATAATACCAATAACGAATTCACTCCTTTTCAATATTTCTTCACTAATAGATCGTGTAGGGGACTTTGAAAAGCAAATATCATTTCGATCTATTACAAGCCATTCTTCAGATACGTTATCTTGGATACATTTTTTGGCTATTTTAACAAAATCTTGAGTTGTGTAGTTTGCATCATCACAGATA
>NZ_JADEXP010000514.1 GCF_015207065.1 Leptolyngbya cf. ectocarpi LEGE 11479 | reverse complement strand
GAATAATTTGAGGTTCTAAATCAATACGATCACGAGGAAAGAGAACTAAGATAGATTGTCCAATGGCTTCAGCTTCTGTATAACCAAACAAAGTTACGGCAGCAGGATTCCAACTGGTAATCGTGCCATCCAGGCGCTTGGTAATAATGGCATCATCGGTTGATTCGACCACATCAACTAGCAGACGAGCACTTTGCTGACTCTGTTTATACTGAGTAATGTCTTGTATTAGGGAAAGGACGGTAAAGTGTCCCTCTGCATTGGGCAAGACAGACGTTGAAATAGCAATCGTACATCGTTGGCCATCTTTGCATTGAATCTCAGCTTCTTTAGCCATCAGGGTATCCCCTGTCCGTAATTGCTCCATATAGCTGCCTACGTATGTTCGCAGGTCTAGGCCCTTAGGTACTAGACCTGGAATCACTCCCAAACGGTTAATTTCTTCAAGGGAATAACCAGTAATAACGTTCATTTTCTGATTCCAAACCGTGTGGCGCATAAACGGAAACTCGTCTATTTGATGACACACACACAATCCTTCGGCCATGTTTTCAAGAATTTGTTGACGGAATATATTTTCTTTTTGGAGTTTCACCTCAGCTAACTTGCGGTTGGTAATATCTCGTGCAAACGCTAGCGCATAGGCTATGCCATCAAATTCTAGATAGTTGGCAGTCACTTCAACAGGATAGACCTCTCCACTTTTAGACTGATTCTGGGACTCAAGGGTCACGGCAGGCTGTTGTTCAATTTTTTGCCAGATTTGACCCCAATCTTCAGGTGAGATCGTGGGATAAATATCGGTTATAGAAAGTGTCAGCAGCTGGTCTCGGGTATAGCCTGATTTGCTACAGGCTGTGTTATTGACATAATGAAAATGACCATCTGAACGAATCATGAAAACACAGTCAGCAGCCAGATCAACGGCTGATTGTGTCATCATTAGGGCCTTGGTTCGTTCTTCAACTTTAGCTTCTAATACTTGATTGAGCTGCTGGAGCTGTTGCTGAGCCTCGCTGCGTTCGATCTCAAGCTGTTTGCGATCGCTAATGTCTTGAATAATGGCCAAACAATGGGTATCTTGCTCTTCCGGTAGACAAACAAGATAAACCGTTGTATCTGCCCAAAAGAACGTTCCATCCTTGCGAAGATAGCGTTTTTCTACCTTAAAACTCTCAATCTGACCTGAGAAAAGTTGGCGTATTTTCTCAACAGACTTAGGTGCATCGTCAGGATGACTGATATCATTGACCGTCATCTTCAATAATTCGGCTTGACTGTAGCCCGTCATCTTGCAGAAATAGGGATTTACCAAGGTTAACTGACCCGTTTGCATGTCAGATTCGGCAAATCCCACAGCGGCTTGCTCAAATGCGGCTTTGGTTCGGGCTTCAATCCGCCGATGGACCGCTTCAATCCGTTTGCGATCGCTACCCTGATAAATACCCTCTACAGCGTTGTCATGAATAGCTCGGTACTTTGTCTCCGTTGCCCGTAAGGTTGATATAGTTTGTTTATGGTTTTGTTTATGGTTTAAACGCTCTCTAGCATTCTTGATCTCATGCTGTAGAATTTCTGGCAAAAGTGCCAGGTTATCCCTCATCAAATAATCATGGGCACCTGCTTTGATCATCTCCACAGCCAGGCGTTCACCCACAGTATCCGAAATCACGATACATGGAATATCGAACTGACTTTGATGAACAGCAGTTAGGATGGCAAGGGCATCAAAGCCTGGCAAATCATAATCTGCAATAATCGCATCCCAGGAGTGGTCAGCTACTGCTGTGCCAAATTCTGCCGCTGTTTTCACCCATTGCCAAACAGGATAAAGTCCGCCATTGTGTAATTCTTCCAATACTGGAAATAGGTTATTTTCTGACGCTACGCTAAATAGAACATTTAGGCGTTCATGCATGCTCACAATGCTCCAAGCAATCTAATGCTGTTCTTGGATATGAGATAATGTTGTTTTTTAAGGGAATACTTCATTCTCGCTAAATAGGCATACGATATCCCATGCCTCTAACTGTTTCGATCAGATTGCTTCCCAGTTTTTTACGTAGATAGCCGACATATACGTCTACAATATTCGAGCCGGGAGCATAATCATATCCCCATACCCGATCCAGTAGCTGTTCACGACTGAGCACCTGTCCAGGTGAGTTCATAAAGGTTTCCACCATCGCAAATTCACGGGCTGACAGTTCAACGGTGTGCTCTCCAACTGTCACCAAACGCGTGCGCAGGTTCAGTACAATACCCTGGTGGCTTAGTATCCATTCATGTTCAGGATTGGTGGGCATTGTCGTCCGTATCCGCACTCGAATACGAGCTAATAATTCTTCAAAACGAAATGGTTTAGTAACATAGTCGTCAGCCCCTAGATCAAATCCTGCAAGCTTATCGGACATCGTGTCACGGGCAGTCAAAATTACAATTGGCAGCCGACATCCTTGACCACGTAATTCTTCGAGTACTGACAAGCCTTCCTTTCCAGGCAGTCCCAAATCGAGGATAAGCAGATCAAAGTCACCCTCTAACGCATGGGTAAGTGCTTCAGGGCCTGTGGTTGCAAGCTTAGTTATAAATCCATTTTTTTGAAGTCCCTGCTCTAAAAAAAAAGCGACGCGAACTTCATCTTCAGCAATTAAAATTCGTCTCATCGGCAACTTTCTTAATAAGCAAGCTCTATTAGCAGCTAATATATGGCTAGTTTTAGCGTAAAAACTTAATTTTCGTTAAAACTATCCTTTTAGAATACCAATTCTCTATTACCAATTGGTATACCCTCATAGCAAATTAATCTGTACCGAACTTATTGGCGTTACTGATTTAAAGAGTGAACCGATCTGTGAAATACTCTGCTAGCTGATATTTGGATCGGCAGCGCCAACTTATTTAAAAAATTTCTCATGAAAATAATTTCTATGAGCATATTCTAATATTCCATTCATGCAGATTTTAAAGACGTTGGGCATAAGAACTCACGGTTCGCTTAAATTTAGGAAGGGTTGCCTAAATTATCCGGTGAGTGAGAGGTAGATATCATCCGAAGCCTTCAACAACTGCAGAATGCGCTGTTGCCGCTCAGATAAAGCAGAGAGAAAATA
>NZ_JADEXP010000513.1 GCF_015207065.1 Leptolyngbya cf. ectocarpi LEGE 11479 | reverse complement strand
ACCCGAATCAGGTGGTCGATATAAATCCGACACTGAGAAAATTCTTTATTCGCCTGTTTCTCATCAGCACTGAGGTCTGGCTTACGGGGCTTTTTCATCGGGGTTCGTGTACGGGCAACCCCCTGATACCCTTTATCGCCCCCATAGACTTGGTCCTCGCTTAAGTTGGCCTGCTGCTCCCGCAATAAACTCTGATCACTGTGAGGCCCCGGTTCCCCAACGAGGACATCCACGATGTCATGACCGGTGTTCAGGCTAATGAGCTGATTTTTGAACGTATGCTGCTTCTTTTTGCCCGAATAGCAACCTTTCTGAGCCTCATTATCCTTAGGACGTTCACGGGCTTGCTCGGTACTATCAACGAGGAATTCCTACTCTGCCAAGATGGCCTGAAGCCAGGCGAGTTGCTCTGGATCATCACCGAGTTCCTCCAGCCAACTCGATGGCAGGTGGTGACGTAATCGCAGCACCCAACGGTGATAGATGTCATGAGCCGTACTTTCACAGACGTCGTAGTGTAATCCCAGCAGTTCAAAGGTGGGATACTGCCTGAGATACAACAGACACAGGCTCACTTCCTCCGCCTCGCTGAGCTTAGGAGGACACCCCCCCGGTGCATTGATGTAGACTTTGGCCGGAGATAACTGGTCTTTTCGGGCAGATTGGTTGCTTACTATTACGGCAATTAAATCACTGAATTCCTGATAGCCAAGGCCAAACATCCGCTGACAACGCTCAGGATTTTGATTGATATAATCGTAGGGATTTTTCATTGGGGCGGTAACGCTCTACGTTTAGAGTTTTACCGCCTTTTTTTATCCGAATTTATATTTTGGAGATGTCTGTTGTACAAATGGACGCATTATGTGAATGGAGCGACATCAGCCACTAGCTCAAAAAACGAGGAGCCCTCAAGATCAAGGTAACCAAACACAAAACCTTATAGCTCCTCATGACTATGGTAAAAGCGACGGACCTTCTAACGCACATTTTTGTGCTTGTGGATGACTGGTACCAAGTGTATGGTCATCGCTTACGCCCGCGATTACCCGGTGCCCGGTGCCGCTTTAGCGAGAGCGAAATGCTGACGTTACTCTTGGCCATGGATTATTTCCCCTATCCCGGTGAACAACAATTCCTCGGATTCATCCGAGCCAATCACTTATCCCTGTTTCCATCGCTGCTCGACCAAAGCCAGTTTAATCGTCGAGCCCGCCGGTTGGCGGGGCTGTTGGAAGCGCTTAGACGATACTGGCTGGACCACCTGAATGTAGGGTTTGAGGACACGTTCTTGCTCGATACGAAACCGGTGCCCGTCGTTAGCTATAAACGCAGTAAACGGCAGAGTGATTTTGAGGGGAGTACATCTTATGGCTACTGTGCCAGGCGTAAACTCAACTACTTTGGCTATAAATTGGTGATGCTCACGACCTTATTAGGACTGCCATTGGTTTATGACTTGGTCCCCGCCAATACGGATGAACGTGCGGCGGCTGAAACGGTCCTCTGCGACATCCAAGGGTGCACCATTTTGACCGACAAAGGCTTTATTGGCACAGACTGGCAAGCAGATATCGCCAGATGTACAGGCAATCGCATCTTCACCCCGATGAGAGATAACCAACACGCCCAGAATCCACAGGCGTTTGACCGCCTCTTGAGCCATTTCCGTGAACGGATTGAAGGGGTTTTTAACGAGATTCAAATACCGGACGACACTTAGAGCGATTACTCCGCAAAAAGGTCTCAGGCATTCAGGTCCATGTCGCCGCCAAGGTCGCTAGTCATACCCTGCGAATCGTCTTACGGCAATCCTTCGGCATTGATGTGCTGATCTTTGAGCAGAAACCTGTTCGAAGCAAATTTGCACTCACATAAGGCGTAATGGATAAAGTCGAGCTTAGAAAACTTTAGATGTTTCCTTTGAAGATGCTTGACAGCTAAGACAATTGCTACAACTTGCTGAAAACTTTGGCTTGAAGCATTTACAAAATCTGAAAATTGAAATATTCTACAGATTCAACATAGATGTGCCAGTCAGGTCAAGTACCCTGGGGGGTACTATACAAAATTTTCATACTGCTCTAAATTTATTCACTAAGTACTATAATTACTGAATCTTACTTAAATTATTTTGTTTCGATAAAATAACTGTGAAATACGAGACTGTAAGTATATTTGCACCAGAAGAAAGTTTCGAAATCTAGACCAAGTGTGATCAATCTGGCAATAGATTTTACTCAGAATTATGCACTTCTTCAAAAAGAGATATCCCAAAAGTATCTTGATAGTGAGCTATAGCTTCACCATGCAGAGCGATTGAAAACAAATAGCTATGATTCTCTTTTAGCAAGAAAGTATTAAGGTGTTTGCTTCATTTCTCTGTGGAAGTTATGGGTTTAATTAATACTTTATCCACATGGATATCTGCTCCCAAAAATTATGGTCCAGTCAAGTTGGTTATTATTCAACCTACTACTTTTTGTAACCTTGACTGCGATTATTGCTATTTACCTGACCGCCATCTTAAATTCCAGTTTTCCCTCGATCTAATCGAACCTATTTTTGTAAACTTATTTCAAAGTCAATTCCTGGACTCCGAATTTACGGTGGTTTGGCATGCAGGAGAACCCCTAACCATGCCGATAGATTTCTATCGATCAGCCTTTGATAAAATCGAAGAATTAAATTATGACTTGCCATCAGGATTACGCCTGATTAGTCATGCAATCCAAACTAATGCAACTCTAATTAATCAAGATTGGTGTGATTTCATTAATCTTTATCAAGTGCGAATTGGTGTTAGCCTAGATGGCCCTGCTTTTCTACATGACGCTCATCGCAAAACTCGTAAGGGCTTAGGAACGCATGCAGGGACTATGCATGGGATTCAACTATTGCAGCAAAATAATATTCCATTTCATGTCATTACGGTATTAACCCGTGATGCCCTAGATTACCCTGATGAGATGTTTCAATTCTTTGTTGAGAAGAATATTAAGCAAGTAGGATTTAATATTGATGAAATGGAGGGAGTCAATGAATCTTCTTCTTTTGCAACCGATGGTTGTGAATCACAGTATAAAGCTTTTATGCAACGAATGTTGCAGCTAACAAAGG
>NZ_JADEXP010000512.1 GCF_015207065.1 Leptolyngbya cf. ectocarpi LEGE 11479 | reverse complement strand
TATATGCACTACACTACTTATCCCTCAAATCAATCATGGCTCAATCTCTAAGCTAGAGGAGACCATCCAGCTTGTTCAGTATTACGTAAAAATCTTTATTTAGATTCTAGAAATCTTCACTTAGGCTCCGCTTGCTCATTTCCTATCAATATTCCCTCGTGCAGGTGCTCCCATCAGATTAACTGTTAGATTTGGATCCTCTAGATTGAGGTTGTCATACCCCATCTGTCATTCCCTAGCACCATCATAAGAATGTGTTTACTGGACTAATTCAAGCTTTAGGAAAGCTTCAAACCTTAGAAGGCGATCGGCTACAAATTAACTGCCTTGAGCCCTGTGGCTCCATCATGGCAGACATTGCTTTGGGGGATAGCATTGCTGTAGACGGTGTCTGTCTAACGGTGGCTACGGTTTTACCCATGGGTTTTATCGCTACGGCGTCTCCTGAAACCCTCAGCCGTTCAACATTGGGCCATATTCCCATCCATCGCCCGGTCAATTTGGAATCCTCCTTGCGGGTGGGGGCCAAAGTTGGCGGCCACTTTGTGACGGGGCATGTGGACGGTCAAGGGGCTGTCGGTGAGATTATCAAAACCGATAGTGCCTGGGAAATCAGCTTTACAATCCCCACACATCACGTGGCTCGCTATATTGTGCCCAAGGGCAGCATTAGCGTTAATGGGATTAGTCTGACGGTGGCTGACTGTAGTGCTTCCGGGGATTGGTTTAAGGTGGCCGTTATTCCGGTCACCTATGACGAAACAAATTTGCAATATCTGCAGCCTAACGAACCGGTCAACTTAGAAGGCGATATCTTAGGTAAGTATGTAGAGCGTTTCGCCAACATGGGAGGTCGTGAAACCCAAGCAGATATTTCCTTAGATTTCTTGGCTGAAAATGGTTATGGCTAGGCTAAGGGCAGTACAGCGTCTCTTTAGTTGCCCGCCCTGTCACCGGATTAGTGCCTGTGGCCACTTCACACAGCATGTCATTCGTTTTTACATCTAGATCCACATCGGTAAAGTCAGCCCCTTCGATATCGGCTCGACGAAAATCTGTACTGAATGCATACGCGCCCTCAAGGATAGCGTTTTTCAGATTAGCTCTAATAAACCGAGCCCCATCTAGCGTGGCTCCGGTCATATCCGCATTTTCTAGATTGGCATCCGTCAAGTTTGTATCAAAGAGACGTACACCGCGCAGATCGGTATTACTTAAGTCGGTCTCAGCCATGTCGGTGCTGGTGTAATTATTGCCGCGCAGGTCCTGTCCAGCAAAACTTTGCTGTCGCAGACTCTGCCGGTCAAAGTTGGCAGCCTGGGCTGGAAGTATCCCACTCAACAAAGTGACGCCGACCAGTAGGCAGCTCAGTAACCAGCGTCTCCAACAAACGGAGCTTAAATACCTCATAACTTAGCGATCGCAACAGTACTCACCATGCATTGTGACATCCTCCCGACGCCCAATCAAAGATTAGGGTGCGGGCTTCCTCAAAGACTCCCAACTACTGCCAGAGCATGATCTGAGAGATTTAGGGGCTGATGTCCCACGCCCCGTTGCTTGATATTAATAACAAAAAGGCCTCCGCCTTAGAGCGGAGGCCTTTCTAAGCAATATCAGACCAGAGCTTAGTCTAGGTCGTCCATGCCCAGTACTGGCTCGTTCGAACGGTCAAGTCCCTTCTCAAAGCCACCAGCAGCAGCACGAGCACGGCCCGCATGCCATAGGTGACCAACCAAGAAGAAGAAACCCAGAACGAAGTGAGATGTGGACAGCCACTGACGGGGGTTTACAAAGTTAACAGAGTTAATCTCAGTAATAACGCCACCCACAGAGTTCAGAGACGCGTTAGGAGCGTGAGTCATGTACTCAGCAGCACGACGTACCTGCCAAGGCTGAATATCATTCTTGAGCTTGTCAAGGTCAAGGCCATTAGTACCACGCAGGGGAGATAGCCAAGGACCATCAAAGTCCCAGAAACGCATAGTCTCACCACCAAAGATGATCTCACCAGTCGGAGAGCGCATCAGGTACTTACCAAGGCCAGTAGGACCTTGAGCCGAACCAATGTTGGCACCCATCCGCTGGTCACGCACCAAGAAGGTCATGGCCTGGGCCTGGGAGGACTCAGCATTAGTCGGGCCGAAAAACTCACTGGGATAAGCAGTGTTGTTAAACCACACAAAGCAGGACGCGATAAAGCCCATCATGGACAACGCACCCAAACTGTAGGAAAGGTAAGCTTCACCGGACCAGATAAAGGCACGACGGACCCAGCCAAACGGCTTGGTCAGAATGTGCCATATACCACCGGAGATGCAGATCAAACCGATCCAAATGTGGCCACCGATGATGTCTTCCATGCTGTCAACACCGACAATCCAGCCGTCACCACCAAAGGGTGCGCCAACCAGATAGCCCCAAATGACAGCCGGGTCAAGGGTGGGATTAGTGATGACACGCACGTCACCACCACCAGGCGCCCAGGTATCGTAAACACCGCCAAACAAAGTGGCTTTGAATACAAGTAACAGCGCACCAATGCCCAGCAGAATCAGGTGATAACCAATGATATTGGTCATCTGATCCTTATCCTTCCAATCTTGCT
This sequence comes from Leptolyngbya cf. ectocarpi LEGE 11479, assembly GCF_015207065.1. GTDB lineage: Bacteria > Cyanobacteriota > Cyanobacteriia > Phormidesmidales > Phormidesmidaceae > Leptothoe > Leptothoe ectocarpi. The sequence continues at coordinate 532 of NZ_JADEXP010000512.1, read as the reverse complement.
GGAAGAAGCTGGAATACTCTTCAAGCGTCTCAGGACCACGAACAGCGTGATAAACACCGCCTAGACCTAAAACTGCAGAAGAAATTAGGTGAAGTACACCAACGACAAAGTAGGGAAATGTATCAACAATTTCACCACCAGGACCTACGCCCCAGCCTAAAGTAGCTAGGTGAGGAAGTAGGATAAAGCCCTGCTCATAAAGGGGCTTTTCGGGGACGAAGTGGGAGACCTCAAACAGGGTCATCGCACCAGTCCAAAGAACGATAAGACCAGCGTGGGCCACATGGGCACCCAGCAGCTTACCGGAAAGATCGATCAGACGAGCGTTACCAGACCACCAGGCAAAACCTGTGGATTGCTGGTCACGACCCGAAATGTAATTACTAGAGAGCGTTACCACGTGGCAGTACCTCTTCGGGGAATACAAACTTCTCGTGGGGCTGGTCCTGAGGAGCCATCCACGCACGAATACCTTCGTTTAACAGAATGTTCTTGGTGTAGAACGTCTCGAATTCGGGGTCTTCCGCTGCTC
>NZ_JADEXP010000511.1 GCF_015207065.1 Leptolyngbya cf. ectocarpi LEGE 11479 | reverse complement strand
CTCTCAGAGAAAGCGCGTCATGTATGTGGAGAGAATGGGCCAGCGTCAAAAGCCTGCTTAAATGCTTGGTTAGCGGTTGATGCATTACAGGCAGAAGCTGCACGTCAGCGAGCTGAATCCATTGAACAGACAGCATCTGAACAGTATTACGATGAGGAGTATCCAGAGGCGTTTAAGGATAGAGAATATGAGGCCTGGTGTAGTGGTTAGATTTGAGTAGAGATATGGCAATGGGGTTTCAACCGATTTCTGTCAACAAGCTTTGGCACTCTGTGTCTCTGTCTGAGACTGTGTTTCACCATGACCAAATTGTGGATTTGCCTGAGCCAGTTGGGCGATATCTGAAACATGCGATATCTGCAGCGACTCCCTTGGCTAGTGCGGTGCGGTTGCGTATGCATGGAGAGATAAAGCTGAAGCAGTGGCAACCTTTCCAGGCTGAACAAGTCATCTATCCTCAGCGAGGCATGATCTGGCAGGCGATTACCCGAGTGAATAGGCTGCCAGTCAGGGGGTGGGATCGGTTAATCTACGGCAAAGGAGCTATGCAGTGGAAATTGCTGGGTTTGTTTCCTGTGATGACAGCGGCAGGTGGGGATGTTACCCGTTCAGCGATTGGTCGCATGCATGGAGAATGCATGTGGTTACCGTCTATGCTGAGTAAGGCTGAGTGGACGGTTTGCGATCGCTACCATATCCAAGCTACGTTGCGATCTCTGGGCAACATGACTGTACTAAAACTCACAATAGATGATCTTGGGCGGCTACAGCAGCTTAGCTTTAAACGTTGGGGTAATCCAGATAGTAGCCGCTATCAATTTGAAGACTTTGGCGCATATATAGACCAAGAATCTACGTTTGCAGGTTATACAATCCCAACTAAGTTGCGAGCAGGCTGGTATTTTGGCACTCATCAATTTGAAACAGAAGGAGAGTTTTTTCGAGTGGCCATCGACAACGCTATTTATAAGTAGCTGGGAGACGGACACCTTGTCAACGGTATGCACCTTCATGTTCTACCGTTTTCTCGCAGCAGACCCTTTGCAGGCTAGGAGGTTTCAGTGGACGCATTGACTTTCCGACTACTGTGGACAATAGTTCTGAGTCTATTATCTGATGATATTGTTGGTCTTTCCCATGAGGTGTAAATCCATGAGCATAGGTGCTGTTATCATTAGCACCTATGCTCTACATAACTTCAGATTAGTTAACTGTCAGATTGCTCGCGCGGCTGAATAATGCCATAGCCGCCATGGTTGCGCTCATAGATGACATTGATTTCATCAGTCTGAGCATTGCGGAACATATAAAAGTCATGATCCACCAGTTGCAGATTATCCAGAGCTTCTTCGATGGACATCGGCGGCATCATAAAAAATTTGTTACGCACTACTTTCGGAGGTAGCTCCGGCGAGCGATCTGGTATCAAATCGGCCACTTCAAGTGACTGATTTAGATCATTGCTAAGGGATTCCCTCGGTTGGGCTCGGCGTTGTTTCTTTGTTTTATATTTCTGTAGTTGACGAACAAGCTTATCGGTAACTAAGTCGATGCTGGCATAGAGATTTTCATGCTTCTCAGCGGCTCGAATAACTGTTCCGCTCGCATGTACCGTAACCTCAGCAGTTTGTTGAGATGGCTTTTGGGTTTGAAGAGGTGCGGATAGTTTAACGTCAACTTTGGTTGCAATATCTTGATGACGAGTTAATGCCTTACCAATTTTTTGACGAACATAGTCATTAATCGCATCTGTGACCTTGAGATCTTTACCTTGAATAACCCATCGCATATAGGATCAATCTCCTTACGGGCTACAGTCAGCTTTAATTTGTTAGCGAAAGAGCAAAGTTGTATATCTTAGAGATATCAGCTATCTCTTTAAAGCCCTATGCTGTTCTAAAGCTGGTGTAATTACATTATAAGCTTTTTTTGTGTTTTTTCAGTCTTTAAGAAAAAAAATGCATTGTGGAGATACGTTTATTTTGGGAGTATATGCATTGACAGATTACTGAGCATCACATTGATTAACAGACGTTCCTTCACAACTTCCTCATAAGTCTTGGTTAGCCTATAAATGTAAGCTGCTAAAGGACTTTAGCAATGAATACCGATCTTGAAGAAGTACCTCAAACGTTAGATGTTTCGGTGTCTAATGTACCGGATTCTGAAGTTGTGTCTGTTACTGAGTCAGAGAAAGAGCCTGCCGAGAAGGTAGTTTTAGAAGAACTTAAAATTTCTGGTGATGCCCTTGTAGCTGAGGTGAAAGAACTTATTCATCAAGGCAATATTCGTCGCATTATTATCAAAAATGAAGAAGGTCATACGCTGATTGAGATTCCGATGACGGTGGGAGTTATTGGGGGTGTTATTAGTGCTGCCTTTTTCCCAGTAATTGCAGCTGTGGGTATTATCGGTGCGATGGTAGCTCATCTTACGGTTGTTATTGAGCGACAAGAAACCGTAGCTACAGATGAGGCAGATCAAGAGGAGTAAGAAAGCCTGCCTGGTGTACATCATTGCTTCTCGAGTAAACGCTGCTGTTATGATTCACGATTGACAGATGTGCTCCATTTTTGCTTGCAAATTAAACGGACAAATCATTATTGGCCGTAACTTTGATTGGATTCAGCGAGGGGGAAATATTCATTTTTTACCTCCAGCTCGCTGTTACGGTGTGATGACCCACGGTCTATGTCTGATTGAGCAATTTGGTAGCGATCGACCGCTTGACGGGATGAATTCCCAAGGGCTCTTTATGGGTATGACAGGAATTCATGCTGACAATTTTCCAACTAGAAAGCCTGGTAATGATGCATTGCCCAGTTTTATAACTTCGGGCAGCTCAAGCTCATGCAGCCTGAGTTTAAGCATCGTTTCAAGGAGTCAAAAGAAGAAGTCCAGCGCGGATTTGCCTCAAAAGAGACAGCCAATAAACTATCAAGAAGTGCAGCGATTTAATAGCTTCATAGGGGTGAGGAGACTATTATCCCATCGATTAGAGTTGCTCCTGCTAAGCTTGCGTCTTGTCGGTGGTCTGCTTGCCAATTGGCCCCATTGAGATTGGCACTGCTGAGATCTGCACCTTGAAAACTGGCCCCTCTAAGGTTTGTGTTTGTGAGGACAGTGTTGTGTAGGATGGCGGT
>NZ_JADEXP010000510.1 GCF_015207065.1 Leptolyngbya cf. ectocarpi LEGE 11479 | reverse complement strand
GAGTTTTATTCTGAATAGATAAATTTAGTAGGAATCTTTCGAGGTAATTTAAGGTGACTAAAGTATTAGTTGTTGATGACTCTATTAATGAATTAGAACTTATTAGCGGTTATCTAAGAAAAGGTGGATACACCGTGATAGTAGCCACTGATGCAAAAGAAGCTTTAAATAAGGCGATGGAGCACCAGCCTAATGCAATTGTGACAGACCTGGTCATGCCGGGCATGAATGGTTTAGAGCTGTGTCGTAATTTAAAGAGAAATCCTGCAACCCAAAAGGTGCCCATCGTGGCCTGTACCTCTAAATCAGGAGAGATTGATCGCCTCTGGGCCATGAAGCAAGGTGTGAATGTATATGTGACCAAGCCCTTTACCGAAGATCAACTTGTGAATGCCGTTCGGTATAGCTTAAGCCAATGAATGCCTCAGCTCTTGCCCATCGATTGATTCAGCCTGAAGGCACAGCTGGTGCAACGTGTCTGAGTTTTGAACTCAATGAACAGACACCAGCACTTTTTTCAATGCAGCAGGTGCAGGAAGTCATTGTGGTGCCATCGCATCAGATTACGCCGATGCCTAACATGCCGCCCTGTGTGTTGGGATTATCAACTCGCCGCAGTCGAGTGATGTGGCTAGTTGATATGGCACATATGCTTTTATCCACCCCGCTGCCCTCGAATATTCGAAATTATAACGTTGTGATTATTCGGGTTGCTCAACCATTACAGCAACAGGCTGTGCCGATGGCAACCGCGCACGATCAGGCGCTTTTGGGATTGATCGTACCGACGATGAGAGGGGTGATTCGATTTTCGCCAGATTTGATTCAAACACCCCAGGGACAGTTTTCTCCCAGTTTGAAACCCTGCTTGCGCGGTTGTTTGCTGCAGCAGAATGAAATGCTTCTGGTATTGGACGCTGAAGCAATCGCACGTTCTCCGGTATTGCACAACAGCTAAGGGACCGCTTGTACATCAAATTAATTCTATTTACTCCTAGTCTAAAAACTTACACCAATGGCTCCCAATACAGAATTTCCACCTAATTTGAACCCCAATCTAAACAATGTTGCACCGGACAGTTTGGCGGGAGGTCTGCCAGATTCTACCGGTGCTACATCGGGTTATGGAGTGGAGCAGCCTAGCCAGTCCACTGTTTCTGTACCCCAAACGTCTTCCAAAGGTTTCTGGCAAAAACTAACCCTGAGAACGAAGGTGCTGGCCTTGGCCCTGTCGCTAGGGGTAGTTCCCGTGGTGGCGGTAGGTGGTTTGGGGTATGTCTTTGTGGAGCAAAGGGTAACAGCCCAGGCCACTGAGGCTCGAACCGCCGGTACAGCCGATATTGCCAACTTTGCTGCAGAGTTTATGAACAGTCGTTTTCAAGATTTGAGAACGTTCTCTCAGCTGAGCCTATTTACTGATGAGGATGTGCGAGAGGCGACGGATGTTGCCGATCGAAATGCTTTCTTACAGGAGCTGGTTAGCACTTCGCCGATCTACGAAGATATCGCTGTGGTTGACCTCAAGGGCAGCCCGGTAGCGGTCAGCAACCCCGATGGTATTCCTCAGAATGTGAGCCAAAACGACTGGTTTAAGCAAGTTGAAGCGACCCAAGATATTGTGTGGGTACAGCCACGAGCCCCCCTGGCAGGGGATCTTCAGTTTGCACTGATCGGAGCTGCTCCGATCTTTGATGCTGAAACAGGCGATATGCTCTACATGATTCGTGTGCGCCTGGATGTACAAGAACTCCAGCGGAGTATCAGTGGGTTCACATCTGAAAATACGGCGGTGGGATTGCTGGATGCCAACGGACAGGTCTTTTTAAGCAATGCTGACGACGGGATGGCCAATGCAATTCTAGTTAACCTGGCTGATTCGGTTTCCTGGTTGCAAGATCGCTCACCGCAGACCGCAATTCTGAATGAAGGGGACGGCCCTCAGCTAACGGCCTATGCGCCCATTATCCATGAACCTGGCGACCCTCAGCTAAATTGGAGTGTGGTGAGTTTGGTCGATACGTCTACGGCTTTTGCCGCATCCCGACAGCTTTTGCAGACGGTGCTGGTGGGGACGGGGATTACCGTTTTGCTGGTGGCTGCGATCGCAACCTTGCTGGCGACCCGAGTGACCTTGCCCATTGTGCAGATTACTGACTCAGTAAAACGACTGGGACAAGGTGATTTTAGAACTCGAATTGATACCCGAGGAGAAGATGAGATCGCCCAGCTAGGTACCAATATCAATCTGATGGCAGAACAGATTCAGACCTTGTTGATCAAGCAAGAAGAGGCTGTACAGCAGCAAATTACGGCCCAAGCCCAGGTTGAGCGTGCCCAGGAAGAACGCCAGCGGAGTGAGATTCTGCAGCGGGAGCTGGTGCAGCTCTTAAATGAGATGGAGGAAGCCTCTAACGGCAACCTGACCGTACGCACAGAGCTGACAGCGGGTGAAATTGGAATTATTGGTGACGTTTTTAACGCCATTATTGAGAGCCTGAGATCGATTGTAATCCAGGTGAAACAGGCCACAGGCCAGGTAAACGAATCCATTGACCAGAGTGAAGGGGCGATTCAACAGCTGGCAGATGAGGCCCTGGCTCAGATGGATGAAATTACCAACACGCTCAATTCGGTTGAGCAGATGTCGCACTCTATTCAAGAAGTGGCTGACAATGCTCGCCAGGCAGCTGAAGTAGCCCAGGTAGCCTCTACAGCCGCTCAGGATAGTGGCATGGCCATGGACCTGACGGTGACCAGTATTTTAGAACTGCGCTCCACAGTGGCAGAAACCGGTAAGAAAGTAAAACAGCTAGGGGAATCGTCTCAACAGATTTCTCAGGTGGTTTCGCTGATTAACGAAATTGCCATGAAAACCAATCTGCTGGCGGTCAACGCCAGCATTGAAGCAGCCCATGCTGGGGAAGAAGGGCAAGGCTTTGCGGTGGTTGCCAGCGAAGTGGGTCAGCTGGCTGAACAGTCGTCGGCAGCCACCAAAGAGATTGAACAGATTGGAAAAAACATTCAGATGGGAACTCGAGATGTCGTCGAGGCGATGGAACGGGGGACAAACCAAGTGGTAGAAGGCACTCAACTGCTGCAAAAGACTAAGCAAGGTCTGGGACAAATTGTGGATGTATCGCAGCAAATT
>NZ_JADEXP010000509.1 GCF_015207065.1 Leptolyngbya cf. ectocarpi LEGE 11479 | reverse complement strand
CTTAGGGACCGAAAATCAGATTATAGAACCTGCGGGTTAGAGGGGCATTAACGACCCGAACAATGGATGTTTTGCATTACCCGACCATAGAAAGAAAAATACGGCTGCGACCGTACGCCCCATCCAACCTTAATTACCCTACTTTAAGTATTCAGTCCGCTAGCCACACGCGCCTTAGATGAAATATGCTCGGTAATCTGGTCATAGAGTTCACGGAAGTTAGGCAGGGACCGTAACTCTAGCCGGCTGCCATCTTTGAGTTGCACAGCCATATCACCCCACATACCCAGACCACGGGGAACAACGGCCACTCGGGTCACCTCTGAATAGATCAGATCGGTACGATTGCGTCCCATCCATCCACCTGTGACCGAAATACGGCGATTGGTGATGCGATAGCGCACCCACAGTGCCCGAATAATCGCCCCGATCGTAATGGGGATACACACAACGGTAAATGCCAGCAAACAGCTAAAAATCAAATCACCTTTGTGGGGACCACCTTCGTAATAAACTTCCTCTTTAATGGCCATGCAGCACCTCCAGCTCCACCAATAGTTTCTCTAATTCTCGCAAAAATTCGTAATATTCGCAGGATATGGCGGGTGTCCGCACATTAATAACGACCCACCAAGCCCCATGGGCTCTGGGTAGCAAGGTTGTGAGTGCTGCATGAATTTGGCGCTTAATACGATTGCGCACCACTGCTCGCTTATGGACTTTGCGGCTAATGGAAACACCAAAGCAGATACCCGACGAAGGTTGATTGGACAACCTTTCATCGGGTATCTGCTTTTTTAAGGCTTTAACGGCGAGGCAATAGCTGCCTGCTCGTCGTCCTTGACGATATACCTGGGAAAAAGAACGCGGAGATCGCAGTCTATGTTGCCTTGGTAACGCCACGGGTGCGATCGCAACTCAAGCCAACTTAAACAGCTAACCGAGCCCGGCCTTTCTTACGACGGGCTTGAATAACGCGACGGCCATTAACCGTACGCATCCGGGTACGAAAACCAGAAACGCGCTTACGCTTACGAGATGTACCGCCGAGGGTGCGCTTAGTCATGGCGATTGCTCCTAGGTCTGCTCAAACAAAATACTACGTGCGCCCATTGGCGCGGTTTCTGATAGTAACATGTCGCCGCAGCCCTTGAACAGGCCTGGAGCATTAGTCACGATCATCATAGGCCACTAGCATTTCCCAAGTGCCTATGTAGGTAGCCAGCTCCTCGCCACGGGGAAATACCTGTAGATTAGTCCGCAGCATCAACGCCCGATTTGGACTACGAACCTTATTAAACTCAATCGTGATCGAAGTATCAGCAGGAACGTCTTCAGCTAGGTAGATTTCAATCTTATCTAGATCTTCCGACAGGTCATTGGCACCGCTAAAGACCACATCGTCCCAGATAACTTCATCCACTTCAATCGGATCGCCCTCGCTATCAATGCGGCCATAGCGCACAGTGATCTCGTCTAGATCAATGCGCCCCCTGTAGCGGGAAAAAGACTCGGGTAAGGTGACCACTAAAGCCGATGTCGCCGTCTGCAACTGGTCACCATTGACTCCTAGAGCCCAATGGGTACGCGTGTTACGAGGGGTGTTATTGAGCAACCGATAGGAAAGACGATACTCAGCGTCTGTACCCCCAAAAATAGTCAGACCGTCAGTCTGATAATAGTCCTGAGCCAGAGTCGGCGCAGTTACCCCAACCACTGTGGCAGACGAAAGCAGCAGACCGGCCATCCCCCATCGGACAATGTTCTTAAGTATCATTGCTCACTCCTCAAGCTCACCTTACAGATTAGAAAAATTAGAACTCATCTAGAATTATCACAGGGCCAGAGATGCTTATTCAACTAGAGGGACGGTTTACTCAATTGACCCCGCTAGCAAAGCGCTCACCCCTAATTTATAGATAGACTCAGCCCTTTCAACAGTCATTATTACCTACAAAAAAGTAAGCACCAGGGCTTTTATTTGTACCTACCCTCCTAAGTTTACACATTTACAGAGCGAAACTTTTCTTAAAATCAGCACATATACTCAAAACCAAAGTTAGGTGCTGCCCTATGCCCTACTAAGGGAGGCGACTGAAGCTTGGCAGCCACTTTCTAGAGTCTGCCTGGGCACCATTATTAACTTTAAAAAATCTAGAAATAATGAGAATTTACGACACAAGATTTAGAAATATCTGCTCATCTCAGGCTTGTGTCAAAACGTAAATCTTCCTAAAGAAGTGAGCACTTTTTGAGGGTTAAATTAGTCAGAATAAATATAACGCTAGGAGCTAACTTCTCAGTCCCTACACTCAACTTTTGTCGGTGAAACATTTATTCACAAAGACTGGCCGTTGGCTCTTTTACGCGCTAGTCCAGTCTCTAATAGCAGCAGCCTCTAATAACAGTAGAGCAGTCGATAAAACCAATAGATTTCACTCAGTCGTAAAGTTACCTGAGAGGCATGTTTATCAAAGAGCGAGAACAGGCCCGATCATGAGTCGAAACAAAGACTTAATACATTAGAGCAAACACCCGCCTTTTCGTTAAAGAAAGCTGCAAAATCTAAAGTTATTCCTATTAGATTGCACTCAATTGTGATCCCACTTCCATAGTGTTTTTAACAACAGTCGTTAGCCCAGTTAGTTCATCAAAGGATTTACTATGACCATTGCACTCGACCACGGTGCTATTGACCAACAAGCGTCACCTTCCGAACGTCCTAAGCGCATTGGTGTCCCCAAGGAAGTTACCCCTGGGGAATGCCGTGTTGCAGCCACTCCCAAAACTGTCAAAAAACTCCAGGCCCTGGGCTTTGATGTCCTGATAGAAGCAGGTGCTGGCGAGCGAGCTGAGTTTTCAGACCAAGCCTATCGGGATGCAGGCTGTCAGGTCGTTGCCAATGCGTTCGAACTCTGGCAAGAGGCCGATATCGTATTAAAAGTGGAACCGCCTGCCCACCATCATGAACTGAACTGTGATGAAACTGAGCTAGTCCACAGTGGTCAAACTCTAATTAGCTTTTTGTGGCCCGCCCAGCACCCCGACTTGCTAGAGCAGCTTGCTGCCAAGCAGGTTACCGCCCTAGCGATGGATTCAGTCCCCCGCATTAGCCGGGCTCAGAAAATGGACGCCCTCAGCTCCATGGCTAATGT
>NZ_JADEXP010000508.1 GCF_015207065.1 Leptolyngbya cf. ectocarpi LEGE 11479 | reverse complement strand
TCTTTTCCATGGCCTCCTACAAACGTCGCAAACTCAATCAGCATCTGATTGACAGGTTTATTCGAAACTTAGACTTAGACGAGACTTTGATTAAATCACATCCCAACTTTCCAAGTCTTTGTGACTATGGGGTGCTAGTCTCCTAATTCTGTCCGGAGTATTGATACTCAGTACATCAAAATAAGTTGAGAAACTTGTGAAGGAAATAGCCACTACTCTGTAAGAGCTTCTAGCAATGTGATTCCGCCCCTCAAACTCCCCACATTTTCCTCAACTTTTACTTCTACGATGAAAATGTAGTTGAGCTGTAGGCTGCACAACTGTAGTCATTTACATCTGGCTATCTAAAACTGTTTTGCAGAGGTTTTACCATGACACTCAGACACTGGCAACCCTTCCGGCAAATTGAACAGTGGGAACCATTTAGTGAAATGGAAACACTGAGAAAAGAACTGGATAAGTTGTTCAACCAGTTTACTCCCAGACTTCAAGCTGATGGCAGCTTTACCTTTATGCCATCAGCTGAGATGGATGAAACCGATGCTGAAATCCATCTTAAATTTGAAGTTCCTGGCATGACAGCTAATGATCTTAGCATTGAGGTCACTGATTCAGCTGTTGTCATTCGTGGTGAGCGTAAGTCCGAGACTAAAACAGAAGAGGATAATATTACCCGATCTGAGTTTCAGTATGGCAAGTTTGAGCGGGTTGTCCCTCTACCCAGCCATATTGTCAAGGACGATGTTTCAGCCGAGTATAGTCACGGTATTCTGCGTTTAGTGCTCCCAAAATCAGAGGGTCAAACCACTAAAACCGTAAAAATCAAAGCTGTTGAGTAAGCAACTCAACTTTCCCATCGGCTGGCATCTACATATCCAGCCGATGCCATCTCAACATACCGTACTGTAAAGCAATACAAGCATTAGGAAGTATTTCATATGAAGCAGCAGCATCTCAACGCTTATCTAAAACTTATTCAAGAATTATTAGCTTGTCCCAACGGTGAAGAATGGATCTGTCTAAAGCAGCATGAAGATTTAGTCGATGCCGAATTAATCCAGGTCATGGAACAGGTTGCATCACAACTTTTGCATAAGGGCAATCGTCAGGCTGCTATTTTCTTGCACAATTGGGCTGCAAAGTTGCATCACATTTTAGTTAAAGAGAAACAGCCAACTCAGTCGAATGATGATCTATCTCAGGCATATTTGGCTTTAATTCAGTCTCTTTTAGAGGGCTCAGAAGATACCAGAAAAAAACTATTAGCCGAGCATAGTAACTTGATCGGACCAGGGTTGGTCCACGCAATGAAACAAGCCGCTCAGCAGCTTAGACAGCAAGATTCCGATGCCTCAGCAACTTACCTAGAAAACCTGGCAACCGAACTGAATCAAGCATGGATCGAAGCTCACGATTTCCAGCCTAAGTTGAAGAAGGAAGCTCTCAATACACCTTTCAAGACACATGACAGTACTGCTGCTTCTGAGGTTGAAGCACTGCCACCCAATTCTGAAGCCGAATCACCGACAAGTGGTTTAAACCAGGAGACCACCGCTAGTTCTTCTGCAACAACTGCATTGCCTCTAAACATGCAGCAGCTTACTAATGCTATTCACAAAATGTCACAGGCACTATACCAACTCAATCAAACGCTTAGTAATCAGCGCACCTCCCCAAATCCACTTTGGTATATGGATGTGCTAGAACGAGCAGCAACTGCACAATGGCTACTAACCACCGATGAAATCGAGCAGCTGATCGGAGTTAGACCCAAATGCCACGGCAAAGACAAAACCTACCAACGTGGCACATGGACTTTCATGAAGGTGGGAAAACTAGGCGCACAGACCGCATGGAAAGTCACAAAAACCAAGTTAAACAACCCAGTGCTGGATAGCGATGATGAGGTCAAGCGTTATTCAACCGACGATCATGATCGTGCAAATTCCATTAATTCTGTTGAGTCCCTTGCCAAACATCCACCCTTAAAACAGACTATTCTAAACAACGGAACATCTGATAATGAACAACTTAATGCATTAGAAATACCGGAAATGGAGGATATTTGGGCATAATAACAGAGTTGCCGATGGAGATATATGATGGCTGACTCAAAAAATTTTAGGAGCTTACCAACAGCCATAGAAACAGACAACAATGCTGTTTTTGAAGTCGTCGAAAAATCGATCTTAGGACTTTGGGAAGTCGTTAACAATTTAACCGCTCTGCGTCCGCCAAAACGAGCCAGATATCGCGTCACTATTTTTGGTTCAGCCCGAATGGCATCAGGCAGTGACCTATATGAAGTCGTCAAGCAGCTGGCAGGTGAATTATCCTTGATGGGCTGTGATATTGTCACAGGCGGTGGACCGGGTCTTATGCAGGCAGCCAATGAGGGGAGTGTAATGGCTGACCCAGATGACCAGGTAAAATCGATTGGAATTCGCGTTGATTTAAAGCAAGAACAGGTAACCAATCCATTTGTGGAAGAAGCCTACTGCCATCGTACTTTTTTCTCTCGACTACATCATTTCGTCTTAATGTCAGACGCTTTCATAGTCATGCCAGGTGGGATTGGCACAACACTGGAAGCTCTTATGATTTGGCAGCTACTCCAAGTTCGAAAGCTAGATCAAACGCCTTTTATTCTGGTGGGATCCATGTGGCAGGGACTCATGGATTGGGCAGAAGCCCATATGCTGAACGGCACAACACCGATGATTGATCCAGCAGATATTACTATCCCCCATTGTGTCAATAGGTATGAAGATGCGATCGCAATTCTAAAAACCTCGCACCACCACTGGCAACAGCTAAAATCTGAAGCCTAGACCGTCCCAGACAACCTCTACATACCAAGCAGTAGCAGGGTCACCAAAACAGCCATCAGAGCTGTAAACATAAAACCAGGCAAGTTGCCATCAGATTTAGTCAGGTCTTCTTCATGGTGACAATATACACATTCAAAAATGTCACTTTCACTATGTCGCCTAACCAATCCCTGCTTTTTACATTTGGGACATTCTAAAGCTAGCTCTCACGGTTCGCTAGAAAATATAGGAGAATAGCGAATAGCGTAATAATGCCCAAAATCGTATCCCAGCCAAGCAATGGCCCAGTTGATCAGTAACGAACGCGTCGATGATATCCCACTGCTATTAAG
>NZ_JADEXP010000507.1 GCF_015207065.1 Leptolyngbya cf. ectocarpi LEGE 11479 | reverse complement strand
CAACAAGTCTCTCTAACAGAGGTTCTTAATAACGAGGTTAACCCCGATTGGTTTAGAAATAAGGTGGTTTTGATCGGGACAGTTGCGCCTAGTGTCAATGACATCTTTCTTACGCCTTTAAATAACCAAACTCAATCTGCAGTCAAAACACCTGGGGTGCTCATACATGCCCACGCTGTCAGTCAAATTCTTGCGGTTGTGCAAGAGGACAATGCTCTGATTTGGTGGTGGCCCCAGTGGCAGGAAATGCTATGGATTGGGACCTGGTGTCTGATTGGGGGGTATCTAGCCTGGCATATTCAGCAGTTTGTGTGGTTAACGCTGAGCAGTGCGATCGCACTGCTGATTCTAGTTGGCACTGGCTGGATAATGTTTTTCTACAGCGGTTGGATTCCAATTGTGCCAGCTATTTTAGGCTTTGCTTTAGTGGTGAGCAGCACCATTGCCTATCAAGTGTTCTATCGCACCTTTTACGATCCGCTCACCAGCCTACCTAATCGAGTCTCTAGCCTTAGGCGCCTACAATCTCATCTGAATCAGCGGCAGTTCCTTAGTTCCACGGTGGCCCTGTTACTCATCGATTTAGATCGCTTCAAATCAATTAATGAAAGTTTAGGCGTAGATGTGGCCGATCGGCTGTTGCAAATTATTGCTCAGCGCCTAGTTCAGCATATGCCCAGAGCCTCAGTAGCCAGGGTTGGAGGAGATCAGTTTGCCATTATTCTGCCATCAGTTAGCCATAGTCGAGACGTGATTGCTATCACCGATCGTCTACGCAAACATCTGATGACCCCAATTCAGATCAGATGTCAGCAAGTCAGTACTACCGTTAGTATCGGCATTGCCCTCCATCAGAAGGGACAGGGCTACCGAGCCCATGAGCTGTTGCAAGATGCCCACCGTGCCCTGGGAAAGGCTAAAAACCTAGGACGGGATCGTTATGAAGTCTTTAACGAAGCCATGCGGACCCATTCGGTCTCCCAGTTTCAGCTAGAAATGGAGCTTCGCCACGCTGGAGACAATCAGCAGTTCCAGCTGTACTATCAGCCGATTATAGCGTTAACCTCAGGTAAAATAGCCGGGTTTGAAGCCCTAATTCGCTGGCAGCATCCGGCGCGGGGAACAGTACCCCCCAATGACTTTATCGGCATTGCTGAAGATACCGGCATGATTTTAACCATGGGGGATTGGATCCTTGATGAAGCCTGTCACCAAATTCACCAATGGCAGCAGCTATTTCCCCAAGCCCAGCCCCTATTTATTGGCGTAAATCTCTCCAGCAAACAATTCATACAACAGGATCTAGCGACAACAATTACAAGTATTATTCAGCGACATCAAATTGCCCCCCACAACCTCAAACTAGAACTGACTGAAAGTGTGGCCATGGAAAACGTAGAATCAGCTATTCAACAGCTGCTACGACTTAAGAGCAAGGGATTACATATTAGCCTGGATGATTTTGGCACAGGCTATTCTTCCCTAAGTTATCTCCATCGACTTCCCATTGACTCCCTCAAAATTGACAAGTCATTTGTTGAGCGTATGGAATTCGTCAGTGAAAATGAGAATATTGTTGGCACCATCGTCACCCTAGGCCATCGTCTTAAATTGGACATCATTGCTGAAGGTGTAGAAACGTTAGCTCAAGCCCGCCTATTAAAACATCTGCGGTGCCAATACGCCCAGGGTTATTTCTTTGCCAAACCATTACCTAGAGCACAAGCAGCCGAGCTTCTGGTGCAAAATAAAAGCTGGCCCTTTCAAGAGGAGTCGCGCTGAACGATAACGGCTAAGACTCCCAAATTATAGCCACACCGTCTATTCTCTCGAAAGAGAATTTTAGCTATCCCTGGCCTTGTTTAAGTTGATCCAATTTAGTTATAAACTAATTGAGCTAAGTTACCTGAACAGTCTATATAGGGGTTCTCATCACGCTACTCTCCGATTTTTTATTTACTCTACACAGGTTCATCAGCGGCATAGCGCCTGTTTACTGTTGTCGTGAGCCTATTGATTAGACAGGTAACTGCTTGTAGGTAGGTTGTATCGAGTCAATACGCTCATGAAATCTCTTGGCCGCCATATTTTAGTCGAATTCCACGGTTGCTCTTCAGAAATTCTCAACGATGTACCCCGCATAGAGTCCAGTATGGTAGGCGCCGCCAAGGAATCTGGCGCTACTATTATTAGCTCTGTCTTTCATCATTTTTCCCCTTTTGGGGTGTCAGGCGTAGTGGTGATCCAAGAAAGTCATTTGGCTATTCACACGTGGCCGGAATACCGCTATGCAGCTGTAGATTTGTTCACCTGCGGTGATTCTGTTAATCCATGGACGTCCTATAAGCTACTTAAGCAAGCATTTCAAGCAGAGCATGGGTCGGCTGTTGAAATTAACCGTGGACAGCTGGATCTTCTAGAAAAAGCCAGTATGGAGCTAGGGGAGCTGCGAGATGACGCCGCTCAACAGTTAGTGGTCCCTAAGTATAGCCGCAGCGTCTGGTTTACTGACCGCAATGAAAACATGGCCCTATCGATTCGCCATAAGGGAGATTGTTTATTTCGAGAAAAGTCTCCTTATCAAACGGTTGAGGTGTTTGATACCTTTGAGTATGGCAAGCTGCTGGCCGTCGATAAGATGGTCATGTGCAGTGAAAAAGATGAAAAAGCCTACCATGAGATGATTGTCCATGTCCCGATGGTGATGCAGCCTGAGGTGAAGGATATTCTTGTGATTGGAGGGGGCGATGGCGGTAGCATTCGAGAGATTTTGCGCCATGATCAGGTTCAAAATGTGACGATGGTGGAAATTGACGAGGCCGTTGTCAGGGCGTCTAAAGAATTTTTACCCAGTTTATCTTCGGCATTTGATCATCTCAAACTTAAGCTAATCATTGATGACGGTATTCAGTATGTAAAGCAATCTCCAGACAATAGCTTTGATATGATTGTTGTTGATTCCTCTGATCCGGTAGGGCCAGCAGAGGGGCTGTTCTCAAAAGAGTTTTATCAGGATGTATATCGCTGTCTAAGGCCGGGGGGAGTAATGACGGCCCAGAGCGAGTCGCCCCACTTTAATCAAAAAGCCTTTGTGGAGTTAAATCACTGTCTAAAAAACATTTTTAATCCCGATAGCGTCTTTTGTTATCTAGCGTGTATCCCC
>NZ_JADEXP010000506.1 GCF_015207065.1 Leptolyngbya cf. ectocarpi LEGE 11479 | reverse complement strand
AGCTAGCAACGCTCCTAAATCATAGGTGCCACTCACCATGGGCTTTGCACCTGGGATTGGAGAGGCATCTACAAACGCCCACTTGCCTTCGCGCTCCCATTGCTCAATATCCCAACCAAAACCGCGCATATTGCGGCGAACAATCTGGGGAGGCTCTTCAAAGGTGACGAATACCCCATGTTCGCCCCGCTTGATTCCTTCTGCTAAAAACTGGCAGGCAAAGACTGTTTTAGCACTGCCCGCAGTACCCACAATTAATGTGGTGCGTCCTTTGGGTACACCCCCCTCGGATAGAAAGTCAAAGCCTGGTATTCCGGTTTCCAGTTTTTCAATGCCTTCGTCTATGACGGGTGTAGTTTTCATGGCTGACATATCTCTCAAGGGAAGGTGTGGATTAACAATGCGGCGTTGCTGATTGCATCTGAAAGATTCTGTCACATAGTCTGTCTAACAGATCGATTCATCCTCTCAATCAGCGACGGCGATAATATTGCATACATAACAATTTCGAGGTTACTCCCTGGCATTCGAAGAAGATGTCATTGATCTAGGCGACTTGGACAGACGAAGATCCAGTCCCTGGGACAAAATTTTCGCATCACTGAGATCTCCAATAATGCGCTGAGCTGGAGGGGGAACTTCTTTAATTAAAGTGGGGGTGACTAAAATCTTTTCTTGCTCTGCTAGTTGGGGTTGTTCTAACACATCGATGATCGACAGCTCATAGTTATCGGCTAATTCCTGCTCACATAGATGAACCAAGTTTGCGATCGCACGCTCAGAGCGAGGGCTACTACCTGTGATATAAAGCTTTAGGATATATGGCTGCGGACTCATGATTCCTCTTTCTGGATACTAGCGTTCAACTTGCTTAACCCAATAAAGTACTTGCGATAGTAAGTAGTGAGATACCCCATTAACTCCAACACCACTAGTCGTCCCGCGTCAGCATAGGCTCTTGCTTTAATGACATTCTCTGTTTCATTTTTTTGTTTTAAGGCCAGAGTATGCAACTCAACAACATCCCTGGCCCCGGCCTTCAAAAAACCCAGTTTCTCCGCCAATGAACGCAAATTTTCAGAGATTGGATACTCCACCCGAAAGGTTTGTTGTTCCAATACTTGATCTAAAACATGACTATAATCTTCGACTATTTGTCGAAAAATGTCCGGAATTGAATCCTTGAGAAGCCCTGATTCAAATAAACTTGCAGTTACGGTTGCCGGTCGTACCGTATAGGCCAATCGCTCAAAATTTTCGATTTCGGTCAGTCCTTGGGCTGTAGGGGTTGATTGTAAAGCAACATTGAGCTGACGCTGACGTTCAAGTGCCAGTAAGAGAGCATAGGCCAACAGGTTCGGGTCAAGCGTATGCTTACTCAAAAACCCCTGGGCTCCCGCTTCGATAGCCCTAACGGCAATTACCTCATCCTCCGTGCCCGTCAACACAACGGTGGGTATTGTCGGCACAGCTTGGCGAAGACGTTCTAACGTATCTATCCCCTGACTATCTGGTAGGTGTAAATCAAGTAAAACCACTTGGTAAGTCGGCTCACTCAAAACCTCTAATCCCTGATTAAGCCGCTCAACATGGGATAGCTGAAACAAACTTCCAGACGCATCCATAGCTGGCTTAGATTCTGCTAAGAGTGCCTGCACCTGCTCAAAAACAGACGGATCATCATCAATTAGGAGAACATTGCAGGACGCATACGTGACCATAGACTAACTCCTACAAAAAAGGAGTATGAGCAACCAATTGAGGCAACCTATTACGAATGACTTCCCCCATTCGAATCACAACTGCTACTGATCATGGGATCGTGTGCCGAACGAAAAGCCGTTTCATTAAGCGAATGTATCAATATGACGGTTTTTAAGCCCAAAAAGTATATTCTGCAGCGAGTTTGTAAACATCCATGAAGGGCTGCACGTCAAATATAAAAAAATAATTAAGCCGCAATGAACGATTGGTTGAAGCTGGTTGATTCTATCTAGCCTCTTATATAGCGAGAGTGTTCACTAGTTAGCTGACTCAAACTCCACATCTTCGTATAGCTCAGCCACATCAAAACTTACATCAACACTGCTGAGACTCACCCTATCGCCCGCTTCATAGGCACTCAAAACCCACTGTCCCAAACTATTGCGACAGAAAACCTCTACTGAGATACTCTTTTGATCCACTAAAACATACTCTTTCAAACTCCCTAAAGCTCGATAGTCGGCAAATTTGCTTCCCCGATCAAACGCTTCTGTCGTATCCGACAAAACCTCCACAATCAAACACGGAAACGCCAAGAAATCCTGTAGGCCGCTCTCCCGTGAATCACAACTCACAACAATATCTGGATAATAGTAAGTGTTCTTAGCAGCGATATGGACTTTCGTATCCGAAATATAAGGACGACATCCCTGCCCCCGTAAACCAACCCTAAGCATTGCAAATAAGTTACCCGCAATAATCACATGGTTATTGCTAGCCCCTGCCATCGCGTACACCTGGCCACTACGATACTCATGCTTAACCGAACTGGCCCGTTCAAAGGCCAAGTATTCGTCAGCAGTTAGGTGTGAAGGGCTAGCAATCATAGAGTCTGCTTTCTATTTCCTAACAGTGTAACGTTGCTTGCTCTAAAGTTCTCTAGTCCTCACCACCCCACAGAAACCCATTCAACCGTCCTTTACGCTTGCCATTGCTCATCTCTAAAATCGAACCAGCATTCACAGCAGGAGGCCTCCACAAATAGGTCCGTGCTCGCCCCCGTCCTTTAATCGCAATGCAGCCCCGATCCTCAAACGGAAACTTGTCTTTAAGCAGCCCATAGGTATCAGCACTCACCTGAATCCGATCCACCACCCCATGAGATTCCATCCGGCTAGCGATATTGACCGCATCACCCCACAGGTCATAGCTAAATTTCTTTTTACCAATCACCCCAGCAACAACCGGCCCCGTATTAATCCCAATGCGTAACTTAAAGGGATGCTGTTTTACCGCCGCCTGCATATCGATGGCCATGGCCATCACCGCCTCGGCATGGTTTTCCATCGGGGCAGGCACACCGCCCACCACCATGTAAGCGTCGCCAATGGTCTTAATCTTTTCCAAACCGTGGCGCTCTGCCAAGGTATCAAAAATAGAAAAGATATCGTTGAGCTGACACACGAGCTGCGTCGGTGCGGTATTGGCCGCCAGCTGGGTAAAGCCAACAATATCGGCAAACAAAATAGTGACGTTTTCGAA
>NZ_JADEXP010000014.1 GCF_015207065.1 Leptolyngbya cf. ectocarpi LEGE 11479 | reverse complement strand
ACCCAATCTCGCTTTGCTACAACAGTTACACAAGTGGCAAGAAAGCTACCGCTTACTGGGCACACCGGTTCGTATCCAGCCCCTGGAAATTACCTATGTGGGTTCAATCCATACTGCCGAAATGTGTCAGCAGGAAGCCAAAAAGCTAGGAGACCAGCTCAAAACCTGGCTGCTATCCCACACGTTTATCGCCATTGACCAGCCCCTGCGAGAGGAACTTAGCCCGACAGACACCGTGCGCTTGGTGATTCGCACCACTAATGTTCATCTGCAGCATTTACCCTGGCATCTGTGGGACATTGTTGACCGCTACCCTCAGATTGAAATTGCCCTGGGTACCCCCAGCCTTAAACGCCTGGAGGAGCGCCCGGCTCGGCACTCAACAGTTAAGATTCTTGCCATTTTAGGTGACAGCAGTGGCATTGATGTAGCTGCCGATCGGCAGCTGCTGGAGGCTATTCCCGGTGCTGAGGTGACTTTTTTAGTTGAACCTCGACGGCAACAGATTACCGATCAGCTGTGGGAACAACCCTGGGATTTACTCTTTTTTGCCGGGCATGGCCGTACCGAGGCCGGGGCGGGCAAAATTTTTATCAATCCCCAGGAAAGCCTCACCCTAGAAGAGTTGAAGTACGGTCTGCGAGAGGCCGTTAGACAGGGACTACAGCTGGCAATTTTTAATGCCTGTGACGGTCTGGGGCTGGCCACTGCCCTGGCTCCCCTGGGGCTGCCGCAAATGATCTTGATGCGAGAGCCTGTTCCCGATCAGGTGGCCCAAACCTTCTTAAAATACTTTTTAGATGCCTATGTAACCGGTGCATCGCTTTATCTAGCAGCCCGACAGGCTAGGGAACGACTGCAGGGGCTTGAAGACCGTTTTCCCTGTGCCAGCTGGCTACCGATCATTTTTCAAGTTAATCCGGTGTTGCCCAAAGGCTGGTCCCAGCTGACGGGTGCGCCCGCGGCCCCACCGTCGCACCCGGTGCCCAAACCGCTGGGCGGTCTTCCTATAAAAACACTGCTCACCCTCGGTGCCGTGGTCACCGCCAGTGTGGGTATTCTCCGCTGGACGGGAATGCTACAGCGTCCAGAATTAGCAGCCTACGACCGGCTGATGCGGCAGCAGCCTGCCCGGACGATTAAGCAACGTCAGCAACGGGTGCTCTTGGTGGAGGCCACGACAGAAGATGTCAATACCTATGGCTATCCGCTACCTGATGAGGTACTGGCCCAGGCCATTGATCAGCTGAACCCCCATCAGCCCAGGGTGATCGGTCTCGATATTTTTCGCCCTGAGGCGTCACCGTCCACACCCCTCGGACAACGCTTTCAGAACAATAACGTGGTAACCCTGTGTAGCTTTGGCCAGGCCGGTGGCGGCAACCAGGGGGGCATTGGTCCCCCCCCGCAGCTACCTGAAGAACAGGTGGGCTTTAGCAATGTGGTGATAGACCCGGACGGTGTACTGCGACGACAGCTGCTCTTTGCCCAGCCGGACACCACCAGCCCCTGCACCAGTCGTACATCGTTAGCCATGCTGACGGCCCTACATTATTTAGATGCCCAGGGCATTCAGCTAGAAACCATAGACGATCAGCGTCTGCGTCTCGGTGCGGCCACCCTCACTCCCTTGGAAAACCGCAGTGGAGGTTATCAAGACGTTGATGCTCGCGGGTTTCAGATATTATTGCGATATGGCCCCGTGGCTGAGCGGATGACGCTGTCTGAGTTACTGAGCGGTGAGGCCAGGCTGGAAAATTTGGATGCTCGTGCCGTTCTGATTGGTATGAGTGCGCCCACCTCAAACCCGACGGATTATTTTCTAACCCCCCTGGGAACCGGTCAGGGGGCAAAAGTCCCGGGCATTGATATCCATGCCCAAACGATTCACCATCTTTTGGCGGCGGCTCTGGATGAAGAAGCTTTGTTAAAAAGTACGTCCCCCTGGGTTGACTGGCTATGGATTGCTAGCTGGGCTTTGATAGGCTGTGGACTAACGGTTAAACGACGGCCCTGGATTGTGTGGTGTTTAAGTTTAGGGATAGCGACGCTGCTGCTGTATGGCATCAGCTGGGTGCTGCTCTTGACTATCGGTCTGTGGATGCCGCTGGTGCCCGGTGCCATGGCTTTGGTGGGGGCCAGTGGCGGTGCGATCGCATACCAAAGACTCGCAGGCCAAGAGCCGCCCAGCAGCCATTCCTGACAAATCGCTGCAAGCCACGTAGTTACAACTAGTACGCATAGGGAGTCTGCCTCCATGTCTCGACTGTCGTATTTAGCCCAAAAATCTTTAATCAGCTCAGTGTTAGTTAGCTCAGTGGCCGCCCTCACCACGCTGAGCGTGGGACTGCCGGTTCTGGCCCTACAGTACAATCCTCCCAACCGAGGTGCCCCGTCCAATACCTGGAATGCAGGCAGTCGCGGCGGCTGTATTGATCTAACCGCCGTACAACCCACCCAAACCAACTGGGGAGAAACCTTGATGGCGCATCCCACCTTTGGCATTTATGTGTCTGAACCGGCAACAAATCTTACCTTTGAGCTTAGAGATGAGCGCTCCAAAGAGATTCTTCACCGAGTCACCTTTGATCAAATCGACGGCCCTGGCATTAGTCTCTACACACTACCTGACACGGCTCCAGCGCTAGAACCAGACCAGTACTATCGCTGGCGGGTGAGTCTGGACTGTGCACAGTTCAACACCGACAAGATTCAGTACACAGGTGGAAAAGAGTCCGGTGGCATGATTGTCCGTCGAGCCCTCAGTGATGAGCTGCAGACCCATCTAGAAACTATGGCAGATGCTGAAAAACCGGCACTGTTCGCTACTCAGGGTCTCTGGTACGACATGGTCCATACTCTGTTGATGCAGCCATCTCATCAGGCTGAAACAGAGCAGTGGACAGATTCGTGGCAGAGTTTGTTGGCTCATCCTATGGTTCAGCTACATAATTTAATGGAGGCAACGTTGGTTGATTGTTGCTTAGCTGTTGACTGTCCAGAATCGGGCCTATCAGAAACAGGTTCATCAGACGCTGCGCTGCGCTAACCCTCATATGCAAGATTCTCTTGTTGCTACTAAGAGACTTTCTCCTAGGCTGCCATCGGAGATGCCTGTATGAAACAGCCAAAAAACAACGGCTAACTACGTCGCTGATTTATTAGGCCATCTATAGTTTCTTTTGATAATGTCATGATTTCTCGATAGGAGATGCCTGATAACACTACAGTTCAACTAATAGTTGAGTTTTATCATCCTTATCTACTAGCACAGACTCTGCGGTGGGCTATGCCTGCTATCCGACAGAAATATGAAAATCCCTTAGCCTGGGCGACGTTTTCCCTGATAGGTGCTGCCGAGTAATGGGATAGTGATAGTGTCGTACCAACCTCAGTCGCTATGGCAAAACGGCTAAATATCAAGGACTTTTCAGCCATTTCTATTAGGTTCATCTGGGCTATTTATCAGGATTATCTCAGCTTGCCTGGCTAAAGTGAGGTCAGATAAATAAGTTTTACTCTGTGCTGTCACCCTCTGCGCGTTACTCCAATGAAATTTGACCCAGGTTGTATTCAATTTCGCCTTACTGCTGGCATGGTGCTAGCCTCTATTATTGGTTTTGGCGGCATGACCGCCTGGGGTAACTTTAGAATGCAGCAGATTTTGATCAAGGGCCATAAAGAAAATGCCCTGGAAATCGCTGATCGATTTGGTCAAGATGTGGCCTGGATGGATGAGAGTATGCCATCTAAAAAAGCGCTGGAGAAAGTTATCAACTATCGTTCTACAGCTGATACCGCTATTTGGATTCGTTCCCCCGAAGGCGATCTGATCGCCCAGTCCGAGACCCTTGATATGGGCTCGTGGAAGAAAGACGGATTTGCAGCAGAGGTTCTGAGTCTGCCTGCCACTAAGAAACTAGACAGTGTGGCCATCCAAGGTCGCGAGCTAATTGTTTGTATTTCCCCCCTAGAAGTCAACGGTAGTCTGGTGGGGGATTTGTTTGTTATTGATGATATTACTCAAAATCAGCGCAGTTTTGCCGTTGTCACCCGCGATCTCACCCTGGCTAGTATTTTTGTCATTGGTCTGTCGGCCCTGGTGATTGCCATCTATGTGCGCCAGTCCATCAAGCCAATTTGCAAAATGAATGAGCTGGCGGCAGATGTGTCGTCTGATAATTTGGCGGATACCCGTCTGGAACTTGACCGGGCTCCGACTGAGGTTCGAGATTTGGCTCAGGCATTTAATATGATGCTAGGCCGATTATCTGGGTCTTGGGAGCAGCAGCGCCGATTTGTCAGCGATGTGTCCCACGAGTTACGCACGCCTTTAACGTTGGTCCATGGCTATTTGCAAAGTACATTGCGTCGCTGCAATACGCTGACCGAACCCCAGCGAGAGGGGCTGGAAATTGCGGCCTCGGAAGCGGACCGTACCATTCGTTTATTACAGGACCTGCTCGATCTAGCTCGGGCTGATGGCGGTCATATTCGGTTTCATTTAGAGCGTGTTCCTTTAAAGGACATGATTATAGACACGGTCGAAATGTGCCGTTATCCGAGCGACCGAGTCCAGGTTGATATTCAGAGTGCTGGCATTGATGCGCGGGCCGACCGGAATCGATTAAAGCAGGTGCTGATCAATCTGGTTGATAATGCCGTTAAATATTCTGAAGACGATACGGTTGTGAATGTACGTCTGAGCCAGGAGGGGGAATGGGCAGTGATTCAAGTGTGCGATCGCGGTCGAGGCATTCCCACAGCTGACCTGACTCAAATCTTTGAACCCTTTTACCGAGTAGACGAAGACCGCTCCCGGATGACCGGGGGAACCGGCCTCGGATTATCCATCGTTAAAACCCTAGTAGAAGGCATGCGAGGCAAAATTAAGGTACAGTCCAAACCAGGTGACGGTAGTATATTCACCGTTAGTCTGCCAACCTAATCAGGCTATTACCGGAGTCAAGCATTATGACAGAGACCTCAGCCAAAATTTTAGTCATCGAAGATGAAGTCCAACTGGCCAAATTTGTGCAGATGGAACTCTCCTACGAAGGCTACGACGTTGCTGTGGCCAACGATGGCCTGTCCGGGCTAATGGCCGCTCGAGACAATGTACCAGACCTGATTTTGCTGGATTGGATGATGCCTGGTCTAGCGGGTGTGGAAGTCTGCCGTCGATTGCGCAGTACCGGCTCCCAGATACCGATTATTTTTCTGACGGCTAAAGACGATGTGGCCGACCGGGTCGCCGGTCTAGATGCCGGAGCCGATGACTATGTGGTCAAACCCTTTAGCATCGAAGAACTGCTGGCCCGTGTGCGGGCTCACCTGCGTCGCAACGACCCCCAAGAAGCCGAAACACTACAGTTTGAAACCCTCACCCTGAATCGCAAAACCCGCGAGGTCTTTCGCGGCGATCGGGGCATTGAGCTAACGGCCAAAGAATTTGACCTATTGGATTATTTGATTGCCCATCCCCGGCAGGTACTGACCCGCGATCAGATTTTAGAAAAAGTCTGGGGCTATGACTTTATGGGCGACTCCAACATTATTGAGGTGTATATTCGCTATCTGCGGTTAAAGCTAGAAGCCGAAGCCGAAAAGCGGCTGATCCAGACCGTACGCGGTGTGGGCTACGTGCTGAGGGAGTAATTGGCCCACTTAGATCTTTCACCTGGCGGGGAAGCGCCAACTCGCCCAGGGTTCAAAACCCAGCGCGGGCTTCAGCTACATGGCCAATCTTAGTGCAAGATATGAGCTAAAGGGGTTGAAGATCGCTGAAAGCTCTAGATATAGAACCTCACACCCAACTTGTCCCTTGAGTGGACAACCATCGACTAGCGGTGGGTTTTGAACCCAACGTGGGCTGAAGCCTCATGACCAACACAGGTGCAAGCTCTTAGAGCAACTACTCAATTAAATGCTTTAAGTCTTCGACAAAGCTGGTGAAAAAGTTAGGGCTATCAACCTGCAGGGCAACCCAGGCATTGGTACCGGACTTGGCTCTGTGGCGTTCGTCCATCAGGGTCTGACCTAGCGTCCATTCCCCCTGGGTTTCCACCTGAACTCTGGCCCGTCTGAGCATCAGCGTCTCAGGGTAAAAAAGATAGCCCACCGTCGCCGCATCGTGAACTAAGAAACCAGGGATTCCACCTGTTGCCCGGTATTTCAGGGCGGTACTCACCATGAATCGACAGAGCTTCACCACAAACTGAGCCAAATTGCTGTGGGCATTATGCTGGGTAACTATCTCCGCCATCGTTTGGGTGAACACCAGATCTCGAGTCACATCCAGGGGCAGCACCACAATGTCGTCACGACTGTCGAAGACGACCTGAGCGGCTTTGGGATTAAACCAAATGTTAAACTCCGCCGTTGGGGTAACGTTGCCCCGACAGTGAAAGGCTCCCCCCATCACCACAATTTCTTTGGCTTTTTTGAGAATACCGGGCTGTTTGGCTTCTGCAGCGGCCAGGTTGGTCAGGGGACCAATGGCAAGGATGGTAATCTGACCCGGATCGGCGTTAAGGGCTTCGATCAGCAGGTCGTCGGCACTTTGAGCTGAGTCAAAGTCTCGGGCTGACGATGGCAGTGTGCGCGATAGATTGCCCATGCCATCTGTCCCGTGAATGTGACCGGCGTTTTCTCCTGGATCGGATTGCAAGGATACGGCACGACCGATCGGAATAGTGGAGAATCCAGCCAGCTCTAGAATTTGGGCGCTGTTGGTGAAGGTGTTACGGGCTGCCACATTACCCTCCGCAGCTGTAATGGCGACTAGATCAACCAATCCCTGTTTGACCAGGCTTAACAACCATAGAAATACGAAAATATCGTCGCCGCCGGGATCGGTATCGAGAATGATTTTGGTGGGGTCAGTCATAATGGCTTAAATCTCTTGAGGATGCGTAAGACAATTTACGAGTAAATCTTGCTGTAATAGTGGGTTCTAGAGGGTTGGTGAACTCCCTGGGCAGGGTTACGGAATGAGGTAAGGGTGGGAGTGCTTCCTAGATGACCAGCAGTAGTTCAATAAAACGATTCCAGGTTAGGGGCTGACCATCGATGTGATTCTGGAGAAACTGCATATCCTTCGACGATAGGGGCCGCTCGCTAACGCTGGCCATCGCCACATTTATTTCCCGTAGGCTGATGGTGTCGTCTTCGTTGGCATCGATGGGTAGAAAATAGGTGACAAAGTCGTCATATTTGGCCATCAACTGTCGGTGACGTAGCATCAGCTCACCGAATTCAGCAAAGTCAATTGTGTGGCTTTTATCGCGATCCAACCCCTTAAAGAGACGGCCAATCTCGCTTTTGGATAAGTCTTGACTGGACTGCTGCAGGTGATAGCTGAGTTCTTCTAAGGAAAGCTGGCTGCTACGGTCTTGGTCAATTGTGTCAAAAATGTAGCGCAGGTCGCTTTTTGTACTAGGGGAGGCTCGATCAAACAACCGAGTTTGGCGATCGCCTGCAATCGCCGCCGCCAGATCTCGACGGAAGTGGGCAATAATGCCCTGCGCGACCTCAAAGCGCTGACGGTGTTCCTCAGGGCTGGCCACGGTGTGCAGTGCCACAGGTACCAGGGAGGGAATCGATCGCTGTAAAATCAGAAATATCCCGATGGTAACGATCACAAACGGTACTGCCAATATGGGCAAACCCACAGCTCCAAACCAGGGCACCAACAGCCAACTCAACACTGAGGCCAGAAATGCTCCTAAACCTGCCAGAGCAATACTAAGCCGAGTGGGTGTGTAAAAGGTGCCGCCAATAGCCATCGCCGTGAGCACGGCGTTGTAGCCCCACAGTCCAAGATAGATTTCATCTGGCCTGGCCCGCATTACTAGCCCGGCCAGCAGATACATTGCACACCCCAGCAGACCGACCAGGGCTCCCATTGGGGTGCAAATGGCAATTGCCAGAACCACTAGGGCAACAGAGGTGAGATTGCTGGAAAAATATACCTGAGCCAGTCCCAACGGTAACGACTGTATCAGCTGTGAACCGTCTATTGTGCTCTCTGGGAAGGGCGATGGGGGTGGTCCCAGATCGAACAGGGACTGGGGTAAGATCGCAATCAACACCAAAAATGTCATCATCACCCCGATAAAGGGAATCCCCAGGGGGGCCACCCGAAACCGAGAGGTAAACCACACCCCCACGGTTTGCATCACGAATGCCGACAGGGCTGACAGTGCGATCGCAGCTACCAGCCAAATAACGTTCCATTCACCGTTGCCAAAGGTTCCGAAGAAGCCCATCGCAGCCCCGACTAGCATGCCGTTGAGGCCAAAAATGCCATTTTGAATCATGCCCCGGTTGGCAGCAGGCGACCCGATAGGAATCTGGTTCAGCAGCATCGCAGTGAAGGTAGCGGTAACAGTACCCAATAGTGCCAACAGCCCCAACCAGGGAGATTCAATTGTCATGGCCAACAGAATCAAAAAGCCGCTGACGGGATTATTAGCAAAAATGACCTGACCAATTCCTCGCAGAGTTGCGTTGATGAAGTCTAATTTTGGCTGGGACGCAAGCCTGCGGTTGAGCCACTGCATCGTGCCTGTAATGGTCTCTGGCATTTGCTGGGAAGCCTCTGGTGCCAGCAGGTGGGCAATTAATTCGTGCAGCGGCAGCGGGGCTGTTGCCGGACTTGAATTTGTCATCGGTCAATTTTGAAAGCGATTTGATTGGCCATATTCAAAAATAAGGAACTTTTGATTTGGATTACCCTCGAACAAACAGCAAAGATCCGGCTGCTGATCCTAAAAACCCTATATCGCCAGCGATGCCAGCTCCGCCATTGATACCTGGCCATCGCCGTCGGTATCGAGGGTTTTAAACATCATGCTGATCAATCCCTTTTGAGCACGCCCGGTGCGCTCTACTAGTGCAGTCTGTAATTCGATAGGAGACACATAGCCGTCCTGATTGTGGTCAAGCGAGACAAACGCTTGTTTAACGGCCTCTTCCAGCTCAGCTTTTGATATTTGTCCATCGTTGTTGGTATCCCACTGCTCAAAATTGACCAGGGTACGCCAGGCATCTTTCATGCAGCTTTCCAGAATTAAGTTTTTGGCCGGCAGACATTGTTCGATAGTCGGTGCACCGCCGTTGGCGTTGACATAGTCCAGCAGAGGTTTAATCTCATTCATACCGGTTAACAAAAACTGATAAATACCCAAGCTGTAAATCTTTTGAGCATCGAAGGGACTGTGATTGATACTGACGATTTTGTGACTAGGGTGGTCTTCAATTTCCACGTCTAAATCGGCATGGAGAAAGCTGGAAACTTCCCGGTCAGGGGTACTACGGGTGAGCGTAATGGCTGTTTGCAACACATATCCCGGCACCTGAATGACCGCTATCTCAGTATCAAAGGGAATCTCTTCGAGCAGATCCCCATAGGTAAAAGATGACCCAGCGGCGTAGTTGCGATCGCCCCGCACACAGCCCCCCTGAAGCATGACCAAGTCCATCCCTGGGGAGCTTTTTTTGATATAAGAACACAGGGTTGAAGCGACTTTTTCAGGCTGAAACCGTGTTCGTTTCGAGGACATGGCCGCTTTAACCTCAAAGATTTCCACATCCATCAGCGATCCTAGCAATCGCTGGGTGATTTCCACAAACATCCGGGCGTTGGGATCGGCCTCAAAGTGGCTGGCGGGCAGCAGATGAACAGCGGTGTGCATCTGATCGTCAATATCCCACCAGATATCAACGATGACGACATTAGTGGCATCAGACCCCGCCTTCACAATCAGACTCTGACTGATTTCCTCAATAAAAATTTCGTGCTCATGACCGCCAAGAATCACCGGTACCAGCCCCCTAAGCTGATCGTCGTCGTCAATTTGATCGGCCAGTTCACGGTCTTCCCCAATTGTTTGATGGGTCAGGGGGATAATCAGGTCGGCCTCACATTTGGACCAGGTTGCCTGAAGCGCCTCAAAAATGGGCTGGAGAATGAGATCGCTACCAGGGCGAAAGCTATCGGTATTGTTGGTGCAAAATCCTGAAAAAGCAACTCGATGACGACCCACTTCAACCACATCATACTTGGGCAAAAGCTGACCGCTGGCATCGGTAATTGACAGGTTGGAAATATTGCCATTGAGGCACTTGCCGGTATAGCTTTTGAATCGCTCACGTAGGATATCTAGTCGAATATCAAACTCATGATTACCAAAACAAAGGTAGTCAATATTCACCACCTTCAAAATGTCGAGCATGGCTTTGCCGCCATCTAGAGATGAAATTAAGCAAGGGGAAAGAAAATCGCCGCTGAGTGTCGCAATCACCACTGCATTCTCTGCAGTTTGCTTGAGCGCCTGAATCACCGTTTCTACATAGGGATAGCTGGTGATGTCATACACATCGTTGATAGATGCAATTCTCAGGTAAGGGCCAATTGCGTTGCGAGGCCTAGGCAAATACAACGATAGAGGGCGGTCTGGGGGACTAGCTATAGTCATTAATTCAGCACCCTTAAGGAAAATTTTTCAAGCAAGCTGCTTCAGACATGAGAAGCAAACTTCCGAGCCGAGCTGGCTGCAACAACCGAAATAATAGCTTGTATGGCGGTTGAGATGGAGAGTTGCCGATCTCTGAAATAACTGAGACAGGCTAACCTTATGAAGGCTTTCTCCCCCTCTGAAAAACAACACTATTATCTTGAGTAACTCATTAGATCCTAAACTCTTATGGCGGTTTAACCCGACTATTGCAGCAGTAAAGTATAAATTTCTTAACCGAGAATAACTGACTCAAAACAGTTAAATAATTGCTATATCAAAGCCATACCGCATTCAGCGTCATCCCAGAAAATCAAGCTTTCACGTGACCAGGTCATAAAATCAGTGCAGCACGTAAGTCGCCGCTTGGTATACGTCAATAACAAAGTGTGTCCTAGGGCAGCATCTACTTTTCTGTTTCAACCGGCTGACTATTATTCAGCGACGCTGTTTGCCTTTCTTGCTTCAGGGTTTGAATCTCCATGCTCAGGCTATCCACAGCCTGTTTCAAAGCTTGAATTTCTGCTTGAAAGGTTGCTTGAATTTCAGCCTGATGATCTTGAAGCACCCCCTTGATAAACGTGCCTAAAACATCTTGAATAGGTCGCCAAATCCCCTGCCAACGCTCCTGATCTTCTTTTAACAACATGATGTAAGTGTCAAAGCTGTGGGGAAAAGGAATACCCCCCAAAAATTCTAACGCTCCCCCAAAATCGATCGAGACCCCTTGGGAACCCAAACCAACCACATTGTGGGACTCCCCAACGGGCACACAGTCCCCCAGATAAAAATCGCCAATTCTGAGACCACTGGCCGCAAACATACTCAGGGGAAATGGAACCGATAGCGGCAGATTAGGGACAGGATCAAACCAATTTTCGATACGGTAGCTCATGCCCTCAGGAATTTGCTGATGGTAGTACTGGGCAAAGGCATCATTGCCAACTTTCGGGGCGGCGATCGAATAGGTTTTGGTTTTGATGGACGCCGCTTTAAGATTGCGGTGTAGTGCAAGTGCACCCAGGTGGGCTAAGCCGCCGCCTAGGCTATGACCTGTGACATAAACTTCTAGGGGCTCAGGGAGGGCATCTAGTTTGAGTAAGGCGGCTTGTTCGACCGCGATGATGTGTTCAAGTTCGTCATTGTTGCCAATTTCTCCATCTTCAAGGGCTTCCGCAATTAGCCCTTTCACCGGTTGTTCAAACTCGGCTCCCAGGCGAATGGTGCCAGCATCGGCCATGGCGGTGGCGCAGGCTAGCGTTCGTTCGGGGGAGAGCTGGTTTAAACTTTGAAAGTCTTTGGATTTAAGCTGACCGGCTAAGGTTTTGAAAAACAGTTTGATTTCATCAGCAACAGACTCAAAGGCCAAAAATAATCCCTGGACAACTTTGACCTTTGCATCAGTCATGGTGCCATACTTGACCAGATCCCACTGCATATCGGTGGCAAGGTCGGTTAGTTCTACACCGCCGCGATCGGTCAAAATCGATCCCCGGAATACGACGGTATATTGTTGAGCATCCTGTCTTTTGAGGATCATGCCGCGCACATTGGTATCGTCATTACGAATACTGTGGGCAAATTTCCAGCCCTGGCGACCGTGAACAGCATTGTAGATTTCTTCTAGTTCGGTGTCATCTACAGAGCCATCATCTTGCTGAAAGATGGCATAGATTTGCTTACAAAATCCGGCGGTTAATAGAGCTTCATCAAAACTAAAACCGCTTTGGAGCGTGGGGGGTATTTTGCTATTGATCATAGTGACTGAATTTAAGTGATGGAATGTCGGTGATGAAGTAATGGGAAAACAGCAGGAAAACGTGAGAAGAACGTTGGTAGTTGACTGGCTTAAACCTCGTCAAGACAGTTGTTAAGCTTACGAGCTAGGGTCTCCACATGGGGCGATCTCAGCAATGAAAAATGGTGTCCTGGAATTTTATAAACCTCAGTGCCCTGCATTGCAAACTTGAGCCAGCCCGTTACAGCATCTTGTCGATTGTTGCCAAAAACTGGGTCGGCATGAAATAACGTAATTTTTCCCGGATAGGGTTTGGGTTGGTAGTTAAGCATGGCTTCGGTGTTGGCTTGTATTACCTGTAGCAGGCCCTGTAGAGCCGGTTGGCGAAATGTCATCAATCTTGATTCCTGTTCTATCAGCCTGGCAATATTGTCTGGAGTAAGAAGACCCATAAACGTCCACAGATCAGGAGCTTGGGCAGACGGCTCCCCAGCTAGTCGCAGGTGGGCATAATCAGCGACATAGGGCCAAATATGGGGGGCTGACGAGGTCAGAAAGAATGTCGTCAGATCGACTAGATTGGTCAGTTTATTGGTCGAAAGCGGCGGCGTATCTAACAGCACCACCTTGGCCACTCGTTGCCCCTGCTGCCTCAGCTGGGTAGCCATTTCTAAGGCCACATAAGCCCCAAATGACCATCCGCCCAAATAGTAAGGATCTTGGGGCTGGAGCTGGAGCAAAGCTTCAAGATAATGAGCGGCCATTGCTTCGATTGTGGTTAACGGCTGCGATCCCCCCTCTAGCCCCACCGACTGCAAGGCCCAAAACGGTCGGTCGTGGCCGAACACCCGCACCAGCGGATAGTAAGGAAAGACAACACCCGCCAGGGGATGAATACAAAAGAAGGGTGGCTTTGTTCCCTGGGACTGTAGGGGCACTAAGCAGGAAGAACGTTGGTGATCGTCTGGGCTGGCATGGGCCAAGGCATGGGCCAGAGCAGCCATGGTGGGATGTTCGTACACCACCTGGCTCGGCAGCTGAAATCCTAACCATTCCTCTAGCTCACTGGCCAGGGTTACCAGGGTCAATGAATCTAGACCGTACTGGACCAGGGACATCTGCGGGTTGATTGCCTGGGGAGGCATCCGCAGCAGGGTGGATAACTTGGCCTCCAACCAGGCCTGAATTATCGCTTCGGTGGGGGGTGCAGCCCTAGAAGCGTCTCCAGAAGCAGCCCCAGAAACGGCAGCAGGCTCAGGTGCAGCCATGGGCTGTCGCCACTCACCGACGACATTGAGCGTTTCCATCAGGAATCCTTTTTTGCAAGCCTGCCGCTGGATTTTGCCGCTAGAGGTCTTAAGAATACTGGCGGTCTTGAGAAGCACAATGGCATAGACCTGGAGGTCATGCTCCTCGGCAATGGCGCGACGGATCGCAGCTGCGATCGCAGCCACATCTAGATGCCGCAGGGCCTGGCGCCGCACTTCTTGCACCACCACCAGCTGCTCTTCGTTCTCCATATCGATGGCAAAGGCTGCACCACTCTCGGGTTTTAAGGCTGGATGACTCTGCTGCACCGTGAGTTCAATATCTTGGGGATAGTGATTGCGACCTCGAATAATCACCACATCCTTCAGTCGCCCGGTGATGTAAAGCTCACCACTTTGCAAAAATCCCAAATCGCCCGTGCGCAGAAATGGCCCTTCGCCCGTGTCTTGCAGGTGTGCATCAAACGTCTCTTGAGTTTGTCCAGGGCGTTGCCAGTAGCCCTGGGCCACGCTCAGCCCTGAGGTCCAGATCTCCCCGACCTGGTTGGGCGCACACTGGGTCCGGGTATCTGGGTCAGCAATCACAACCCTGGTATCGAGCAAAGCTCGACCACACCCAGTTAAAGACCTAACGCTTTGGATATTGGATGAGGCTTCTAGAATCTGATTTTGTTCTAGCTGGTTGGCCTCAACCAAACTGTAAATGGGGTCTGCATCGGCTAACCCGCCAGAGATCATTAATGTGGCTTCCGCCATGCCGTAGCAAGGAAATAGAGCATTAGAGCGGAAACCATACGGTTTGAACTTTTGAGTAAAGCGTTCTAGGGTTTGACGACGAACAGGTTCTGCCCCATTCAAGGCGCACCGCCAGCTACTCAGATCGAGGGTGTCTAACTGCTCTGATTTAACCTTATTGATACATAGCTCATAGGCAAAGTTAGGCCCACCGGAATGGGTTGCCCGGTAGTGAGAAATAGCCTGTAGCCAGCGTAGCGGCCGCTGCACGAACGCGGTAGGCGGCATCAAAATGGTTGGCACCCCCTGAGACAAGGGTTTAAGCATCCCTAAAATAAGCCCCATATCATGGAAGCTGGGTAGCCATGACACCATCACACTATCTGGCCTGAGATCCAAGGCTTTGACCATGGACGCGCAGTTGCACAGCAAATTACTATGGCTGACCATGACACCTTTGGGGGTGCCAGTGGACCCGGAGGTGTATTGCAAAAACGCCAGGGTATCACTGCTAATGTCTGGTTTTTGCCAATGCTCGGCCTGGTGGTTGGCGATCCCGTCAGTGGCTATAAAGTGCAAGATGTCTAGATCTTGGGAAAATTGGCTTTCTATCTTTTGTAAAAGCCCTTGGGTTGTCAGCAATAGTTTAGCGTCGGCGTCCGTAACGATTGCTGACAACCGCGTCATCTTTTGATTGGGGCGGGGCGGGTATGCCGGTACTGCAATCACCCCCGCATACAAACACCCCAAAAACGCCGCAATAAACTCCAGACCAGAGGGATACAGCAGCAGCGCCCGTTCCCCCTGACCGCCGAGGGTATGGAGCTGCGCGGCAATTGCCCGCGCCTGGGTGTCTAGCTGTTGATAAGACAGCCTCAGGGTTTCTTGCTCCCCATCTTGCAAAAAAACATAGGCGGTTTGATCGCGCTGAGTCTTTGCCCTGTGTTGAAGTAGGTCGATCCACGTGGAAAATCTTGACATCAAACAGCACCCGTTATGTAAACATTCCAGTCTATGCTCGTATCTTGAGCATAGACTGGCTGCTGGCAGCATAATGGGCGGATTCAACTATTGTTGTTCAGATTGGTCTCAGCTTATTTGCTAAATTCCAAACTTTTCCATAGGTTTATTTCGGCTATGCCAGCCGCAAAGTATAGATTTCTTAACTGAGAACAACCGAGGCAAAACATCGATATACTCAGGCTTTCACCACAGTCACACTGGCCTCGCAAAACAATGATTCTTAAATATTATGTATGCTTTTTGTTCTAGTAAATCATGCATAGCATGGGCAGATAAGTCTCTTTATTACGACTCTTTACACACCTCTACTCCCCATGATCTCCGTTTATAAACGATTGCTCAGCTACCTTAGCGTTAAGTCCAAGCTACCCATGCTCATTCTTGGTGTGAGCTTTGGTGCGATCTCTGTGATGGGATATCTCGGCTGGCATCGAAACAAAATTACCATCAAAAACGATGCCATTAACCATTTGACCAGCGTGCGTGCGTCTAAGGCTCATCAGGTTGAGCACCACTTTAACGTTGTTAAGAATAAGGTAGATATTCTCGCTCAAAACCACATGGTAATTGAGTCGATGATCAAGTTTAAGCGCGGCTTTAAAAAGCTAGATCAAATTTATATTCCAGAGCAGTGGGACACTGAACTTAAGACCTTTTATGACCAGGAGTTTTTTCCTAACCTGGCTAAAAATCTAACCACAACTCCTAGCTATGATCTCTACCAGCCTAGAAGTCAGGCCGAAAGATACTTACATCACCACTATATTGCCCAAAACCCCTTTCCCATTGGCGAAAAATACAAACTAGCCGATGCAAAAAACGGTAGTGAATACAGTGAATTTCACGCCGAATTTCACGAAACGTTGACAGAGCTGATCCAAAAGTTTCGCTTTTACGATCTGTTGCTGATTGACTATCAAACAGGGGACGTGGTGTATTCCGTCATCAAAGAAACCGATATCGGCACCAATTTGGTCAACGGTGCTTATCAGGATAGCAACCTGGCTGAGGTGGTAAGAAGAGTTCAGGAACATCCTGAAAAGGGAGCGGTTCAGGTTGTCGATTTTCAGGCATATCATCCCTCCTATGGTGAACCTGTTATTTTTATGGCGGCCCCGATTTATAACGGTCCCCATGAGGTTGGCATCCTGGCCGTGCAGCTCAATGTTGAGCAACTCAATGAAATCACGACAGGTTTTAAAGATTGGGAAAACGACGGTCTGGGTAGAACAGGAGAAACCTTTCTCTTGGGTGCAGATGGCTATATGCGCTCAACCTCTCGCTACTTGATCGAGCAGCCCGAAAAATATCGCAAGGCTCTGCGCCGCAGCGGTGCTTCAGACGATACAGTACAGCTGGTAGAGAGCCTGGGCACACCCATTCTATTTCAGAAAATAGACAATGAGGCCACCGCTAGAGCCCTGGGCGGAGAAGACGGATTTACCATAGTGTCTGACCCATTTCATGGAGACACAGTGTTTGCTTCCTATGCACCGCTTAACCTCAATGGCTTGAACTGGGTGATTTTGACAGAGATGGATGCCAATGAAATTTATCGGCCACTCCATCAGCTGCAGGCGTATTTACTCACGGCCACAATCATCATTATGCTGCTGGTAACAATCGTAGCAAACGCGATGACCCATCAGCTCTTAGCTCCTGCCAATCGACTTACTGAAGCGCTAGATAAAATCGGTCAGGATGATGGGGAGGTCAACATTCCCGGAGACTCTGAGGGGGTTTTTGGTCGCTTAGGACAGCAGGTCAATCGTCTGATGGCAAGATTAAAGCAGACAACCCAAGCCGTCACCCAACAAAAGTTGGAAAATGAGAAGCTGTTGCTTAACTTAATGCCTTTGAGCGCTGTCAAACGTTTCAAAGATGCAAAAGGAGGAGAGCCGATCGTCGATACAGCCTCCCAGTCCAGCATTGTCTATGGGCGCTTGGTCGGTTTAGCTAAACTCTCTCAAACTAAATCAGTGGAAGAAACCGCCCACATCCTCAATCAGCTGAGTCGTTCTTTTGATGAACTCACCCACAAAGCAGGGATTGACCCGCAAAATACGGCGGACGGTACTTTTGTGGCCGTGTGCGGGCTGTCCTCTATGTACCTTGATCACATGGAACGTGCCGTCAATTTGGCCATTGCCTTGATGGCGGTGGTGCACCGTTTGAGGAGCGATTTGAGGGGCGACTTAGACTTAAAGCTATCGGTCGGTATCCATACTGGCCCCGTTATCGGAGGGCTTGTTGGCGCTCATCAGCTCACCTACAAAATCTGGGGCGAAACGGTTGAGATGGCTGCTCACCTGTGTCAGCAGGCCCAACCGGATCAAATCCTGGTAACGCAGCCCATGTATGAATTACTCCAGGATCGGTATGACTTTGCTTCTGTAACCGCCGGAGGAGAGGAATCTACCTGGGCCATTAAGTTTTAGCTTTATACTTGCACCTAACGCTTCTAGCCACGCTCATGGACAACACACTTTGGATTTGGGTGATCGTTTTAGCGATCGCAGTTCCCATTACGAGTATCGTATTGGGGGATGTGATCGAAACTCTAGAACGACAGCACAGCCCTTTAGCTGTTTTTTTGAGGAAGCTTCGAATTTATCTGCTGCCAACATTGGCGGCCCTATTGGTGCTAGAGCAGGTTCTAGACATTCAGAAAACAGCAACAGCCACTAAACTAGTGGGAACAGCTTTCTGGATAGCGGTCATCATCACACTGCTGGCGCTGCTCAATGCTATTTTTACCAGCCGAGACAAATCGAAAAGTTGGCAAATCTATGTTTCCAACTTGTTCTTTCAAACTGCCCGAGGGTTAGTCCTTTTAACGATTGTTGCCCATATCCTGGGGCACCTATGGGGATTTAATCTAGGCGAAGCTGCGACCGCCCTGGGTGTCGGTTCTTTGGTCATTGCTCTGGCACTGCAGGATACATTCAGCAGCTTGGTATCTGGCTTACTGTTATTATTCTCTAACCCCTTCAAAGTCGGAGATTGGATTGCCTGTGGGGATGTGGAAGGGCGAGTTATTGACATGAACTGGCGGGCCGTCACCCTGTCTCACTATGATCACTATCTCTGTGTTATTCCCAATGGCACCTTAGCCTCTGAAACTATCATCAACTATTCGCTAAATCCCCATCGTGAACAAGAAATTGAAATTAATTTTTCCTTTGACGATTCCCCTGGTAAAGTTCTCCCGATTTTAGAGCGTCTTACTGAA
The DNA here is from genome assembly GCF_015207065.1 of Leptolyngbya cf. ectocarpi LEGE 11479. Taxonomy (GTDB): domain Bacteria; phylum Cyanobacteriota; class Cyanobacteriia; order Phormidesmidales; family Phormidesmidaceae; genus Leptothoe; species Leptothoe ectocarpi. Next base: position 21,533 of record NZ_JADEXP010000014.1, on the reverse strand, counting down.
GGAATTGCCGAGATTAGACCCGGTTCTGCCGAAGCTAGAATTGTTAGCTATGGAGAGTCTGCAATTAACTATGTTTTGGAATACTGCGTAGAGCCTGAAAAAGAAGAAGACGTTTCAGGCACGCTATACGCTCGTCTTTACTATGCGGCTAAGCGCCATCGACTTACCATTCCGTATCCGATTAAAATCGATTATAAATTGGATGCTAGCGAGCTTAAAGCGAAAGAGCAAGAGCCAGAAATACTGGACTTTCTGCAACTGCTGCCCAGTTTTCAATGTCTGGATGACGCGATGCTCCATCAAATCGCATCAGAGGCTATGGTTGAATATTATGGCATTGGAGAGACTATTCTTCGCATGGGAGAATCAAATCAGGGGCTGCATGTAATTCTCCATGGCATTGTTCAGCTATTTGCCCTAAACATTCATGACCAGCTGCAGGAGGTGACCCGTTTAGAACGGGGAGCCATTTTTGGAGAGATGGCGATTTTCCCTGGAGAGGTAAGTCCTGTTTCCGTCGCTGTTGTTGATGACTTGACGGTTGTTGTGATTCCAACGGAGCTATTGGTTAGCCTGATACAGAGATTCCCTCAGTTTGCACTAGCTATAGATCAGCTGATCAAAAGTCGGAGAAAACTGATAGATTTGGCCAAAGGGTATGCTGAACTATCCCAGATCTCCAGCTGATGGTGCGATCTCAACCGAGGTTAACGACACCTATTGACCTACTGTGAACATTTCTGAATACTTGCAACCTCTACCAGAACAGCTTAAGCCATGAATCAGTGGAGCTATCCAGTCGTTTTGATCCTTGCCGTGTTGAGTCTTTATGGTTGCGCCCAAACTACAGATAGTGGGTCAACTGACCCGCCGGCTCCCACAAGTAACGAACAACCGACCACAGACACTAGTGACGATGCTGCTTCCACCACCAGCAACAATCATCCCATCAGCGTTTCACCTCAGCCACCTTTCCCAGATAGTAAAGTTAACCTGCCTCCCGTTGAGTCCCTAGAAGTGAAAGGCGACATGACTGTAGCGGGCAGCTCAACAGTCTTTCCCTTAACCAAAACCATGTACCAAATGTTTGTTGAAGACGGCTACGCCGGAGTCATCAGAATCGATGCGCTGGGTACAGAAGAAGGATTTAATCTGTTCTGCCGGGAAGGAAGGTCTGATATCGTCAATGCCAGTCGTGCCATTAAACCTGAGGAAACGGCAGCCTGTACTGCCATTGGACGTCAGCCAGTATCTTTTCGAGTGGGCACAGATGCCCTGGTGGTTGTCGTCAATGCTCAGAACAACTTTATTAATCAAATAGACTTAGAGAATTTGAGCATACTGTTCTCCGCTGAAAAATGGTCTGATGTGAATCCTAACTATCCAGAGGAACCCATCACCCGTTTCGTTCCAAGTCTAGACTCCGGCACATTAGACTTTTTTGTTCAAACCGTTTACGGAGGTGAGCTTGAACCGCTTCTACAGGCTCCCAATACGCAGCTCAGTAATACCAGCGAGGCGCTACTAAACGGGGTTAATCAAAATCCATACTCTGTGGCTATTCTGAACTATGCTTTCTACCATAAAAATGCAAACACCCTAAAGGCGCTGTCAATTAACGGCATCGAAGCAAACTCTACCACCGTAGAGAAAAGTCAATATCCTCTGGCCCGACCTTTATTTATCTACTCTGATATTCAAATTTTAAAGAGTAAACCCCAGGTGGCAGCGTTTATCAACTTTTATCTGAACAACGTCTATCAAGGAATTGCTCAAGTCGGTTATTTTCCCAACAACTCAGACGTATTAGATCAGGAGAAAACAAAATTTCTCAAGGCGATCAACTAGCTGGCCTTCCCAATTGTCCATAAGCATAGAAGTCTCAATCTTCGATTTAGTCATACCAATCCATAACCGTGACCCCAACCACCATCGAACTCGATCTGATCCGCATCGCCTGGGCCTTAGGCTTAGCCGCCGTCGCCATTGGCCTCTCCCTGTGGCAACAGCTAGGTCTAGCAGGCACCCTGGCCCTGGCCACCCTGCGTACGGTGGTGCAGCTGTTTGCCGTCGGGATTTTTCTATCCATTGTCTTTACCCTGCGCAGCCCTGGACTGATTCTGCTGGTGTTGTTGGTGATGATCACCGTGGCTGCCCTGACCGCCCGTAACCGCATTGGCAAGGATATTCCGGGTCTATTGCTGTGGCTATGGGGGGCGATTCTCACCAGTACGGCCCTTACGATTGCCTACACCATGACGGTCGTGGTGCGTCCCGAGCTATGGTATGAGCCCCGCTATTTGATTCCTTTGACGGGGATGGTGCTGGGGAATGCCCTGACGGCAGCTTCTTTGACCGGTGAGCGTTTGGTCAGTGCCCTGCGAAATAATCGCACTGAGATCGAGACGCATCTGAGTTTGGGGGCGACTCCTGGGGCTGCGATCGCAACCTACCGCCGAGAAGCGATCAAAGCAGGCCTAATTCCCACCGTTAACTCCATGATGGTGGTGGGTTTGGTCACCCTCCCCGGCATGATCACTGGCCAAATCCTGGGCGGAGCCGATCCCCTCAACGCGGCGCTCTACCAAATGTTGATCATGTTTATGCTGGCCTTTGCTACGCTGACGACCGCGATTTTGGTAGCCTATGGCATCAAACAACAGTTTTTTAATCAGGCCATGCAGCTGATTGACCCTAAATAACGGAAACAAACATCTCACTAGTCAGGGCAGTGGCGACAACGTTTTTCACCTCGGCTAATACGTCTGCGCCTGCAGAGATAGTTGTTGCATTATCACGTTGCCCCAGGGACAGATCGGCAAAGGTGAGCCCATCCGCTAAACCAATCAGGTCGATTCCCACCTCAAAGTCCATAATCATATCCATTCCTTCCCCAGCCGCCAAGATAAAGGTATCCGCACCGCTGCCACCTGAGAAATCATCTCCTGTCAGTGTATCGTTACCCAGTCCACCCCGGAGAATATCGTCCCCATCATCGCCCCAAATAGCATCGTCTCCGGCACCCCCCAGGAGAATGTCATCTCCTCCTTTGCCACCTATACGGTCGTTGCCCCCATGGCCGAAAATGACGTCATCTCCGCCTACGCTGCCGCCGGAGTCTCGCTGATTAAGATCGCCCCGCAGCACATTGTCATTATCGTCGCCAACAATTACATCATCGCCTAGGTCACCGGCCATGGGTTCAGTAGTTAAACTAGCTTCGGTTTCAGGAGTATCGGCGCTGTCTGTAGACTGCCCAGCGTCATTAGCAAGAGATTCTGGTACTAAATCTGTCACTGGGACAGACGGCTGAGGTTGGGGAGTTAAAGTATCAGCGCTAGGCGGTTCAGTTTGAACCGGTTCTGAGACCATGGGCGATTCAGCCACAGTCGGCTCAGCTGGCAGAGATTCTGGCTCTGGAGTTTCTGGTACAGATGGTTCAGCTATAGGAGATTCTGGTTCTAAGGTTTCTGATGCAGAAGGTTCAACTGCGGGCAAATCTGGAACAGTTGTTTCAGGCTCCACCGGATCAGGGGCAGTGGGTTCACTCTGAGGGGGTAGCGGCTCTATCGGTTCAGGGGCAGTGGGTTCGTTCTCAGCAAGCTCAGGTGCTGGATTTTCTGGCTGAGATGGTATATCAACGGCATCTTGAGATAGTGTCGGAGCTGGCTCAGTACCGGGTAAACGGGTTCCTAAAACGATGGTCCAATAGTCAAAAAAGTTACTTACACCCGTGTCATTTTCTAGCAAGACATGACCAACGCCTAGCTGGGTGACATGGGGGTTCAAAATGTTGTCTAGGTGAGACGGACTGTTTTTCCAGTCTTGGAAGACTTCATCTGCGGTGAATTGTCCGGCGCTAATGTTCTCAACGGCTGTTTGATACTGATAGCCAGTGGCCTGCACTCGACTGGCCAAGGTGGAGCCGTTGGAACCAATGTGAGGATCGACATTGATGGGGTCGGTCAAATTTATATCGTTATAGGCGATATCATCCGTATGCAGCTGAGCTGCCAGGTCCAACTGTGGGTCAAGCGCGACTGCAGACAGACCATATAGCGCCCGCTCATTGTTAACCAGCAAAAGAAACTCTTGGTCAAAGCGAACTTGTTGTACGGATGTATCCATTTTTATAAGTATTTCGGATCGGTATGTGTCTTACTGTTCTTTTTTATCCGCTGACACACAGACGCACCCATGGTGCTAACACTCAACTTCAAAGGATCTTTTTGAAGGAAATTTGAATTATTGGTAAATGCACTGAGGGTGTTTTAACGGTGGGTTCGATGAAAATCAGAGTAGTGAATGACACGTTTGCCGCTAATTTTATACGTGCATTTACTGGTTAAACTCTCCCTCTAACCAGGCTTACACGTCAGACCGAAGATTCTGTGTATTCTTCTAAGCAAATGTGGTGCGCTAGTTGCTAAAGCCCGCACTAGCATCAAAACCAATGGGGGCATGAACAGCCCACTCCGTCTTCTTTCAAAGCTAACCGCACTGTCGTTTGCGTCGACCGCGATAGGCTGCGGGCAATCCGGCAGTCAGCCAGCCCAGACCACTGACGCTGCTCAGGTAGTTGCTACCTATCAGTATTTTTCCAACCACGGCTCCGAGCGCCCGTTAGTATCCAAGTGGCTCCTCATGGATGACGTGTATTCCTGATATCTTGTAAACAAGCGTATCTCTGGGTGCAGTGTGGTTCCTATTCGTGACGAAAATCCGGTTCAAATTACGCCCTATGTTACCTATGGGCTGATCGGTCTCAATGTCTTAATTTTTCTCTATGAGCTGACGCTGTCGTCACCCATGGAGCTAACGACGTTCTTCCGTACGTGGGCGGTGGTGCCAGAACAGCTGACGGCAAGCTTTGTGGGTAACACCAGCACGCCGTTTGCTGTCCATGAGTGGTTTACGCTGATCTCAGGCCAGTTTCTTCATGCGGGTTTTCTGCATCTGGCAGGGAACATGCTGTACCTGTGGATTTTTGGGAATAACGTTGAGGAGCAGCTCGGACGCGCCCGGTTTTTGTTGCTATATCTCACCTGCGGTGTTTTGGCAGCACTGGCCCAGTGGTACTTTGGTATGTTTTCGGAAGTGCCATCGCTTGGGGCCAGCGGTGCGATCGCAGGTGTCATGGGGGCCTACATCTTCAAATTTCCCGATGTTCGCATTCTGACTATTTTGCCCCTGGGGTTTCTGTTTGTGCCCCTCAGAATCCCAGCCATCTTCTATCTAGGCATTTGGTTTCTGCAGCAGGCGGCCTATGGAGTGGCCAGCCTCAGTGCTCCGGCCAATGTGGGCATGGCCGATGGCGGGATTGCCTACTGGGCCCATGCCGGTGGATTTGTCTTTGGGGCGATCCTAGGGCCACTCCTGGGGTTGTTAGATGATGCTGACGTTAGTTCACAACAATGATGCGAATACCATCTTGGGTTTCGTTATCATCAATGCTTTCTAGCAGGTCGTCGCGATCATAATCAAATCTGACATCTTCAATTCTTTGCAGACGTCCTCTACTGCTGTAGTCAAACTCCGTGCTGCCAACACGGTCGAGATGCCCACTGCGGCTATATCGAAAATCAATATTTCCGATGGATCGGATGCGATCGCTGTTAAAGTATCTCAGCCGAACATTACCAATCGAACGAATTCTGTCGTTGGAATCATAGTCTATCTCTGTTGTATAGTCCCGTGATTCGAGTTCAATGCGACCATCGGCATATACTTTAATTTTAGCGCCCTGCACATTGACGAACGTGCCTAGGACATTGCCCTCTCTATCTACATAAATTGCATTAAACCCGTCCTCCTCTTGATTAAGGCCATCCTCTTCGTCAAAATCCACTAGTGTCCCAGAGTAACTTTGATGGGGTGTACTGGCCTGGGCTACTGGAGCAGCCAGCATGCCGGCGGTTAGCAGTAGAGCCAGGCTGAGGGAGAGACTGTGTGAGATGCGTGTGGGAGCCATGATCATCTTGACAAGATATGGGTAGAGCAGGTTAGAAATCAAACTTATAGCAACTGCCGCCGATTTTGACCGATGTAACTTCAGATGGAGTTGCTAAGATTACGAAAATACTTAATAGTCTGTTACCAATCAAACGAAAGACAAGATAACGGCCATCTATATCGCTTTACCTGATATGTCGAGTGCCCTTTCGATTAAACCTTAGGTTTCCAAAAAGCCAAATTGTTCCTTTAGCTCATGCCTTGCACCTGGTGGGGAAGCGCCAACCCTCCCAGGGTTCAAAACCCAGGGCTAACCGAAGGGTGTCCACTGGAAAGGACACAATCATCGGAGGTGTGTGTTTAGGGAACGCTTCCACGACACTTGTAGCGTTTCTCACACGCATTCCCCATTCCCCTACATCACCAAACTGTATGCATCCCAACCAGGAATCGCTATAAACGATGCTTCGATAGCTCCACCACCGACCTCCAGTGCCTCTATATCCAATTGTCCCTTTTAGCGGAAAACCCTCAGTTAGCGCTGACGTTTCAACTCAGCGCGGGCTTCAGCCACACGACCAATCTTAGTGCAAGATATGAGGTAGATGACCGAGAGTAAACATCTCTAACGCCGCTGGCTTCGACTTCGCTCAGCCAGCTAATCTTGAGAGCATGAATGAGGGCTGAGCGGAGTCGAAGCCCGGATTGAGAGATAGTTTTGTCTAATCCACTTATGGAACGCTTTGCTGAGGAACGTCCTACAGGCGCTATGGTTCAGGGTTCAGATGAGCTTAGTCGTCTATGATGTCCAACCATCAGTTAATGCAGCGTATTGCCGCCATACCGTGCACCAGTATGGCAAAAAAAATCTGATCGCGCTGCGCGCGCAAGAAGGGAGTAAGAAAGTTGAGAGAAAAGGGCAAAAGAAAAAGAGAGAAAAGAGCTAGGGAAGAATCCTGGGCGCAGAACATACTACACGAAAACCGATATTGAAGTCGCGGTTGCCGGGCATAAGGTTGTCGCGGACGGCGGAGCGGCAAAGCCCCGGAGTGTAGCTCCAGGAGCCACCGCGTAGTATGCGATAGCCAGAATCTCCTCCCTGAACCCAGGCAGAACTGTTTTTAGGGGCACCCTCATAATTCTCATGCCAACAGTCCTGGCACCACTCCCACACATTGCCGTGCATATCATATAGCTCAAAGTTGTTGGCTGGAAAACCATCCACGGCTGTTGTTCTTCTCTTAAAATTTCCTTTTTCACCATTGCCATAAGTATAATTTCCGTTGTAGTTAACCTGATCGGTACTAATGGTCTCACCAAAGTAAAACGGCGTTGTGGTTCCAGCTCGACAGGCATATTCCCATTCCGCTTCGCTGGGTAAGCGATATTTTTTACCCGTATGTTTTGATAGACGCTGACAAAACTCGACGGCCTCAAACCAGCTCACTTTTTCTACTGGCAAATTATCCCCTTTGAACTTAGACGGAGCAGGCTCCAGATCTATTTTGACCTTCTTCAACTTCGCAACTGTCTGCCATTGGGCTTGGGTCACCGGATACTTCCCCATATAAAAAGCAGACACATGCACCGAATGCTGAGGCCCTTCACTATCAAGACGCTCAGCTTCATGCTCAGGAGACCCCATCAAAAAGTCTCCCTCGGAAATATAGACCATATCCAGCGTGACACCGTTGCCTAAGTCTTCTACAAACGGCTCTGATATTTGAGGTTGGGAAACTGGCGTTTGTTGAGGTCTAACGGATATTGGAGGCTCCGGCGTTGATGCTTTAGACGCTGACCTTGAGGCACCTGGATTATTGATGGTGCCGCCGAGCTGATCGCCGCCTACGGTTCCGGCAAAGCCACCGGCAAACTGAGCCCCGCGCAGGTCATATACCGTACTAACTTCAGTACCCTGAGCACCCCCATCAGTGAGCGGTGTGGCCTCACCCAAGACGACCTTGAGCCCTTTTACCAGTCGGTTCATATCGGCATGAAAGCGTGGATCGTAGCCCACCTCTAGGCCATTTCGCCGGGCCAGCGATTTCAATGACTCTGGCATCTGGGGCCGTCGGGGCATGCCCACATCCTGTAGCAACACAGGAATTACCGGAATCCCCCGCCGCAATGCCGACTCCACCTCAATCCGCACAAAGTCATCTGGGTTATCCAATCGGCGCGTACCATCCGGCTCCGCTACCGTTAGCCAGGTGCGGCCAATAATCACCAACACCACCTGACATTGGCTTACCGCCTGGTCCAAATATTCCGCAAAGTCCACCCCAAACGGAATGCTGTCCACATCCTTAAACACATGGTCGCGACCAAACTCAGTCGCCAAGCGGTCATATATGCGACCCGTTTCAGCAATGCTGTCACTGCGACGATAGGAAATAAAGATCGATCCAGAACTTGACATCAGTTGATACAGAAAATAGCCAATGCAGCTCTAATCTAACGACTAGCCGCTACCTTCTGCATATATACAGCTATTTAACCCGCTTTACCTGACAGATTGAGCATTAAAGCCAGAGGCCGGTCACTAGACAACATCGGGATAACAGCATTTTATGCCGTCGAGATTTCAGGTTAATACTTTGTATCTTGACGGCAACAGATTTTTGCTCTAATTTCAAGTCATGCCGTGATTCACACGGCTGACTAGAACCTAATAATTTGGCACCATCGGCAGGTGCTACCAACACCTGACCGACGGCTAACCCCCAGAAAGCGCATGCCAATCTGGCGGCTGGATATATTATGTCTCAGCCACCTCGATTAGCAAAACTATTTGCGGGTGGCTGAGTTCTTAGGTTCTGGCTTTCCTACCCTCAACGCTTCTCCCTGTGAGAGGTCGTAGGGTCGTACCCAATTGGAGAACCGGAACCCATGTTTCAAGACAATTCCCAAAATACGCCTAACCAACCGCCTGCTGACGGTATCCTACCGGAGTATGAGTACGAGACTGTCAACCATACCCTGATGGGGAGCCTCACCGCTATACGTAACACCATCGCCCTGCTCCACAAGCTCCACTACGCTGAACCCAACGACTGGAGCAAACCCCTGCCCACCGGGCGACCGGATGAGATGATGGCGATTTTGACTAAACGGGTGCGGGTGGATTAAACACCTTGGTGGGTTGGGTTGGGCGGCGGCAATGTGAGGAATGTTGGGTTTCGCCAGGCTCAACTCCAACCTACCGGTTTATGGGCCGAGCGACTGTGGGGTGTTTGCGATCGCTCGGCATTGACCCAGAATTTGAGTTGTTGTGTCAACTAACGGTCATAGAAATAACCGTTTCTACGGTCTCTTGGGGAGCTGCGGTAATGATGGCATTGCCGGTATTGATCGCATTGCGAGGACCGCTCCAGGGCTCAAGACAGTAAAAGTCTTTTCCTTTCACAGTCCAGAAAACTAGGGTGGAATAGTTTTCGTCATAGGAGATAGTTAGTGTAGTATTTCCGTCCTTAACGGTGGCCGTTTGTCCGGTGAGATTGATAAAGGCAAAGTCAATCTCTTCTTGGTCAAAGTCAAACCGACCGTTAAAGGCAAATACCTCCTTGCCGCTTTTGATCTGGTACTCACTGGAAGGAAGGTCAAAGACCAGGTTAGTTTTGTCTGTCACCGCAAAATAGGGGTGAGTGCCCGTGGAAAATGGCATGGGCTGGTCAGACAGGTTGGTGTGGTGGAAACGCTGTTCTAGGGTATTGCCTTTGAGGGTATAGATATAGTCAAGCTGGAAGTCAAAGGGATAGACGGCGTGAGTCTCATCGTTACTTTTGAGGGTAATAGTGAGGCTAGCACCGTCTTCCGTAGATTGTTGGGTGACAGACCAGGGTAGGGTACGACCAAAGCCGTGCTGCTTGAGGGTGTAGGCTTTGCCCTTGAGGGTGTAGGTATTCTCGGGCAGGTTGCCACAGATGGGAAATAGCAGGGGAATGCCCCCCCGTACAGAAAGGCTAGGGTCATTAAAGCGCTCTACATCCAGATAAAACACTTCGCTACCGTTGACCTTCCAGCTAGTGACGATGCCCCCCCGCTCTGGGACGACAGCTACCTGAGCGTCGCCGTCAGTCAAAATATAGGTTAGATATTGCTGCTTTTCGGTGGTAATAGTGCTCATAGTGATTTCTTTGGGGCGTTTCTGCTAAAACCCTGCCACAGGATGGGCATTTTGCCATGCAATCTGTGATACGGCCACCTAATCTTTACGCTACTATTCTGGCTGTCCCTTACCTACTTGTCGAGGTTTGCTGCCCTATGTCCACCGCCTATCCCCGCGATCTGATTGGCTATGGTCAACATCCGCCCCAGCCGCAATGGCCTCATAATGCTCGATTAGCGCTGCAGTTTGTTATTAACTACGAGGAAGGTGGCGAAAACTGTATTCTCCATGGCGATCCGGCCTCCGAAGCCTTTCTCTCGGAAACGGTGGGGGCAGCACCGCTACCGGGGGTGCGCAATATCAACATGGAGTCCATGTATGAGTACGGCAGCCGAGCTGGATTTTGGCGACTACATCGGCTGTTTACCCAGCGTAATTTGCCGGTGACGGTCTATGCGGTGGCGATGGCGTTAGAGCGTAACCCTGATGCAGGCAAAGCGATGGTGGAGGCGGGCTGGGAAGTGGCTAGCCACGGCTATCGCTGGATTGATTATCAATATGTGGGTGAAGACACCGAGCGGGAGCACATTCGCAAGGCTATCGAAATTCATACCCAGGTCACGGGCAGTCGCCCCCTGGGGTTTTATCAGGGACGTCTGAGCCCCAATACCCGACGACTTGTCGTGGAAGAAGGCGGCTTTCTTTACGACGCCGATAGCTATGCTGACGATTTGCCCTACTGGAACCGGGAGTATGGCCGTCCCCATCTGGTGATTCCTTACACCCTGGACAACAACGATATGCGGTTTGCAACCTATCAGGGGTTTAACTCGGGCGATCAGTTTTTTACCTACCTCAAGGATGCGTTTGATGTGCTCTATGGGGAGGGAGCCACGGCGCCCAAGATGATGAGCGTGGGTTTGCACTGTCGGCTCTCGGGACGACCGGGGCGAGCAGCGGCCCTGGGGCGCTTTTTGGATTACGTGATGACTCATGAGGACGTGTGGGTGTGTCGCCGGGTGGAGATTGCAAATCATTGGCATGAGCATCATGCACCTGGCTAGCAGGCTGAGCGCAGTCGAAGCCTGCTGGGCAGTCAGTTTATTTTTCTTAAACAATTGGTCCGCTGGCTAAAATCAAGATTAGTATATTTGTATTAGATCCACTATGGAGGTAATAACCCATGGGCATACGAGACAGCTATGAAAATGGTGTATTTAGCTGGGTTGATTTGATCACCAGCGATCAGGACGCTGCGAAACAGTTTTATGCGGAGCTGTTTGCTTGGACGTTTCAAGATATGCCTGTGGACACTGGCGGTATCTATTCAATGGCCTTTAAAGGCGGTCGGCCTGTAGCTGCGGTGTTTGCCGCACCTGACGATCAGCAAGGACCACCCCACTGGAATGGTTACATCACAGTGAAGGACTTAGATGCGACAGTCCAAACCTGGCAGCACCAGGGTGGCAATGTTGCTATGCCGTCCTGCGACATTATGGATTCCGGTCGGATGGCGATGGTGCAAGACCCTACGGGTGCCTTTGTGGGGCTTTGGCAGGCTAAGGAGTTTGTGGGAGCAGGTTTGGTAAATGAGGTCAATACATTCTGCTGGACAGAATTACAGACCCGTGGTGCAGACAAGGCGGCGGAGTTTTATCAGGCGGTGTTTGGTTGGGAACTTGAGGTGGATGAGAAGCCCCCCAACTACATTACGGCCAGTGTGAAAGGACGCATGAACTGCGGCATGTTCGACATGGATAAGGCCAAGCTGCCCGCAGAGATTCCGTCGCGCTGGGCTGTGTATTTTAATGTGGCGGATTTGGACGAGTCGCTAGCAGCGATCAATCGTCTGGGAGGTAAAGTGCTGATGGACCCCATTGATATTGAGCCGGGTCGCTTTACCACGGTGATGGATCCCCAGGGGGCGACGCTGGCGCTGATGCAGGTAAATGACCCGGATGATTAACTGGTGGCTTTGGTGGCTCTAGTAGCCCTAGCTCCAATCCTCCTTTTTGGTCCGCGCTGCTTTATATAGCATCTCTGTTTGGTGAATCTCGCGGGTTTTGGCCATTAGCTGGTCCTCGGTCAAGGCCCAGTTTGCCAAAGCTTTATCTAGATCCTGCTGAATATCTCGCGCTCCTGGAAACCCGTCATAGCGAATCCGCAGCCGGGCCAGCTCAATCAAATTAAAATCTGTTGCCTCGCCGTTGATAAGGGCTGTGACAGCCTCACGGTCTTTTTTATATTGCGGATGGGTTAGCTCTTTCTTTTCAGCCATGTTTCCTAAATGTTGTCTCCATTAGGGATGGGTAACGGTAATAGTAGCGTGGACTGGAGAAATTTTGGTTAGGCTGAATATAGCTATTAACTGCGGCTGAAGACCCACACCCTATTTCAAAGACCGTTATGATCACCCAAAAACTGCAGCAGCTTCAGTTGATTTTCCACGCGATGGATCGAGCCCTGATTGCTTATTCTGGCGGCATTGACAGCACCCTTGTGGCTAAAATTGCCTACGATGTTTTAGGCGACCGGGCTTTAGCGGTTACGGCAGAGTCGCCCTCGCTGATGCTAGAGGACCTGGATGCGGCCAAACGTCAGGCTGAGTTTATGGGCCTCTCCCATCGCATTGTCCATACCCACGAAATGGACAATCCTAACTACACGAGCAACCCCACTAATCGCTGCTATTTTTGCAAAAGCGAGCTGCACGATACCCTGAAGCCGCTGGCGACCGCCGAGGGCTATCCCTATGTGGTTGACGGTCTGAATGCTGATGACCTCCAGGATTATCGCCCCGGTATCCAGGCGGCAAAAGAACGAGGGGTGCGCTCTCCCCTGGCGGAAGTGGGCCTGAGCAAACTGGAAGTGCGGGAACTGTCTAAGTATTTAGGATTGCCCTGGTGGGACAAGCCATCCCAGCCTTGTCTTAGTTCACGTTTTCCCTATGGTGAGCTGATTACAACAGAGAAGCTACACCGGGTGGGGCAGTGTGAGCGCTATCTGCGTCAGCTGGGGGTGCGCAATCTGCGGGTGCGCTCCGATGGGGAGACGGCCCGGATTGAACTGCCCGCCAGTGAGATTAAGGAGTTTGTGATGACGGTGGATCTTGAGGTGCTGGTGGCAGCTTTCCAAGACTATGGGTTTGCCTATGTGACCCTGGATTTGGAGGGATATAAAAGCGGTAAGCTAAACCGCGTTTTAGCAAAAACTGAAGTTTAGGATTAAAAAAAGCCCCCGATGAGTTCATCGGGGGCTACATTCATTGTTCTAACAAGAGAGGTTTGTGAGTCTAGACAGTTTGCTAGACAGCTACACCCTGACGCTCCTTAGCTTCCTTGATCACTTCTTCAGCCACATTTTTGGGGCAAGGAGCATAGTGATCAAAGGTCATGGAGAACTGGCCGCGACCTGAGGTCATGGTACGCAGATCCCCAATGTAGCCAAACATTTCACTCAAGGGTACATCGGCTTTGATGCGCACACCTGTGGGACCAGGCTCCTGGGACTTGATCATACCGCGACGACGGTTGAGATCACCAATAACATCACCAACGTAGTCCTCAGGGGCAAAGGCGTCTACAGCCATGATCGGTTCTAGAATCTGGGGACCAGCTTTGCCAAAAGACTGACGGTAGCCGGCCTTCGCGGCAATTTCAAACGCGATCGCACTGGAGTCAACCGGGTGGAAGCCACCGTCGGTTAGGGTCACCTTAAAGTCCACCACTGGGAATCCAGCCAGCATGCCTTTTTCCATACAGGCGGCAAAACCCTTCTCCACCGCAGGCCAAAACTCACGGGGTACGTTACCACCGGTCACCTTGGACTCAAAGGCAAAGCCTTCACCGGTTTCATTGGGCTCAATTGTGTACTCAATCTTACCAAACTGACCCGAACCACCGGACTGCTTCTTGTGGGTGTAGCTATCGTTGAGCACCTTGGTAATAGACTCACGATAGGCCACCTGAGGCTTGCCCACTTCCACTTCAATGCCGTGGGTGCGCTTCAGAATGTCTACCTTAATATCCAGGTGCAGTTCGCCCATTCCCTTAAGAATAACTTCGCCGCTCTCCTGGTCAGTTTCCACCTGGAAGGAGGGATCCTCCTGGACCATCTTGCCCAGGGCAATACCCATCTTCTCAGAGCCGCCCTTATCTTTCGCTTCAACCGCAATGGAAATCACCGGATCGGGGAAGACCATCGGCTCCAGCGTAGCTGGCTTTTTAGGGTCGCAAAGGGTGTGACCCGTCTGGACGGTTTTCATTCCCAGCAGAGCGACAATATCGCCAGCCTGGGCGCTGTCCATTTCCTGACGGTCATCAGCGTGCATTTCCACAATGCGGCTGACCCGCTCGGTCTTACCGGTGGCGGTGTTGAGGATGGTGTCACCTTTCTTGAGGGTACCGGAGTACACTCGGGTAAAGGTGAGGGCACCAAAGCGGTCATCCATAATCTTGAACGCCAGGGCGCGCAGAGGATAGTCAGGATCAACCTTGGCCATACCGCCAGTTTCATTACCTTCAATATCTACCTCAGGCTGGGGCTTCACCTCAGTGGGGCTAGGCAGGTAGTCCACAACGGCATCTAGTACCAGCTGTACACCCTTATTCTTAAAGGAAGAACCGCAGTAGGTGGGGAAGAAGGCTAGATCGCGAGTACCCTTACGGATGCAGGTTTTCAGCTCATCAATGGTGACCTCTTCTCCTTCGAGGTATTTCTCCATGATGGTGTCATCTTGCTCAACGGCCAGCTCAATCAGCTTCTCGCGCCATTCAGCCACATCATCAACCATATCCTCGGGGACATCTTTGATTTCGTAGTTCATCGGCTCACCCGAGTCGTCCCAGATCCAGGCCTTCTCAGTCAGCAGGTCAACCACGCCCACAAAGTCGTTCTCAATCCCAATGGGCAGTACCATCACCAGGGGTTCTGCCGCCAGGATATCCTTGACTTGCTTAACCACGCGGTAGAAGTCTGCACCGGTCCGATCTAACTTATTGACATAGATAATGCGGGCGACTTCGGAATCGTTGGCATAGCGCCAGTTGGTTTCAGACTGAGGTTCTACACCGCCGGAACCGCAAAATACGCCAACACCGCCGTCTAGCACTTTGAGCGAACGATAGACCTCAATGGTGAAATCAACGTGACCCGGGGTGTCAATAATATTGAGCTGATGCTCATTCCAGAAGCAAGATGTGGCCGCAGACTGAATGGTGATGCCGCGCTCTTTTTCCTGGTCCATAAAGTCGGTGGTGGCTGCACCATCATGCACCTCACCAATCTTGTGTACCTTACCGGTCAACTTCAAGATGCGCTCGGTGGTGGTGGTCTTACCTGCGTCTACGTGGGCAAAAATGCCAATATTTCTATAACGACTGAGATCTTTCATGGGTATTTTCTAGGGTTTAACTACGTCTCCAAACAGTTTTTGACCACCTTATCGGACCGTTTCAGGACCATTCAGAGCTAAAGCAGACTCGGCCAAGCGGGGACAAACTAATCGTGGCCACAGGCATTAGATAGTTTACTTCAAAATTATTCACATTCCCTGATTTCTTAGCACATAGCTGCCTAAGCGCTGAGGAAATGTGATTAATAAAACCTGGCTGTAGATAGAACCATGGTATCAACTTAGCTCAGCCAATGGCGTTGGCTGGCGTCGTGATAACCGATCTAGATCTATTGGGCTTCTGTTTAGCTAGAGCGTTGACAGACCCCTAGGGGGCGAATACTAAGCGGGCTAGCTGGTAGGTTTCTTGTGTTTGTAAAATCTCGCCCGACTGGCTCACACTGATGGCGGTGGCGATCTCGTCTGGATGACCCACAACTAAGGCCTGCCCCGTGGCCTGCAGCTGTTCCGAATCAGGGTTATACACATAGAGCACCGGTCGCCGGGTGTAAAACACTAAACTGGGTTTCATAAAACCCACCATGGCCAAGGTTTCATCGGGCTGCTGCTCTGTCTGGATAGTCTCAGCGAGCTGTCGCAGGGGCAGCTGCCGCTGAGCGTCGGCAATAGCCGCCACCGGCAGAATTGATACCAGTGTAAACAGGGCAAAGGCCCCAGCGCTCACGGCCCACACCCAGCGGACTTGTCGCCTTAGCAGCAGACCTAGACTCGCCAGGGTGGCCAAACACCACACCAGGGAGCCATATACCATGGCCTGGGATGCCCTTACCCGGACTGGAAAGTCGGGCATGACCGGATCGCCACCGAGCCAGTTGGGGGTGAGGTAAGAGGCTACGGCCAGCAGTACAAAAAAGACAATACTCAGCACCGCACTAATCCAGGTGCCGCGCTGCCTGGGTCCGGTCCACATTAGCCCGACCATGATTGCCGCTGCGGGCATTAACGGTAAAACATAGCTAGGTAGTTTGGTGACAGCGGCTGTAAAAAAGCAAAAGATAGCCAGGAACCAAATTAGAGCAAACAGCCCTAACTGTTTTTCCCTGGGCTGCCGTCGCCAGTAGCCGATAGACCAGGGGCGTAGCCGAGCCATGGCAAAGGGCAACCCCGGCGACCAGGGTAAAAAACCCACCGCCACGACAGCAAAGTAAAAGTACCAGGGAGCGGCATGGCCATTGACCACATCGGTAAAGCGTTCGTAGTTATGATAGCCAAAAAAGCTGTCGATGTAGGTTTGACCGTGAATGGCGATAACCGCGATAAACCAGGGCACTGTCAGGAGCAGCACTAGCAGGCTGCCTTTTAGCAGTTTAATTTCCTTGAGCAGGGTACGGATCTGGCCTGTATAGGCGGCAAACCCAAATACGACTAGACCTGGAATGACGACACCCACTGGGCCTTTGTCTAATACGGCCAGGGCAATAAAGGTGTAAAAGCCGTAGTACCAGCGGGCTATGCCTCCCTGGGCATAGCCCCAGAAGAAACACAGCAGCGCTGCTCCCATACAGCCTGACAGCAGCATGTCCGATACGCCGGTACGAGCCCATACAAGGGTTTGGGGATGGAGGGCTATGGCCACGGCACCAATAACCGCCGCTAGGGTATGCCTTTTGTCGGGACTATCGGCAGCCTGGGCCGCCCCATGGGAATAGCCAAATCGCTCTAGGGTATAAAAACTAAAGCCGGCTAGACCGGCGGCTGCGATCGCAGATGGCAGCCGTACCCCCCATTCACCCACGCCAAAAATATGGAAACACAGGGACATACCCCAGTAGACCAGGGGCGGTTTATCAAATCGGGTTTCGCCATTGAAATAGGGAGTAATCCAGTCGCCTGTGGCATACATCTGGCGAGCGGCTTCGGCAAACAGGGGCTCGGTTTCATCCACCAGACCGATGCCGCCCAGCTGCCAGAAAAAGGCGATCGCTAGGGCAACGACAACAACGGCGATCGCACCCCAGCGGGCGGACGAGGATGATGGAGCCATAACAATTTCAGCCCAAACAACTGCCGCCCTAGTTTACTGCGCGGCGGTCGTGCTCACGGTGTCAATGGGCCGGGGCCAGTAGCGGCCCATCAGGCCATAGGTGACAAAGCCCATGGATTCTCTCAAGGCCAGCAGTCGCCGATAGCGTTGGTTTAATTCGAGGGGCAGTGGACTGGGATAGGGCAGTACCCGGAAGCCCAAGCTGCTAAACACCAGCTGCGATCGCAGCAAATGGGGCGGATCACTGACCAAAATGATGGAGCGCACCCCAGACGGTAGCAGCTGCTGGGCCGTATACTGGGCATTTTCTTCGGTGGTATTGGAGCAGTTTTCCCCAGATATTTTGCTAGGGTCGACACCGACTCGGGTAAGCATGGTGGCCATGATGGGGGCATCGTCACGACCGCTGACAAATACCTGGGGAGCAGCATCCTGCAGGACTAGTTCCGCTGCTTTCATGACTCGGTCAGAGTTAAACCACTGTCCCCGGCCCAGAACAACCACCGCGTCAGCCGCTTGCCCATTGTAAGCAGGTAAAAACGTTGTCAGCAGCGGCTCCCCAATCAGCAGCGGGGAAAGGCCCAAAAAAAGGGCTACCGGAAACCCCCACAGCCATAACCGTTTGATGGAGCGGCCCCGACCCAGCAGAATAAACCCCCGCATCAAGAGACCACTAAGAATCAAAAAGCCCAGCACATACACCCCTCCCAGCATTAGGCTGGCCGTGGGAGACTTCATCAGCCAGTAAAATACTGAGTAGGTAAATTGAGTCCAGTGGTTGATACTGATGTCCGTTTGGCAGACATTTAGAATCGTCTCAAGGTCCATATGAGAACATGCACAGCGGCTATCCACGGTTACAAGCGCTTACACAAAAGACACGATTGCGGCGGCAGTGTTCCTGGGTTTTTCCAGATGGGGGACATGGCCGCATTCAGAAACCCATGCCAGCTGGTTATTTGGCAGGGTTTGCTCAAACCGGTGGGCATCTTTGGTGCCTAGAATTTTATCTTGCTCTCCCCAAATGATCAGGGTAGGGATGTCTAGTTTTTGAATGTGGTTGCTCAAGAAATTATAGCCGCCGCTTTTGGTAAAGGCGATCAGCGCTTCTTTCCACTGGGGCATCTGCAGGTGGAGGGCGGCACAGAGTTCGGCATCTGGGGTGACCAGAGTGCGATCGCAATAGGCCTGCTGGCTAATGCGTCGCCTCACCCCTGGATTTTTTAAAAATGCCGTCGCCCAGCTGTCCAACGGTGGCACCATCAGCTTCCCCATGGCCGGTCCTGCGGCAAAACCCGCACTGTCCAGCAGGACCAGTTTCTCCACCGCCTCTGGAAAATCGAGGGCAAAATCAATGGCCGCAGCCCCACCCATGGATGCGCCAGCCAGGATCATTGGCTGGCCAATTTGCTGCTGCCAAAAGTTGTAAAGGTGCTGCTTGATGGTCGGAGGTGCGATCGCAGCCCCAGAGGTACGGTCAGTAAAGCCAAACCCCAGCAAATCCATGGCCCACACTTGGGCGTGGGGAGACAGCTGGGGAACCAAACGCCGAAATTCAAAAATCGAGCTATCAAATCCAGGGAGCAGCAGCACCGGTTTACCCACACCAGTACACACATAGCTAGTGGCAATGGGCTGCTCTGTGAGCTGTGTGGAAATATCAGCAAACTGAATTTGCTCGGCTAAAGCCACCGATGTGGCCTCGGTCAAATGCTGAGCAGCCGTGGGTAATGTGGGGGTCGCCATCAAGGAGAGTTGAGCAAAGTACAAACATCTGCTGCATTTTCCCATCATCTCCCGCGTTTAAAGTCGAACCGTTGCTGATTGTAGGTAACAGGCCGAAGCGTACGCTTTAGGCCAGGTCCTAAATTGCCGCAAAGCCAAAGGTGACATTAAACTGACGACACCAAATAACAGCAGACTGAAAATCATCAACGGAGATATCTGCAGGAATTTCATAACGCTGGCTACCCTCAATTGATTGCAGGTCGCCCAGATTTACATATTGTTCAGAACTGTAGCTTTTAGGAGTCGCTTCTTTATGTAGCAATACAAATAGATCAGGACCATCTTCGGTGCTAAAGGACTGATCAAATTCAAGATAACGCTTACCATTTTCTTCAACGATAGTAGCGCCACCAGCTGTGTTACTAGAGACTGTCACAAAGCTGCTAGTATCAGCCGCTGCCGCACAGGGATCAGCCGCTGCACAGGGATTAACTGCTGCTGCACAGGGGTCAGCCGCACAGGGGTCAGCCGCGCAAGGATCAGCTGCTGCTGCCGCACAGGGGTCAGCCGCACAAGGATTAGCTGCACAAGGGTCAGCCGCCGCGCAAGGATCAACTGTCGCCGCCGCACAGGGATTGGCATAAGCAGGCTGTACCGCACTCGTAACGACGGCAGAACCCACTGTGAGCAGTGATGAAATGGCTAGGGCTGCAACGTATGTAAGCTTCATGTTGGTTGTTTAGGAGTAGTTCTGTAGAAGACAATTAGAAGGTAAAACTCATCTGTTCTACAGTGCTTAGTTAACAGGGCTACACTGAGCCTTTCCTGAGTAAGACGTCTCAATAAATAAGCATTAGCTTAGAAAAAACTGATTTGTAGAAGAGAGTTCTAAACTTTTTTAAGCACAACGGGTTTTTCCCAAATAATCAGCACAATACACCCTTCGTCACTGGCCACGTCGTGACTTGAATCTGGTGGATTAATCACCAGGGTACCTGCGGTGTGATTACCCTGATAATCGCGTTGGGAACCTGACAACACAATAATGTGCTCATAACCTGTATGACTATGGGCTGGAACTTTAGCGCCCGGCTCATACTTTAGTAACGCTGCCGACGGTCCCTGTTGAGCGTCGCCATAGAGACGATGAATCTCCACACCTGGGCGAAAGGGTTGCCAAGATAGACGTTCTGGATGCTGGCCTAGGAGAAATAGATCGCTTAAAATCACAGGGTTAAAGCTCAATGTCGTATCAGATTTCAATGCTAAGAATAAGAGATTAAATGTACTCCAATTTAGCCGGACTTCGATACAGGTAGTCAAACATATTGAGACTGTCATGGGTATGCAGGCTCAGCACACCCAGAGCCACCTGTCCATAGTTGATCAGTCTCATGGAAGAGCTGCAGCCCTGATGCTCTCGATAAGATTTGACATAGAGTAGTTCTATTCCTAAAGGCTGAATATTCATCCATTCATTGAAATTGACTGTATGGTCAAACAAGCAATTTAGAATAGCAGCCACCTGCTTTAAGGAAAAACAATTTTGCTGAAACAGCTCTCCCATGACAGCAACCTATCTTTGCAAGCAGGTTCAGACGATTTAAGAAAACAGGATTACACAAAGTTAACCTTAGTAGCCTACTGGGTAGGACCGTTTTCAATCGTTATTTGCCACATTGGTCTGATTTTATCGATGTTTACAGGGTTATCGATGGGAGCATGGATATGGATAGGATTCCTCTACTGGCTCAGAATGCTAGCAATCACAGCTATCTACCACCGTCTTTTGACCCATAAAGCCTACAGAAGTCCAGCTTTAGTCAAGTGGATAGGCAGTTTTATTGCCTGTTCTGCTGGGCAAATGGGGCCTAGTTGGTGGAAGGGACATCACGAAGACCATCATCGGTTTACTGACACAGCTGGCGACCCCCACTCATCAGCGAATGGTTTCTGGTGGACCCAATATAGATGGCTACTTTCCAAAAATTTTCTCCCCTCTCGTCTTCCTCTCGATATTGAGCAGGACGTTACATTGAGAACGCTAGATCGATTACACTTCCTGCCACTATTTGTTTTGGGTTGGATTTCTTACCTGGTTGGGGGACTGGAATATTTAGCAGCATTCTTTGTCAGCACAGTCTTGCTATTTCATTGTGTAGCCCTGGTTAATTCTGTGTGTCATAAGTTTGGTTCAACGCCGTTCGCAACTAATGATGTTAGCAAGAACAATTGGCTAGTATCTATCCTCACCCTGGGGGAAGGATGGCATAATTTCCACCATGCGTTTCCCTGGTCAGCCCGTCAAGGCATCACAGTTGTTAATGGTAGTGTGAGCTATTTATCAG
>NZ_JADEXP010000505.1 GCF_015207065.1 Leptolyngbya cf. ectocarpi LEGE 11479 | reverse complement strand
GGCTAAGGGAGGCGTCACAATTGCCAATAGCAAACTGAGCGGGCCTCCCACTTTAACAAAATCTAAAAATCGATAGCCACCAGCGGTATAAACCATGGTGTTGGTTTGGTAGCCAATGGGGGTCATAAAACTGTTGGAGGCCGCAAAGGTAACCACAAACATGACCGTAAAGACATCTAGCCCTAGCTCGGTGGCCACTTTTAAGCCAACGGGCAACAGTAAAATCACCGCAGCACTGTTGGACAAAACGCTAGAGAGCAGCGTTGTCAGCACATACAACATGCTCAGTAAGCCATACCCTGGTAGATTTCTGCCCACCGCCACCAGCTGTTGGGCTAGCAAAGCCGTTGCCCCAGAGCTTTCCATGGCAGTACCCAATGGAATTAAACAGGCCAGCAGAAAAATAACATCCCATCGCACGGCCTGATACAGTTCTCCAGGCTTGAGACAGCCGGTCAGGATCATTAGCATCACACCGGCTAGGGATGACACCAAAATATTAAGGGGTGTGAGGGCCGCGATCGCAACCACCCCCACCCCAATCCCGATGGCCAGATTAGCCCGATCAGACCGCAGCGTTTCGAGATCGCGCTGTTCAAGCACCAGCAGATCGCGGCTAGTTTGTAATCCCAGCAAACTTTGCTTTGGCCCCTGCACCAGCAGCAAATCACCAAACTTGAGGGTGAGTTTTCCCATGCGATCGCGCACCAGATCCTGCCCCCGGCGAATCGCCAGCACCGTCACGTTGTAGCGCTGGCGAAACCGCAGATCCTTAAGCGTAGACCCAACTAAATTTGAGTTGGCAATCACCAGCACCTCCGCCACACCTTCTTGACCGGAGCTTAGATCCGCCTGCCAGGATTTTTGCCCAAACTGTACATCCGGCAAAATCTCAATACCTTCACCATCCCGGATTTTGAGCAGATCGTGACGACCCCCGCGCACCAACAAAATATCCCCCGCACACAGGGATTTATCCCCCAGAGGTTGGGGAAAGTGATTGCCATTGCGGATTAGCTCTAGAACATCCAAATCAAAGCGACGCTGCAGTTGGCTAGACTGCAAGGTCTGCCCCACCAAACTAGAGCGGGGCGTAATCACCACTTCACTGACATAATCCTTGAGGCCATACTCCTGACTCAAGTTGGTCTCACCCGTATCCCGATTGGGCAGCAGCATAGGAGCGATGAGCGTGAGATATGACAGCCCCACCACAAATATCGCAGCCCCTAACGCCACAAATTGAAACAGCGAAAAGTTGCCATAGCCCAGCTGACTTGACAGACCGCTGGCCAACACACTGGTTGAAGTCCCCACCACCGTCAGCATGCCGCCCAAAATTGTGGCAAAGGATAGGGGCATCAGCAGCTTGGATGGCGACAGGCGATGCTGCTGACAAAAATCCTCAATAATCGGCAAAAATACAGACACAACCGCCGTATTATTGATCACCCCAGAGACAGGTCCCACGATCAGACCCAGGACAAAAATCTGACGCCGACAGGTTTTCCCACCCCATCGCGTCAGCCAGCCGCTCGCTTTTTGCAATGCCCCGGTGCGAGCGATACCCGCACTCAAAATAAACATCGCCATGACCGTAATCGTGGCTGAATTACTAAATCCTGCAATGCCTTCTTGGGGCGTTACCAAGCCCAAAACCATCAACGCCACCATCACCCCAAAGGCCGTGATATCAGCAGGCAACCACTCCACCACAAACAGCACCAGGGCAACAGCCGTCACCCCGAGGGTCATAAAAATTTCAATATTAGCAGTCATATATCGCTAGCCAGACCGATCAATAGGAAGCCGTAGCGTAAAAAATCAACTTAACTAGCCGTGCTTTATCAGGAGCTGACAATTGATTTTCCCCAGGGAATTACCATACCGTCCGACATTACCTACATCGGATGACGTTAGCTATCCGCTTGAAAACCAGCCAATTCTGGTATTGCTTTACTGCGTTGCCGACGTTCCATCGTCAATTTAGGACGTAAATATAGATTTTCAAGCAGCACCGCCCCCCCGGCAATCCAGGGTGGCACAATTAACGCGCCGATAATCCCTAGCACCTGTGCCCCCCCCAAAACGGCCAGTAGCTGATAGAGCGGGTGTACCCCCACCGAAGACCCCACCAGTAAGGGGTCGAGCACATAGGTTTCAAGATTTTGAGCCACGACATACAGCAGCAGCACCCATAGGAACGTCCATCCTCCCTGGGGAATAGCTACTAGCAGAGCTGGAACAGCCCCCAAAATTGGTCCTAAAAATGGAATTAAGTTGGTCACACCGGCAATGGCCCCCAAACCCACCGCCAAATCCTTGAGCCCAAGTAAACTTAGACCCACACTGGTAGCGACAGATAGCAGCGCCGATACAACAAACCGCCCTCGCAAATAGCCCCCGATCCGCGCTCCCATCGGAGGAATCTGCTCTAAAATACGCCCATCCCAAGGACTCGGCAGTAATCGCGTCAGATTTTTGACCAGGGTACGGCTGTCAGCCACCATATAGCCAGACACAAATAAAGCCAGTACTAGACTAAACACCCCACCCAAAATCCCGGTGGTCACTCCATAGGAACGGATCAGCAGCTGTTGGCTTGACTTAACCGTCCAACTAATCAGGCTCTGCACATCGATCAGTTGGGTAAACAGTTCATTGGTTGTAAATGAGCGCGTATCGGTAAAGGCCGTTATCCAAGCATCAGCCTCATTGAGCAACCCCCGCAAAGAAACTGGAAGACGGCGAATGATGCGCTCTAACTGTTCAAATACCGTTGGGCCAATGAGCAACCCTAACAACACCAAGCCCCCAATTAGAGTCAGATAGACCAAAATGACACCAAGCCAACGGGGAACATGATACCGCTCGGCCCAATCCACCACTGGGGCAATGGTACAAGCCAATACCACCGAAATCATTACCAGCAGCAATAAGCTTTTGAGCTGCCAGAGTAGGACCAGCAGAGGAACAGCGGCTATCAAGAGCAAAACACTGCCAATGGGAATAGTTAACCGCTGCGATGGGTTTATTGATGTTTCGGCCCCAGGTTCTTTGGCCATAAAGTGGCAATACCGTACATTTTGTTTAGTGTAACGGGTTTAGTCTACTGGCCTTTTAAGCGATTTGGCGAGATTAGGGGGGTGCTGTGAAAAATGGGAAATGGGGAATGGGGAATGGGGGCAATTAGAGTATTAAAAAGCCTCTAAAGCGTATAGGTAAAGTCCTTTGTCAAAACACCAGGAATACGACTATCCCCC
>NZ_JADEXP010000504.1 GCF_015207065.1 Leptolyngbya cf. ectocarpi LEGE 11479 | reverse complement strand
AGAATGGGGTTCGATATTTGTCTCAAAATAAGACAAAAGTTGTTCCGATAACTACAGATTTTTGCCTCAGTTACGTCTAAGCTTTTGAGCTAGCCGAGCGTTTGTTCAAGGAGAGTCACAAAACCAGTGGGACAGGCTTCAAAAACTGGATAGCGCTTGGTGGAGAAAAATCTGTGGCTGAAGGTTTTAGTTCGGTTATTGCCAAAGGAAAACCCCACCTAAAGGGTTCAATTCCCAAGCCACACTAGCAGTGTAGAAAGTTGTCTTTACCTCATTCTTACTCTCTCAGTTAGCTCTAATCTGGGTCTACGTTAATTTCTCATCTATTCACCTTAAAGTGATGGCTATGGAGATGTGTTTTATGAGAGATGTCTCATCAATTGAAACTAACGCAGTCACCTGGGGTAAAATTAAACTCATAATGAATCCGACTTAAGTTCGTTTTTAGAAGAATAGGTACGTATTTAGCCCTGACCTAGACGTTTGAAGCGGTCTTTTGAAACGATTTTATGAATTGAGATCCATTTCTTGTGCTCTACGTATCGCTAAAAGGTCGCTATTAAACGATTCCACCTACGGGCAAGGGATAAAGCTATTCCCTATGTCTACACATTTTTCCCAGCGGAGGTCCATCAAAAGGTATGTCTAAGCTGAAAGCCCCAAAACGAACTTCTCCAGTTGCCTACAGTACTGATACTGTACGTACGTATTTACAAGAGATTGGTCGCGTGCCTCTGCTCACCCATGAAGAGGAAATTGTGTTGGGTAAGCAGGTGCAGCGTCTGATGGCTTTGCAGGCAATCAAGGATAAATTAGCTGAAGAGCTTGGTCGTGATGCTAGTCGGGCTGAGTGGGCTGAATCTGCTGATGTTTCAGACTCAGAGCTAGTCCATCAGCTACGGCACGGTCAGCGGGCAAAGCGTAAGATGATTGAAGCCAACCTGCGCCTTGTAGTGGCGGTGGCCAAAAAGTACCAAAAGCGTAATTTAGAGTTCCTTGATTTGATTCAGGAAGGTACGTTAGGTCTAGAGCGCGGTGTTGAAAAGTTTGACCCGATGAAGGGGTATAAGTTTTCAACCTATGCTTACTGGTGGATTCGTCAGGCAATTACCCGTGCGATCGCACAGCAATCACGCACTATCCGTCTACCCATTCACATCACAGAGAAACTCAACAAAATCAAACGCGAACAGCGGGTTCTAGCTCAAAAGCTAGGTCGTAGTCCCTCTGTCGCTGAAATCGGACAGGAGCTTGACCTGACGCCTGAGCAGGTGCGAGACTACCTGACCATGTCCCGCCAGCCCATTTCCCTAGATGTGCGCATTGGCGATAATCAAGATACGGAGCTGCAGGAGCTACTGGAGGACGATACCGTATCTCCAGAAGACTACACGGTACAGCAGTCTTTGCGTCAGGACATCCGCAACATGCTGACTGAGCTGACTCCTCAGCAAAAGGAAGTGATCAATCTGCGGTTTGGTCTCACGGATGGTACTCAGCTTTCTCTGGCCAAGGTGGGCCAGCGTATGGGCATTAGCCGTGAGCGTGTGCGTCAGTTAGAGCAGCAGGCGCTTAAGCATCTGCGTCGTCGTAAGGCAACGTTTCAGGGCTATTTAGCTGCTGGATAACGGATAAACGGCTTTAGACATTGCTTCTGGACATCATTTTAGTGAAACGGCTGGCCCTGGTCAGCCGTTTTTTTAGTGCCTTTGTATCGCTAAAATTATGACCCTAATAATTCTCCTGGCTGCAGGCGGCTACCATTGGCAAATGCCCATCCGGACTGGGATTTTTTGCCAGCTGGCTGTAGCTGGCGCAGTAAAAGATATCCATCCCCAGTACCCACAACGGGGCCATAATTTTTCCAAATGGCAGTGAGCTGACCCGGAGTCGGTGGTTCTAGCTGACTATAGGCATCTTTTAGGGATTGCAGCTCCTGGGGGAGCTGAGGCCAAATGCTATCGGTGAGTGGGAGAGTTTCGCTGATTTTTAGCGATTGCTGGCGTAGCTGTGTCACACAGTTGGGGTAAAACCCACGCACTTGATTGTGAATATCTTGGGCTGAGCGTTGCCAGTCAATGACATAGTCTGCTTTTTTAATCAGGGGTGCGTAGGTGGCCCGTTCATCGGCTTGGGGAATAGGACGGATGGCTTGACCGTCAAGCTTATGCAAGGTACTCAAAAGTAACTCGGCAGTGAGTTTAGACAGTTTTTCAGCAATTGTCCAAGCGTTATCTAGCAAGCCGATGGGAATTGCCTCTTCTAGTAGCATAGGACCTGTATCCATGCCCGCATCCATCAGCATGGTGGTAATCCCAGTTTCAGCTTCTCCGTTGTAGAGACTCCACTGGATCGGAGCAGCCCCTCGATATAGGGGCAAAAGGGAACCATGGCCGTTGATTGCCCCTAAACGGGGCATGTCTAAAATTTCCTGGGACAGAATTTGCCCATAGGCAACAACAACAAAAGCATCGGCCTGGGAAGTACGGAGGAAATTAAGGGTATCGATGTCTTTTTTGATTTTCTGAGGTTGCCAAACCGGAATATCGGCTGCGGTAGCGACTGCTTTAACGGGGGACGGGGTAACCTTGCTGCCTCGGCCCCGTCGTTTGTCTGGCTGGGTAATGACGGCAATCACATCAAAATCAGGGTCTTCGAGCAGACGGACCAGGCTGGGTACCGCAAACTGTGGGGTACCAAAGTAGACAACTTTCATTATGGGGGAGGCTTTGAGGATGAAATACGCTGACTATCAGCATGCCGTTAACGGCGATCAATGGCAATTTCAATCCGGCGATTGCGCTGACTAGAGTGCGGATTGCTATTGTCAGCGACGGGCTGGCTTTGTCCGTAGCCAATGGTAACCCAGCGATGGTCGGGCAAATTTCCAGCTAAATAAGCTTTGAGGGTGTTTGCCTGCTGAAAAGCCAAGGTCACACTTTGGGAGATTTCCAGATGGTTATCGGTGTGACTCCCAATCAAAATGGTGGCGTTGGGGTATTGGGCTAGATCTTCAAAAATGCTCTTGAGTAGTTCCGGGGCCGTTGCCAGCAGCCGGGCTTCTCCAGGGGCAAATAGAGCATCGCTAGGTAGGTTGATTTTAAGTTCGGTGGTTTCTAACAGAGGCTGACTGGGTTTCGGCGCTGACTGGTTAGGCGTACTAGTCAACGTGTCGGGTGTCGGGGGCGATGCCGGCAGGGTGGCTGAGGGCGGTAGCGGCTTGGGGGTCAATTGACGTTCGAATGTCGTTAGCCGACTTTCCACATCTGCTGTAGAT
>NZ_JADEXP010000503.1 GCF_015207065.1 Leptolyngbya cf. ectocarpi LEGE 11479 | reverse complement strand
ACGTAGACGTAGCATTGACAGAGAGATCGCCTCCTCTCAATCGCCATTTCCTCACAGCATCCAACCAGGCAGCACAATACATCTACCCCCTTGACTAGGCAGATCCCTTCTGTATACTCTGAACTCTACGGCCCTCGCTGGCCCAACTACAGAGCTCATAATTAGCACCACCGCCAGGCGCTTGCAACACCTGACGGCGGCTACACCCTCTGGCTGAGATAGCAGCCTGGGAGCGCAGGTTTATGGTACCTGTTGCCACCCCGGATTGCATACAACTGCGGGGTGGCTATGATTGGGCTCTGGTTTCCTAACCCATATCTGAAGGAGATCAGAGCTATGTTGATCGATCCCACACAGGGTGCTGGTGCACCCACAGAGCCCCCTGCCAACGATGGCAGCCTGCCCGAGTATGAGTACGAAGAGGTGCGCATTACCCTGCTCGGCACCCTAATCAGTGTTCAAAACACCATCGCTACCTTGTTTAAGCTCAACTACGCTGAGCCCAACGACTGGAGCCGTCCGCTGCCCACTGGTCGCCCCTATGAGGTGATGGCGATTTTAACTCGACGGGTAAGGGTGAACTAACGGCAAAGGCGGAAAGCGGAAGGCAGAAAAGGAGACGGGGGCGTTTAACGGCGCGCGCTGTTACGGCTGTCTTCCGTTATGAGGGAAGTGGTGGCTAAAGTGAATCCCTCCTGATTTTGGACAGGTCTAAGTTGCCCAGGGGTAGAGGTTAGGCTGGGATTGGGGGAGTTGAGATCGCAGAATAAGAACTACTGACATGAAAGACTCAGCAGCCAATAGCTACACAGTTTGCCCGTGCTGTTCTGCTGAAATTTCTATTCGAACCTCCATCCCTAAAACGCCAGCAAAGATAATGCTAGAGATAGAAATTACCAACTCTGAGCACAGATAACAATGTTTTCGAAAATGTTTTCAAATGTACTGGTAGGGGCATATTTTCTAGGAAAGTTTCTCGGAGAAAAGCTTCAGAAATTTATAGATACATCTCGGGTACCAATTATCTTTTGCCCTGACTGCCTGACACAAATCCTGTAAGCCAGCATCTATAAGGGTTGCTGAGGAAATGGGCAGAGGGCATGCAAAGCTGAAGATACCAAACCATCAGCGTGATATGCATGTCAGCCTCTACCCAACTGTATAATCAATTGTTCAGCTTCCTGCGTCAACATAGCCGTTACAAAGATCTCCGGCATGTGAAAACGCTGGCTTGGATGGTCAGTGCCCTGATCTGTAGTGGCCAACTTAGCCTCCCAGTTTGGGAACCCTATGTCCCCAGCCGAGCGACTCAGGCTCAGAGTTTTGAACGTCGGTGGCATCGCTTTTTCATCAACCGATTCATTGATGTCAATGCCTTGTATCTACCGCTGGTCCTATTAGCCCTCACCAACTGGCGGTCCCATCGACTTTATCTAGCATTAGATACGACAGTGCTGTGGAATCGCTATTGTATGATTCACCTGTCGGTCGTTTGTTGTGGACGAGCCGTCCCATTTCTGTGGCGAGTCTTAGAGCATGAAAGTGCCATGGTTGCGTTCGATGCATATCGCCCCATGTTACGTCGTGCCCGTTGGCTGTTGCGTCGGCATTCCAACACCATGATGTTAGCCGACCGAGGGTTTGCCAACCATGACCTCATGAGTTGGTTGCAAGCGAGTGGTTGGCACTATTGTTTGCGTATTGCGTGTGATGTTCATCTCCACGGCCCCTGTCGTCATCCGATTGAAGTCCAAGCGCTGTGGCCACCCAAAGGAGAAGCAGCTCTCTATGAGAACGTGGGGCTCTGGCAAAATGGTAAACATCGGTGCAATTTAGTCTTGGCAACCGTTCGTGGCACTCAGGAATCCTGGGCGGTGATTACGGATGAGTCACCGAGTCTACAAACTTTGTGGCAATACGCCCTGCGGTTTCGAGTTGAGGAGTTGTTTTTGGATAGTAAATCAGGAGCCTTTGAACTCGAAGACTCTCGTATTCGATCCGCTCAAGCCCTAGAACGACTTTATTTAGTAGCTGCCATTGCCTTGCTATACGCCACCACTCAAGGCATGGCGGTACAGTGTGACGGGTTACGTCAACAGGTTGATACCCATTGGAGACGAGGACTCAGCTATCTCAAAATTGGCTTACGTTGGCTCAAGGGAGTGGTCAACAAAGGTCGAGCTATTCTGAAACCAGTCCCCTTATTGCCCAACGACCCAGACCCTTGTTTTGCTTCCTACAAGGCTGAGCAACGGTACTATGACCAGATTTGGTTTTCCCGTATTCGGTCAATACGATGTCGAACTTGAGATATTAATGGGGACATCTGAAGATGTGTCAGGCAGTCAGGGTACAGGCTCCGTAATTGATAGGAAAATCTGACTATATTTCAATATATTAACAATTAGCTAATCTATCCTGATAAATCAAAACTCCTCCGTAGAGTTTTAACTAACAAGATTAAGAATCAAATGATTTATAATTCTCATACTTAAATTAATATATAAGTTCAGATTCTTTTATAAAAGATCAAGAGCAATTATGGTAAGTCCTGAACAAGAAAGAATGCTTGCAAATGTACTGAAGTCTGATATTGAGACTCTCTATGCTTCTATTGGTTACTTTGAAGAACAAAAAAAGATTGGAGTTGCACCTTCTGATCGTAAAAAACTAACAGATCTAGGAAAGCAATGGGTTAACGACAGAAAAGATAAAATCAGAGATCTAATCTGCACCAATAATAAGATTAACGCTCTTTATAATTCCAACAGTGAGGATGATAAGGACAAGATTGAAGCAATTTTATTAATCGCGGATTTAATTGTAGCCATATGCTCTGGAATCCCTGCAATTTACGTCTCAACACTAATAATCAAGATTGGATTAAAGGAATTGTGTAATGAGCAGCAAAACATGGACTAATAGAATTGTATGGCCTGAGACAAACAGACACTGGGAAATACGGAAAGGTTTTACTATCAAAAACTATTCTTCCTTTGAACTAGATCGTATTATTAAGCTAGCAGAGGAAGAGAGCTATAGGCCAAATTTTTCATCTCAAGAAAACCTCGATTTTTTATTTCAAATACTATATGAAAATAGTTGTATTGAGACCTTAGAGACACAATTTGACTTCTATCAGATTATCTTTAAACCTTCAGAATATCGCAGAACGTCAGAAGACTTTAAAATGAAGGGGAATCGAAGCCTTGAAATTGGTGCTTTTGTCAATATTGATACCCCAGACACTATTTGGATAAATGATGGGATTGTCCTTGCTTTAG
>NZ_JADEXP010000502.1 GCF_015207065.1 Leptolyngbya cf. ectocarpi LEGE 11479 | reverse complement strand
TTCTAGCGGTACTTGCAAAGTGGCTTCTGCATCACGACGTTGAGAAGGAGTTGTTTTCCTGGGGTTACGTTTTTTTTTCGGTGGGGACGGGGGTTGGGGTCCCTCCTGACGATTGAGCAGCTGATCGACAAAGCGATTGAAGTCTTCTAAATCTCGATAGTCGGCCTCAGACTTTTGCTCGAGCCAATCACGTCGATAGTCATCATACTGAGTTCTTTTTCCCGTATCTGAAAGAATTTCATAAGCTTCATTCAGGGACTTAAAGCGTTCTTCAGCCTGGTGGTCGCCAGGGTTCAAATCAGGATGAAATTGCCGGGCTAGGCGACGATAGGCCTGTTTAATCGATTGGGAATCAGCACTCTGAACAATGCCGAGTATTTCATAATAGTCTCGAAAATTTTGCATAGTAGAGACCGACTGACCTACCAGACTTCGTCTTGGTCGCCCCAGTCATCGTCATAGCGCTGGGGACTCGGTTGTCGCCGAGAAGAAGAATTTCCAGAATAGCCTTGGGATGGACTACTGGCAGGTCTACTAGGCTGATCGGTAGACTGATCGGCCCAAGGGTCGTCATCGCTCGGAGCACCAGAGTTCCAACCGTTATTTACCATGGGCTCATTGGTAGGGGAATAACCGTTACCTGATTGGGCAGAGGGATATGAGCTATTCGGAGGAGACGCATAGCGCCCTGCATCCTCCGGCTGTCTGCGGGGTGCATCCCCAGCAGCAGGCACTTGCCGATAGCCTCCTTGCTCATAAGGATAAGCGCCACCACCCTGGTTATAACCTTGCTGTGGATAGTCCCGCTGACCACGCGCTTGTTCCTGGCGGTCATAGGATTCGCGGTCATAGGATTCGCGGCCATAGGGCTCACGACCAGAAGAACTATCCTGACTATAGGAGTCTTGTGCTTGGCTGTAGGACTGAGAACGCCTTGGCCCATTTGGCCCACTGTCATCCCACGGCGACTGTCCCTGATTATCGGCAGCACCAGAGCGTCTTTGCTGCTGGTTGGGATCGTAATAGCCCTGGTCATAGCGACGCTGGTCATATTGACCTTGCTGGCTTTGCTGACCATAAGGTTCCTGGCGGTAGGCATCTCGTCCGTAGGAATCCTGACCATAGCTCTCTTTTGGAGCATCATAGCCGCCGCGCCCACTGTAGCCACGACCGTCATAACCACGGGGAGCGTCATCATAGCTAGGACTGCCACCTTGGCGGCTGGAACGATTCCAGCTATCGTCCCAGTCATCCCATCCGCTGCGATTGTCACGACGCCCCGCTGACCAGCTGGGGCTATCCCACTGGCTTTGACCATTCCAATCGTAGTCACGCCGATAATAGTCATCGTCATCGTCAAACGCTTTTTTGATGGTGTCGCCGATTTGACTAAAGATATTATTGCCATCGTCGCTATCAGCGTCGTACAAATAGGCTTCCCGGTTCAATTCGTACAGTTCATCCTGTAGCTCCGCTTGAATCATGTCGATCATGCGTTCGTCTTCTCGTTTGAGACCATCGCGCAGATCTTGAATCAGGTTGTCGATTCGGCGTTTGCGATCGCGAGCAAACTGCAGCCCAAAGTCAATGGACACACTCCGCATCGCCCGCTCTGCCTGGAACGTCAGAGTTTCGGCACGGTTGCGCTTTTCGATCCGTTCCCGCTGTCCCCGGTCAACATCGGCAAATTCTTCCGCTTCCCGCAGCATTTTCTGAATATCGTCCTCGGAAAGGTTGGATGCCTCTTGCACCGTAATGCTTTGCTCGCGCCCCGTGGTTTTATCCATGGCTGACACCTGCAAAATGCCATTGGCATCAATGTCAAAGGACACCTGCACCTGGGGAATACCTCGCGGAGCGGGGGGAATACCCATCAGCTTAAAGCGACCCAGGGACTTATTGTCAGTCCCCATTTCTCGCTCACCCTGGAGCACATGCACTTCCACCACGGTTTGATTATTCTCAGAGGTGGAAAAGACATCGGAGCGCCGCACTGGAATGGTCGTGTTGCGAGGAATGACCTTTTTCATCACACCGCCAATGGTCTCTAGCCCCAGGGACAGCGGGGTGACATCCAGCAGCATGATGTCTTGAACTTCCTCGGTCAAGATACCCGCTTGAATCGCGGCCCCTACCCCCACGGCCTCATCGGGGTTCACATTTTGGCTAGGTTCTTTGCTCAGCATGGACCGCACTAGCTGCTGCACCATCGGCATCCGGCTAGAACCACCCACTAGAACGATTTCATCGATTTGCGAGGGGGAGAGTCGGGCATCATTCATCGCCTGCTGTACCGGAGCGCGTAGACGACCGATCAGGTCAGCACAGAGGGTCTCAAAGTGCGATCGCGACAGCTTTTTCTCGATATGCTTAGGCCCATCAGCTGAGGCCGTAATAAACGGTAAATTAATCTCAGCAGTGGGCAAGCCCGATAGCTCGACCTTAGCCTTCTCAGCCGCTTCGGTTAAACGCTGCAGCGCCTGCCGATCCCGGCGCAGATCAATTCCCTCCGTTTCTAGAAATTCATCCGCTAGCCAGTCAACAATTTTTTTGTCAAAGTTCACCCCACCCAGCTGGGTGTCACCGCTGGTCGATCTAACCTCAAACACGCCGTTACGAACATCTAAAATCGACACATCAAAGGTGCCGCCACCCAGGTCAAATACCAGGATAGTTTGATTAAACTGCTGATCTAACCCATAGGCCAGCGCCGCCGCTGTCGGCTCATTGAGAATCCGCTTGACCTCTAAGCCCGCAATCCGCCCGGCATCTCGGGTCGCCTGACGCTGAGCATCATTAAAATAAGCAGGGACCGTAATCACTGCCCCCGTGACCGGCTGCCCCATATAGCGACTGGCCTCTTCCGCCAGCTTCCGCAGCACCATCGCCGACACTTCTTCTGGGGCAAAGTCCTTATCTAGACGGGGACAGCGAATTTTGACATTGCCTGCTTCATCTTTGCGCACAGTGTAGGGAACCCGCTTTGAATCGGAGCTAAGTTCTGTATACTTACGACCCACATAGCGCTTAACGTTGTAAAACGTATTTTGAGGGTTAAGCACCGCCTGACGCCGCGCCATTTGCCCCACCAAACGCTCCCCATCTTTGCTAAATGCCACAACCGAAGGTGTGGTTCGCATACCCTCTGTATTGGCAATGACCACCGGCTTGCCACCTTCGATGACTGAGACAACTGAGTTGGTAGTACCGAGGTCAATACCGACGACCTTTCCCATCCGCTAGGTTTCTCCCACTGCGCCTGTAGCGGCGGTAACCGCCGTCTACACAATTAATCATATATATAG
>NZ_JADEXP010000501.1 GCF_015207065.1 Leptolyngbya cf. ectocarpi LEGE 11479 | reverse complement strand
CTCTAATAGCAACGCCCCCATGCCAATCATTACCATGATAAACAGGAAATACATCACAGCCGATGTGGTAATAAACGTTCCCCCAATCAGAAGCATATCTCTTCGTCGTTTGGTGTGAGTGAGCAACGACAACAAAATGATTAAGATAGTAAAGGCGCAAGGGTTAAATCCATCAGCCAGGGCAATGGTTGAGACAAATAGTGGAAAAGGTAACTGTTGAGCAAAGGTCTTGATGATTGTATCTGGTGTGAGGCTTACTAGCAGAAACACACTGAGCAGACAGGTGGCTCCTAAGCCACCCCACCAATAGCGTCGAGCCTGAGCGGATTGCAGACGACTTCTTAATAATGGGAAACTGGTTAAATATAGGCTCGGTAACCCCAGTACTAACCAGGGAAATTGCCAGGGTTTTGTTGCTGTGTCTAATTGCAACTCGTGGCCGACGGCAGTTGAGATCGCAGCCAAAATCTGATTTCGGTAGCCGATATATCCTCCATAGGCCGGGACATATTCCAACGGACCATCGCTCTCGCTATAGCCGACAAAGCTCATTTCACCGACAAAGGTACGCGGCACAGCCCCAGACCTGATGTTGTATCGTTCTCTAAAATCTTGCCAGGTCTGAGGATCCTCACTAACTTCAATCAGATGCACCTTTACATTAGGATTATAGGTGTCAATGTCCTCCATCAGAGGCTTCTGGCGTAGGCAATGGGGACAGGCTGTGCTGTGAAAAAAGTACACATCGACATTGTCGGCGACTGCTGCCTTAATCGGCACTACTAGGAGCAAAAAGACAGTCAAGATTATTACTAGAATCTGGGTCCGCCATTTATGCCCAGACTGAAATAAGCTTGTCATAAGCAAAGAGATTACAAGATGTATCTCAGAATCAAATTACACAACTAGTCAACGATAGGATTATCCTAGTAACTAGGATAGCGTCTGTATTCTCAGATGAAACCACATCTAAATTGAACGCTGGTTACATTCTTTATGAAGAGTAGAATGTCAGCAAAGCGTGAAATATAATTTAAGTAGGAGTTTCTCTAGTTTAGTGACATAAAACTCCACGTAGTTACTGGAGACAATCTATGAGTAAATTTCTTGTTGCTACAATCAATGGAGCCGTTGCTCGTTTCTTCACGTTAGAACCAGCACCTTTGCCTGTACCGGATCCAGAGCATCTAACGT
The DNA here is from genome assembly GCF_015207065.1 of Leptolyngbya cf. ectocarpi LEGE 11479. Lineage (GTDB taxonomy): Bacteria > Cyanobacteriota > Cyanobacteriia > Phormidesmidales > Phormidesmidaceae > Leptothoe > Leptothoe ectocarpi. Next base: position 2,126 of record NZ_JADEXP010000501.1, on the reverse strand, counting down.
TAGTTGAGCATAAAGGTATAACAAGTTCCGAGGGAGAACTGCCTGGTAAGGCGTTATGGTCAAATATTCAATCAGGGCGCAACCGTGGCGCGAGCGGTCAGTCTCACAGATATGACGACCATCGGCAGAGCCATAAAATTGAATTTGAACGGCGATTTGCTAAATCTATTGCTAAAACCTTATTAGATCTGGCTGAGGCTCAACACGTTCAACAGCTTATTATCATTGCAGCACCCCAGATTCTAGGGCTGATGAGAGAAGTTTGCATGCCTCTACTACCCAAGCCATTGAAAATGAATGAATTAGCTCGAGATCTGTGTCATCTTAAACCCCATGAGCTACATGATTATCTGGCAAAGATAAGACAATTACCAGTCCGGATTAGATTGTGAAAGATGGCTGGCACGGAAAGGTCAACAGCTTGAGCGCGATTATCAGGCGCTGGAAACAGCTATGAAAAATCTGATTCCCCAGCTCACAGTTTCGTTGAGCTAGTCTTTTGGTTCCATTCCCAGGGCACAAGTAAAAGAGTCATTCCTACCCAGGCAAGGGCTACCATAATTCCCACTCGCCATGGCCATGGTCCCAACCAATCAATCAGTGAAGGTTGACCTGGTTGCTGATTGCCTAGATAGCCATAGTTCAAGCCAAAGATAGCGTTGATCGGAAAAACACAGGCGAAATAAATCAGTCCTGCTTTCACTGCCCAACGATAGTCTCGTCGTGTTGGTCGAAATCGGTGGACTATTATCATATAGACTGCAGTACCCACAATGGTGGCGTGATAGAACCAGAAGAGCCAAAACAGAGGACTTAGTAGCCCCATTTGTAAATCGGGGGTTAACAGACCTTGTAGGCTAAAACCAAGACCCCAGAAGTAGAGTAATGCGATCAGACACCGTTTTCGCCAAATCAGAGATAACGGCATTACCAACCCCACAATGTCACAGATATGAATGGGTAACGAACTTGCTGGCTCAAAGTTGGGAGGTAGCAACCACCAACCATGAAACATACTCCACAGGAGTATATAAACGGTGGCAAGTCCCTTCTCCAGTTTGGTTAATTGCTTTGTTCTATGGTGATGTAAACTCCAGTTGATAATGCGTCCCCAAATTGCAGTCAGGTTGCCAACAATGATGAGGTGAGTCAGTGAAAAGGGTTGAAACTGCTCGAGAGGTGCCTGGAACATGCCACTTGCCGTCACTTCTATTCAACGTCTACTATCCTGATATGTCGCCTCGTGATTGAGAAATATGATGCGTTTCTCTGTTACCGCTAGGGGGGCGAAGCACCATTTAGGACGATGCGAGCTGACAAGTCAGCGGTTGCGTCATCGCAGTCTGCCTGTGCCCAATACCTTATGGTAACAAAGGATTGTAGGTCAACGACACCAGATAGCAGACCTTGGCCTTTATACAATGAGTTATAGGACTAAGCTTCACAAAAATCTCATACTTTTTATTTAGCATCAAAGTGGGATAGAAATATCTCCAAATTTAAAGAATATTAGGGGGACACTATGAAACTCAAATATCGCGGCGTTAGCTATGAATACAAGGTTCCCAAGGTTGCAATTTCTGAAAGCGAAGACGTCGGTAAGTATCGAGGTGCTACATTCCACTTCCACAACTTGGTCAAAGCAATATCTCAGCCAATTTTTGACCTGAAGTATCGTGGAGTTCCATATCATACTGGTGGCTCAGCCGCCTAGTTTGGGCTTTAGAGCTTTAATTTTGAAACATTGACTAATCAAAGGTACTCCCAGCTTCTTAACGCTAGGAGAAATAGGGGGACTGATGATGTCTTTTTCAGAAACTTCAGCATTGAATTTTAATGTCGATTCCTTGGGGGGTATTTGGCTTATGACTGCACCATCCCGCAAATTTTCTCTCTTCTTTGCACTCTGGAACTATCTCAATCAGCCCCTGTTTGATAGTAATGTTAGATTTAAATGGAATCCTCTCAAATTTACTGTCTCCTACAGATCCAAACTCTTAGAGGATGTATGAAAAGGGTTCCAAGGGGTAAAAAAGCTCACACAGTGTAGGCTGAAGTTTACATAAATCTCTAGCCCTGCGTGAGCCATGCCTAAAGCCTACACTAGCAGTCTCAGTCGTGCCCAA
>NZ_JADEXP010000500.1 GCF_015207065.1 Leptolyngbya cf. ectocarpi LEGE 11479 | reverse complement strand
GTATAGCCATAAAATCGAATGGTACGTTCAAAAAAATGTAATGGGCGACTAGAGAGCAAAACTACCGGTTTCGAAATGGAGCAACTGGGTGTTTTTTCCTCACCATAGCTAACACCGCCCAAAATATAACCGTTGCCCCTAGCATTTCCAGACCTTCTTCGAGGGTAATCCCCACCAGTTGAGTAAAATCATCGAATAAAAAGTTAGATAAAAATTCCACACCCAGGGCACCTAACAGCAAAAGAAACACGCCCATTCCTAGCATTCTAACTTCGGCACCATACCCAGCTAGCTTTTTCTTGAATCTATATATCCACCATAGGAAAAAGACAATAAACGGAATTCCCACCAGAAATATCCATAGGCCCGTTTCTTGAAAAGGGGTATTAGCTCGACTACCATCCGGCAACAAAATATCGCTAAATTTGCCAATTCGCTCATGCAGTCGAGCTATTTCGTCAATGGCCATAGCCAGAAAAATTGTTGGTAGCCCAAATAGTACAGGCGAGCCTTGACCTTCGGCTACTTTTCTCCGGACAAACACTGTGGCAAGTATGGCAATACTCAACAACTTCAACATTGAGTACCAGGTGGCAATCCCTCCTTCAAAGTCGAGATCCCAATATCTGGCAAAACCGAAATGCGCGGGAGCAAGCAGGTAGGTACCAACATAGGCCAGACAAAAAACAGCATCTAACGTCGCTAACCAAACAACAGAACGGGGCACTTGTTTGATGTCAAACAAGGGTTTGAATAGTTGCCTCAGTGAGGCATAGCAAGCATTGATACCCTTGGGCATTTTTATCTGACAAAATTGAGAGTCAACGTATTCTACACTACATTGAAATTAAAAAGTCTTTTGAAAAACAATGCCAGAAGTATGGTTTGTTCTCTGCAAACAATATTGCCCATGGGCACTGACAATACCTTTTGAGCAAAGTCAACCAAATAGCCTCTGTTCATAAGTGGAGTTTGGCTGAGCCATGGGCACCGGTTGCAAATATTTGATAGCTATCTTTAACACCTGTGATGCCTGGATCGGTTTACCCAAAAAACCATTTGCACCGACAAGTTTTGCTCGGATTCGATCAGGAATACCATGGTTGTTAGTCATGATAATAATGGGAACAGCTTCGAACGCTGAAATACGCCGAATTTGAGCACATAGCTCATAGCCATTAACCACTGGCATGACTAAGTCTAGAAAAATTAGCTGCGGTTTTAGCGCTAGGACCGTTGTTAAGGCCCGCATGGGATCAGCAATATTGATGTAGCGATAGCCTGACCCTTGAAAAATGTCAGCCATGGTCTGACTATCGGCGGGATTATCGTCGATATAGACTATGCCTGGGCTATGATTAAATCCGGCGCTGTTGAAAAGTTTTTTTCTATAGGAAGAGAGTTTTGAGTCAGACACCTGTTTCGAACTGACAGTTGGGGACAAATCATCCACATGGACGAGTTTGATCAAGTCTCGACGAATATGGGGAGCCAGTGCTCGGGTAATTGCTATCAACGGCTTTTGGGTGTTTACAGCTAAATCTCGTAGGGTTTGTTGACCGTTTGCTATCTTTTTTAAGATTTGAAATAGGTCAGGCGATGTTCGCTCCTGTAAAATCTCAGGCTGTACAATCGTAGGGGCCAGATTCGGACAATAACCCAGCAGGTTAGCCTGTTGCCAATCTTGCCAATCCTGCTGGACATGCTCCCAGATCTGGGTTCGTTGTAGACCAATGCAAGGAAAACTAGCCCCTTTTCGGGAGCTGGCTTTATACATTAGCGTTGCCCTTGATGTTTGCGATTCTAAGGTTGCGGCATGCAGGATATCAAACAGAACTTCAGAGATGCACCCCCTAACGATGTCAGAAAATTGCTCACGGTCAAACTTTTGGTGCATGACCAGCTGTGCCAATGTCTTATAGTTCCGAGCGTGACAGGGGCTGGGATGACTTGTTTTTGGGGTCAGTTTTGAAGAGTGCTTAAGGCACTGTCGGTGCCAGCGACGTTTGGGATGAGTGTGGGCACTGGCCCACACAATTTGTCCAACGAGAAAGTACAGAAACCATTCAACATCTGAGTCGGGTTTCGACTCTATACCAATGGCGAGGATTCCAGTAAATAGTCCTTTTTTAGCTCGTTGAATTTTTTGATCGAGTTCACGAATAACTGATGCGTGTGACATGCTCGGGCACTACCCTACACCTATGAGTGACTGAGTTATAGTCAAAGCCACAAAAAAGTAGTTGAAAAATCGTTGAAAATTTCTCCAGCTCCTATCCTTGGCAAACGACAGCAACTGGAGCAAGTGAATCGGTTACCCCCTGTGTCTTGTGATACGAGCATAACGTGCCAGTCATACTAGTTCAAGTATGTTTACTGAGGTGGTGACTCCCTAGCCGGAATTTCTCGATGAGATGTTGGGAAAAGAGAGCACTGACTGAGATATTGCGAGCAGCAAGGCCAATTTAATCGGTTTGAATCGTGATTACTTGGGGCGGTGTTGAGTCGGGCGGATAGCGCAAAATTATCTCTACTCGGCGGTTTTCTTGAGGGGCAAGGGTAACGGTGGCCAGGGGATCGCCCTGCTGTCCTCGGCGCTGCACCAGATGAATATTGCGAATGCGAGGCAGCCCCCGATCGTCGCGGTATTTAATCTGGACGGGACCCCGAAAGAAGGTTTGAGTGGGAAGCGGCTCAAAAAACTGCAGACCTGCGGTTGAGAGGCGATCTTCTTTGATCGGTGTTTCGAGGGCCAGGGTGATAGTTTGAGGGGTATCAGTGGGATTGTAGAGTGGAAATGTGAGGTCGTACTCTACGCCATAGTTACCATGGGCCTGATAGGCGGTATCGTCATAGCGCACCAGCATCTGAGCGCTTTGGTTTTGCTCTGTGCCCAGCTGCCCGCCATAGAGGGTGCTAATGCCGTAGGAAATGGCTTCGCCTGATGCCGGAATGGTCAGCTTGTCCGCATCGGCGGTGTCTCCGTCGTCTCCGTCGGTGACTGTAGCTGTCCAGCTAGAGCCTTGGGCGACACCGGCTACCCGACCATAGATAATCTGTTCTGGGTTGTCAGTAATGGGAGTAGGGATGCGATCGCGAGGTCCAGCCACCCCCGAATTTTGTAATAGGGTTTCCCACTGGGCCAGGGTGGGGGCAGTTTCACTCCCATTGCCATCGACATTGGCAGACTCAGCCAGACTGGCCACATAGACCGGGCCGCTGCTGTCTAGCTGGAGCAAGGTGGAACAGCCATTAATGGGGGGATCCAGCTCCGCCACCGGAATGGGGGCATTCATCAAAAGGGTGCTGGCACCGGGTGCAACCACTAGCTGAGAGGGTAAGGACGCCTGACGATGACCTTGGATC
>NZ_JADEXP010000499.1 GCF_015207065.1 Leptolyngbya cf. ectocarpi LEGE 11479 | reverse complement strand
GTCAAAAGATCGCTGCCAGGTAGGCTCCCAGTCAAACGGGTACAGCCCAAAGTAAGCCCGTTTAGACCGATCCGCAGACTGCTTACTCTCTCGCAACACACGCCACCACTGAGGATCTTTCAGCGCATCGGGGCGAAAGTAAAACGCAAATAACGCAATTCGCTGCCATCCCTTGCGGCGATTCTCAGCAGTATCTGTAGGTGCATCGGCAGCACTATCCTTGGCATGGAATAACAACGGATAGCTATCCAACTGCACAATCGGTGGCGGATTAGCAGGAATTGACACCACAGAATCCGTCACCAACAAGGTTTTCGAGGCACGGTGTAGCATAGCCACTTCTGAAAAAGGACCAATGCCTAAATTGACTGGCCCCAGCACTCGATAGTCCAACTCATCACCAAAGGGAGCATCGGCAGGATTTTCGGGTAGCCAGTGGGTGCGCCCCATGGGAAACCCTAGCCAGCTGAGGGGCAGATTTAGCGGAAAGCTCCACTGGTGGCGGGCGACATACACCTGAGCTGAGGGAAACTTACGGGCAAAGGGGCCAACAAATACTTTATGTTCTAGACCCGTCACCGTCGGTAAAATGATGTATCTCACATCCCCATGGTCAGCCTCAAGTTCATGCACTAGGCGAATACACTCAGGGGTAGGTGCAACAGGCGCATAGACTAGCAAACCGCCAGCAGCCAAGCGAATGACAGTCATCCGGATAGGCACTACGACATACAAAATGCCCTGCATTTGGTCAAAGGTCCAAACCTGGTTAGCAATGACCTCACGGCGCAGAGTACGTCGCTGACCATAGGGATACAGCGGCACCAGCGGCCACCATGGCCACGACCAATCGGCGGAACGCTCCACTGCCCCCACTTCAGACACACCCTATCCTCCAGATTCCAGACCAAGCTTTAGTATTTTAGGCGTTGCTGCTCCCCGGTATAGCCTTATCTGCAGAATATTGGCTGATAGCATATTGCACAGATCGGTTCATTGCCCACAATCAGCAACCGCGTATTTTACGGCTTGTGCTCTCCATCACTACATTTGCTCAGCTAATCTCAGAAACCCCTTAACCAACGTTCAGTTATCGGTCAGATGACGTTCAGCTAGCTCCGGCATTCTTGTAATTAATGAAGTTACTGAATCCCCCAAGGAGCTTTAACTATGAAACGCACACTGCTTTCCGCCTTAACTGTTCTGGTTGCATCCGCTGCTGTTGCACCCATCGCTGCCGCCAAGCCCACTAGCTTCAACCTCCAATCAGCTCGCCTCGAAGCCCTGGATGCTCGCACTAAGAATTCTGTCCACAAGCTACGCCTGGAGCACCTCAACAATCAGACCAAGGCCATCGAAGATATTCAAGCTACTCGGCTAGACGCTCTAGATGCCCGGACAAAAACAACGGTCGAGCATAAAATCCAGGTTGTTTACCTCAACAATCAAACCAAGGCCGTTGAGACTATTCAATAGTCAACATCGTTAACGTTTATGTCGAAGAAAAGACATTGCTCACCTCTAAGAATATGCTTAATACATGAGCTGAAAAGCTTATAACCACAACAGAGGAGGTCACCAATCGATATCTCAGTAGAATCGTTTGAAAGATCAATACCAGCATCCAAACAGGTCACTGATAGTTCTTCTTACTTGCACTAGAGAGTATTGTTTTGAGTGAAGATAATCTCTTTACACAACAACTCTGGATAGCTTTGTTCCATTTAGAAGAGTTTCTCAGGCAGATCGTTCTGGGTGCTGTTGTGTTTTAAATTTTTTACTAGAATACAGAGCTGTTGAAGCAGATTACTGGGCCAAGGCAAAAGATTTACCATTAATCCTCCAGTCAATATCAAAGCAGCTCACTACGCTGTGATCACACACCCAAACTAGAAAAAATTGAGCGTTGTGTAAGGAAACAGTGAAAGGCTCCAGTAAAGGGAGTGTGTATAGTTCATCTCGGCATACAGTGGATTTACAGACAAAGCACGTTATTGCATAACTTCCTAGCCTGAACCGTATATCTAAGTAGACAGAATACTGTATTGCTTAACCCTCTATATCTAAACCGAAGCCTCCATAAGCCCTAGTGCCTGTGGAGGCTTCTTATTGGGTTTGAATATCGCTATCTCTGCATCAAGACACAGCTCAACAACAAAATGTGTATGCCTAAATGCATAGATTTAAGGACACTAACAATGACAAATCGCCCTCAAAATGATGCCAAGGTTGCTGTCTATGCTGCGCAGATGGCTGCTCCTAAGCAGTTCGAGGCACAAGACGGTCTTGGACTGCTATGTATAGGCTAGCAACTCTCATCAGTGCGTGGCTGAGCGCATCGTTTTAAGCCAAACGCCTTTTGGCAATCCAGCCCAATTCTTCCCCCTGCGATAAATCATGCTGATCGCAGGGGGTTTTAGCGTTAAGCCTTTAATCTATGCCTAAAGATAGTTACAAAACTTAAACTTAAGCGCTATATTAAGTACATACATAAGTTCACTGCGTTCGTTCTTCGTTCGCTACCCGCAATTATTTAACTCATGACTACCCTTCTACAACAGCGCAACAGCGCTAACCTGTGGAACCAGTTTTGTGAGTGGATCACTAGCACCGAAAACCGCCTCTACGTAGGCTGGTTCGGCGTTCTGATGATTCCCACACTACTAGCTGCCACTGCCTGCTTCGTCATTGCCTTCATCGCCGCTCCTCCCGTTGACATCGACGGTATCCGCGAGCCCGTTGCGGGTTCTTTACTACTCGGTAACAACATCATTTCGGGTGCTGTTATCCCGTCCTCTAACGCTATCGGTCTTCACTTCTACCCCATCTGGGAAGCGGCTTCCTTAGATGAGTGGTTGTACAACGGTGGCCCTTACCAGCTGGTCATTTTCCACTTCCTCATCGGCGTTTTCTGCTACATGGGTCGTGAGTGGGAACTTTCCTACCGTTTGGGTATGCGTCCTTGGATCTGTGTTGCTTACTCTGCTCCTGTAGCAGCCGCAACTGCAGTCTTCTTGATCTACCCCATCGGTCAGGGTTCATTCTCTGATGGTATGCCTCTGGGTATCTCCGGTACGTTCAACTTCATGCTTGTTTTCCAAGCTGAGCACAACATCCTGATGCACCCCTTCCACATGTTAGGTGTGGCTGGCGTCTTCGGCGGTTCTTTGTTCTCCGCGATGCACGGTTCTCTGGTGACCTCTTCCTTGGTTCGTGAGACCACTGAAGTCGAGTCTCAGAACTATGGTTACAAGTTTGGTCAGGAAGAAGAGACTTACAACATCGTTGCAGCCCACGGCTACTTCGGTCGTCTGATCTTCCAATACGCATCCTTCAACAACAGCCGTTCCTTGCACTTCTTCTTGGG